>JAYUGC010000081.1:0-33072 GCA_043767805.1 Pseudomonadota bacterium | reverse complement strand
AGCAGCTCAAACTTAATTCGGACATGAACCGCCGTATACGGAACCGTACGTACGGTGGTGTGGGAGGACGGGGGGCGTGAGCCCCCCTCCTACCCAATGAAGGGGAAAAAAGAATGAGAATGAGATCGAGAATGAGCATGAGTTCTCGGAAGGAATTCCCCACTCATTCTCATTCTCATTCTTTTTTGCAGTAGCCTAGCCTAAAAGGGTAGGGCCTACCTTTTAAGAGAGCGCTTAAGCGGCTTTGGATTTGCGTTCTTGAGGCTGCGCCGTTTCGGGCTTTACGAAACGGCGTGTGAGGAACTGGCGCAATTGAGGCGTGTGGGCCTCGGTGACTCGGAAGACGAGATACGCCCAAACCGTCGCGGCTAAACAGAAAGCCGCGGCCCATGCCGCGCTCGTGAGATCGGGTTGCCAACGAGGCGTGGCTTTCAGCCAGGCTCGTAGGAAAACCAAAAAAGGCAGATGCGTGAGATAGAGCGTGTACGAAAAGCTCGAGAAGAAGCTCGCGGTTTTCGAGATCGGCCCGTTCTGATTCGAAGGCAGGCGAAGAATGGCCAAACCCAGGAGCGCGGTGGCGAGCCCGATCAAGTAATCGGCGTGAGGCACGAGTCTGGAGCGAGCCACCGAGAGCGCCACGATGAGTAAGCCTACGGCGACTCCAGCCACGAGCCGCCCGCCTCGTTCCGAGGACAAGCGCCGTCCAAGACGGGCGGCAACCACGCCCAAAAGCCAAATCGCAAAGCCTTCCTTCATGCCGCCGCGCTGAACGATTCCTAACGACACGAAGAGGATGAAAAGACTGATCCCTTTGTTTCTGAGAGAAACGCGAGAGCTCCAGCTAAGGAGTATCGCGGGAAAAGCCAGGTAGTACCAAAACTCGTTGCTCAAGCTCCATAACGATCCATTTGTCCCGGCACTCGGCGCCAAGATTCCCTGAAGAAAAAACGCGTTACTGAGATACACGCGCAGCGTGGAGGCCGCCGCCATGTCCAGCGGGATGACGTTGTCGCCGAGCGGAGCGATGGCGTAAGCGCGAGCGAAATCAAATAACTGGTTGCCGAGGTAGTCCCAGCAAAAGGTCAGCACGAGCGCGGGCCACAAGACTATGCACAGGCGAGTGCCGCGCTCGATCAAATACTGAACCCAGGACCAGGAACCGCTTTGCATGGTCTCCACAACCTTGCCGCCCACGAGCAGGCCACTCAGAACGAAGAAAATGATGACCGACTGATGACCGAGGCCGGTCACGAAGTAAGAAGATTTCACCAGCCAGCTTTTGTGGACCACCTCAGCGTAGTCCATGAAAAAGAGATTGCGGATGTGGTTCACCACGACGAGCATCGCGGCGATCGCTCTGAGCAGATCTATCCCCGGAAAAAACTTGGGAGTCCGCTTCGCGGGCGTTTCGGCCATAGTTACTTATCGGCCGTGCATTGAGACTACCTAAGCCCGCGATTCAACCGAGGGTTCTGAATGGCGCGCCGTATAACTAGACGCGGACCTGAATGATCTTCCAGATGGCGAATCCACCCGCGAACTGAAGCATCATCATGAGGGTGAGCAACACCCAGCCCGGAATCGTCGTAAACATCGGCAGGATGCGCTCTTTATCGATGGTGTAGAGCACCGCGCCTAGGGCGAAGGGCATCAATACGACGATGACTCCTTGCATGACGCCCTGAGAGACCATCGCGGAGATTTTTGACTCCACTTTGATGCGCTCACGGATGGTATAGGAAATCGTTTCGAAGGTTTCGGCGAGGTTACCGCCGGTCTCTTTCAAGATGTTCACGCTGGTGGTGAACATCTCGACGTCATCGGCCGGGAGGCGCACGGCCAGGTTCGACATGGCGTCTTCGAGCGTCTGACCGAGTTTGTTCTGGCTGAGCACCAGGTTGAACTCCTGAGAGATCGGATTCGCCAGCTCGTCGGAAACGAGCTGCAAGGCCTGGTTCACGTTAAGGCCGGAGCGAAGGGAGTTCGACATGAGGGAAAGGCCGTCCACCATCTGGAGGACGAACTTCTTCACCCGGCGCTTATGCATGATGTTGATGGCTTTGCCGGGAAGCTTCCAGCCGATGAAAAGGAAAAGGAGCCCGAACACCACGCCGCCCCCGAGGGACGGATACAGGAGGAAGGGCCCAAGGAGAAAAAGACAAGCCAGGTAGATGCTGTAGTTACGTAAGCAGCGCTGCACGGTTATTTCGATGAACATGAGATCGAGCTTCGCGACCATCCACTCGGTCTCGCCCATGATCTTGCCGCCCGCCCACGAGTAGAGCTTGTCGCCGTTGATGAGAAGCCCTACCAGGATGACGCCGCCCACCCAGCCGATCGAGACGTATTTTAAGATTGTCGAAAGTTCCATGTCGTCTATCCTCAGCCCACGGAAAAGATACCGCGGGGGATCTTGATGCCTTGCTGCTCGAGCTCGTCGACAAACTTCGGAATGAAGCCGGTGGCGACGAATTTACCGAGTACCTTGCGATTTTTGTCCATGCCAGTGCGCTTGAAAGCGAAAACTTCCTGAAGGGTGACCACTTCACCCTGCATACCGCAGACTTCCGTGATGCTGGTCACCTTACGAGACCCGTCACTGAGACGCGTCTGCTGCACGATGAGGTTCACGGCGGAAGCGATCTGCTCGCGAATGGCTTTCGCCGGCAGATCCATGCCCGCCATCATGACCAGCGTCTCCATGCGAGAGATGCAGTCGCGAGGCGTGTTCGAGTGAATCGTGGTCATCGAGCCATCGTGACCGGTGTTCATGGCTTGAAGCATGTCAAGCGCTTCGCCCGCGCGGCACTCACCGACGATGATGCGGTCAGGTCGCATACGCAGCGTGTTTCTCACCAGGTCTCGGATGGTCACCGCGCCTTGGCCTTCGAGGTTCGGCGCGCGCGTTTCGAGACGTCCCCAGTGATCCTGCGGGAGCTGAAGCTCGGCGGCGTCTTCGACGGTCAAGATACGCTCGTTGGTCGGAATGAAAGAGGCCATGACGTTGAGTAACGTCGTTTTTCCCGATCCCGTGCCGCCTGAAATCACGCAGTTAAGGCGCGCTTCGATGCAGGAACGTAGGAAATCGGCCATTTCATCCGTCATGGAGCCGTACTTCACCAAATCTTTGTAGGTGATGCGGCTCTTGGCGAACTTACGGATGGTGATCATCGGTCCCTGAACGGCGAGGGGAGGGATGATCGCGTGTACGCGAGAGCCGTCCGGAAGACGGGCATCCACGTAAGGCGTTTTCTCATCGATGCGGCGTCCGAGAGGCGCGACGATGCGCTCGATGACCGATAGCAGCTGGCTCGTGCCGGAGAAGGTCTTGTTCGAAAGAACGAGCTTACCGGAGCGTTCCACGTAAATTTGGTCTTTCCGGTTCACCATGATTTCCGAGACGGACTCGTCGAGCAAGAGATCCTGAATGGGACCGAGCTCCAAGGCCTCGTCCAAGACTTCTTTGACGAGCATCTGGATCTCGTCGCGGGACCGGAACGGATGGACTTCTTTGTCGAGGAGCTCGACGACGACCGTTTTCGTTTTTTCACGAAGGACGGCTTTCTTCTTGGAGTCATTACCGGTCTCGGTATCGACCTTTTTCAAGTCCATGGTCTCGATGAGCTGGCGGTGAATGCGCTGCTTCAAAGACGACCACTCATCGCTGGGCTTTTCGCCCTTCATCTGGCTGCGATCGAAAACGATGGAGGAGGGCGCGGCCTTCAGTCCGTCTTTGCCGACCTGCTGGCCGGTATGCGCCTTCTTCAGCTTCATGCTCGCGTCCGACGGCTTTTTCAGCTGCGCGAGCTTATCCAAGACCTGGTGCTCGGCGAGCGCGCGAGCGAGCGTGAAATAAGCTTTGGTGATTTCGGTGCGGGCGGCCGCGATGACGAAGGGCGAGGCTTTCGTCATCGACTGTACCGTCGTCATTTCGTCTTCCGGAATGATCGAGAGGAGCTGCTTCTTGAGGTTGTTCTGCACCATCTGAGGCGTGATGCCCGTTTTGGTGCTGAAGCTGTTCAAGACGACTTTGATCATCTCGGGCGGAAAGAGCAGGTTCTGGATCTTCTCGATCATGCGCCTCGTGTGGTGAAGCACGATGATCTCGGGCTTCGTGAGCACGAAGATGAGGGTGGTGTTTTCCAGGACTTTCACGGTGGTCTCGTCTACGTCATTGCCGAGATCCACGATGATGTAGTGGTAGAAAGATTTGAGGTGCTTGATGGCCTTGTCGGCCAAGTCCGGCTCCATACTCGCCGCTTGCTCGGGATCGAGAGTCAGCGGCATATAATGGATGCCTGAGGGATGCTGGGCTACGTGGGCCAGCATGGCGGTAGCATCCAGGCGCCCTTCGTGGCCGCCCAGGTCTGCGATAGTTCTTCTCGGCTTGATGCCGAGGAGCATGGACACGTCGCCGCACGCTTTCGGATCCATGTCGAGCAAGATGACTTTGCTCTTGCTGTCGACCGCGGTCGCAATGGCGTAGTTGACGGCGAACGTGGTTTTACCCACGCCTCCTTTACCACCCAAGACTGCGATCACATGAGGTTGCCCGGCCATAGATCTACCCTAACGTTCTCCGGCGTTCAGACGGAATTTCCTGGTTATATCTTCCGTCGCTCCGCTCGCGGTTCTGAGGATCTCGGGAGTGACGAAGATGATGTACTGCTGCTTGTCTCGCCGGAAGCTCTTCGACCGAGACAGGTTGAAGAGAGGTGAGCTCGAACCGGCCGCCTGGGCGCTGCCCACGGAGCGCGTCGGTTCCCGGTTGTAACCCGAGAGCGCGGAATCGACCGCGTACCCGCCCAAAGCCGCCGAGTCGCCGTTTTTTACGGTGACTTGGGTTTGGAGGGAGTTGGTGGCGATGATGGGCGCGCCCGAGTTTTGGCCGAGCAAGCTGTTCAAGGAAATCTGCACGCCGAGATCGATGCTGTCCGATCCCGGAATGGTCGCGGCCCGAACTTTCGTCACGTTCTGGACCGGGATTTCCTGAAGCGAAGCCTCGCCTTTTTCGTTCACGATACGCGAGTAGAGCTTGATGGAGCTCTCAATCACGCTCGGCACGTCGGAGCGATCCTTCACAATGATGGACTCTTCCTTCAGTACACGGGCGTGCTGATGGCTTCTCGCCGTAACGAGTTTCGGAAAGAGGTTACTTACGGTCGCCACCAAGCTCGCCGACAGTTCGCCCAAGGCGCTATCGTACTTGATGGTGCTGGTGTCACCCGCGAGCGGTTTCCACTCGAAGTTGAACGTCTTCTCGTACTCGTTGTTCAATTCTACGTAGTCCACCGTAATCTTGATGTCCTGAGCCGGGGGCGACGCTTGGCGCGGGCGTACCCGGAGCAAATCGACGATGGCCGGCAGGCCGCCCGTACCGCCGGCGGCTTTCGGCTTCACTTCGCCGCCTTCGCCTTTGGTGGGCTCGATGAAGACTTCAGGCAGATAGGTCTTCGCGATTTCCACCGCGCGATCCGCTTCGAAGTCGCTTTCCGCCGTGCCTTCCAGGAAGACGTTGTTGTTCACTACGCGAGAGGTGATTTCCGGAGAGCCGATCTCGCGCTCGATGCGCTCGGCCAGGATGTTCATCGTCATCTTGCTGATGGTCGCAAGGTTCTTGATATTCATCTCTTTCTTCTTGGGATCGCGGTCTTTCAAAGCCGCGACCACGCGCATGATGCGGATCATGTCTTTGGGCAAGAGGATCTCGCCGTCCAGCATGATGGTGCCGCCGATGACCCGGATCTTTAAGCCTTCGATGTCGCCGAGCAACTCGTCGAGTTGGCTGATGACCCGGGGGGCGTCTTCGCGCAAGACCTGAACCGTGTAGGTCACGCGAGGCGCGCCGTTCAAGTCGTGGACGGTCATGTCCGTATAACCGGAAGACGTGGCACGGAGGAGCAAACGTCTTTCCTTGTCGCCGTCTTTTACGCGGCGGTATTCAAAGAGCGTCGGGTCCGTTACGAAAATGGGACCGATGTCGAAATCAAATTCCAGCGTCTTTGATACGCCGGTGGAAAGGGTGAGGGCCACGCGCCGGGGAGCCGTCACTTCTCGTGCCGGGTCCTTCGTCTTTTCCTCTTCGTCCTCTTTCGCTTTAGCTTTGCTCGCCGCTGCGCTGACCGAGCTCTCTTCCGCAACGAGAAGACCCGCCGATACCGTGGCGAAAGCGAGAAAGAGGCCGAAGGCCACCTTCCCGTAACTTCCTATGTTAAGTTTCTTTTCCATACTTCCCTTGCTCTCTCCACCGTCAATAGACGGGCACTGCTTGGTCTCCGACGTAGTCGAAGAATTTAGGTCTTGGCACCGCCCTGGGGGGCGGCCTCTGGTTGCCCTTCACCAGGTACGAGTCGGGTCCCATGACGTCATAGATGTTGGCGGTCGGGATGCGATCGAGGGTCCGGTCGTCCGAGTGACGGAGAAGAAGAATGATTGAGTCCGGGAAAACGGTCATGACGTAAACGATTCTCTGGGCCTGCTCGGGGGTGACCTCGAGACTGACCGTCAGGTAGTTCGCTTCCGTCTTCGCGAAGTTGAGCATTTCGCGTGCTTCGTCGGCGCTCTTTGGCGCGTCCTGGCCGATCTGGCTCATGAGCGAGCGCAAGAACTTCTGATCGACGCCCTTGGGAGAGGTCGATTGAATGGTCTTACCGGCGGCGAGCACCAGTATGTCTTGCAGGAAAACTTTCACTTCCGAGATGTTCGCGGCTTTCGCCTTGTACTCGAAGTGGGCGGCGAGATCGATGCGATTGCCCGGGCGAATCTGATAGGCCACGGAGCTCTTCACGTTGACGGGAATGCTGATGGCGCGCCGGCCGAGACCAATCTGGGTGTTCAGGCCCGAGTAGACGTTCTTCGAGATAATCTTGTTATCCAAGACGTGCTCGCCTTTTTGGATGGGCACGGCAGCGACGGCGTCGATGACGTCTTTGGGTTCCGAGATGCGGCCGAGGGGCGCCATGGCTTTCGGGACGCTCACTACTTCAATGTCGGTGGGGCGAATCGTTTGGTACTGCAAGATGTCCCGGGAGGCGACCACCATCGGGAACTTCACCGCGTACATGTCGCGGAGCTCGGCGTCTTTGCCCGAGATATAGCTCCACACCATATAGGCCGCGAAGGCCGAGATGCCGAGGGACATTAATAAGGCTCTACGTTCCATGGCTCAAATCACCTTAGTAAACGGGCACGGCTAGGCCGCCCTTTAAGTCGTTAAACCGCTCTTTGGGAGGAGATATCGGCGGCGGCTTCTTCATACTGCGTCCGTAATCGCTTTCCGGTCCTAAAACGTCGTCCAAAAGGGTCGTGTCGAGCTTCGCCACTTCCACGTCGCCCGAGTTGCGAAGGGTGAAGTAGAGGCGGTTGTCGCCGAACGTGTGGCTCAGGAACAAAACCCGCTTCGCGTCTTCGGGCGAAAGCTGAAGGGTGAGCGTCGCGTAGTCCGCGTCGGGCCGATGGGTATTTAAGGCGTCCCGTCCGCTGCCGCCGAAGTCCCGGCGTCCTTCCTTCTGGAACTCCTCTTCGAGGCTTCCCATGAGCTCCTTGTCGATGCGGGTGGGCACCGAGTTCTGGATGCTCTTGCCGGTGGCGAGAACGATTACGTTCTGCACTACCGTCTTGATCTCGAAAATCATGACGCCGCCCATGTCGTAGTTGGGGGCCGCCATGATGTCCACGCGATCGCCGGGCCGCACGAGTTGCGCGACGCTGGTGTGCGGGGAAATCTTGATGGTGACCGCCCGCATGTTGCGCTCGACTTGGCGATCCAGGACCGGCTTTCCGTCTTGAGAGACGAGTTTCGTCAAAACGATTTGCTCGCCGGGGTAGAGCGGCACGTAGGCCGATTTACCGACGACGTCGCTGATGTTGTTCACGGCGGAAGGCTGAAAGAACTTTTTAAAGACGGTGGTGGTCTCGACCATGTCTTCGCGGATGAGGCGGTACTCTTCGATCCCTTGTTTCGCGACGACGACTTCCACACGCTCGCCCATGTCGCTGGTCAGCTCTTTTTCCCGCTGCGTGACGTAGCCGGAAATAAGCAGCAACGAAACGATGCAGCAGATTCCTGAGACTATGAATGCCTTCTTATTTTCCATGTTAACAGCCTGGCTCTCTACAAATTCCCACCGTCGTATTGATATCGATGGGTCCCAGCAAAATTTTTCTCTTAGGCGCGTTGCGTTCCCGATCCCCGTACTTCACCGCGATGAAGTTTTTTCCCGTCGGCAGATTCGCCACGTCGTCCACCACGAACTTCGAGCGGTTATTTAGCCGCTGGTACATGTTCATGGCGGCGTACCGCTGGCCCACGTGGGCCGTGTGAATGGAGTAATAGGAATTGATGGTGTAAAAAATGAGCGTAATGATGATCGGAAGGCACATGGCCATCTCGATGGTGGCCTGCCCACGCTGACCCGTTCGTTTTTTCGCTCTAGCACCCATTGTCCTCCAGCTGATCAATCAAATTGGAGTTTTGAATCCCGAGTACCTTGGAACCGAAATTGTCGAAAAACCCGATGCAATCCTCGAACGAAGGGTCTCGGCCCAGATGGGCTTCCGCGTTCAGGTTCATGGTGCTGCCGGGGGAGCCTTTGCCGATGAAAACCGGCGGCAGATAAAAGAGGTCCACCGTGTAATTGGCGAGTACACCCTGGGTTTGCTCGTCTTTGGAGTCCGCCGCGAGGAACGTGAGCCGGCCCGGGTTGCGGGCGATGCCTTGAATCTTCTGGAAATAGGTATCGAAGACGAGCTGCGCGTGCTCCTCTTGCTTGGCTTTGGTGCTGGCTCCCGCCTTATAGGTGCGCGCCGCCATGAAGGTCGCGTACTCGAGGTAGTCGCTCACGATCAAAGTGATGGCGAGGCTCATGAAGAAGAAAAGGAAAAAGAAGACCACGACCATGATCCCCATGAACTCGATTCCGGCTTGTCCGGCTTGCGATCGAATTTTCCGTTTCCAGTTCATCTATCTCCTATAAGTGCAAAGGCCTCATCCGGGCCGGATCGCTCGGGTGTCCCGCCGATCCCGCCGTGACCGGAGCCGAAGTCGTCAGCTCCGCGTTTTGCACCACATTCAAAAGTCCCACTTTGATTCCGTTGATCATGCCGTTCGCGAAGGTCGCGACCGGCCCCGTGATTACGATGTACGCCGTGATGAACGCGACGGAGAGGAGCAGTAAATACTCCACGGACGTTTGCCCGCTTTGTCCCCGTCGTGATTTCAGACGCCAATCCACGGCAGCTGCCATCCTTTCATCTGGGCAATTTGCAAAAACGCGTACGCGACGAGAAACGCCGGGGCAAACGGCATCCGGTATCTCGGCTTTACGTTGGCGTCCTTGCGAAAAAGAGAAAGAAAGCTCGCGGCACCTTTCCTGGGGCCTTCTTTGCCGAGAAGGACCACGAGGCCGACAAGCGCGCCGATCAAAATGGAAGTGATGGCCACCGAGATGATGGTTTTGGAATCGCTCCACGCGCCCGCCGCCATGAGGAGCTTCACGTCGCCCGCCGCCATGGCTTTCAAAATCCAAAGAGGGAAGAAGAGGGTAAAGGCGACGCCAATGGCAATAGCTCCCTCTTGGAGAGAGGAAGCACCAAGCCAGACGAATCGGCAGATCAATCCAGCGAATAGAAAAGGAAAAGTCGTCGCGTTAAAGACCTTGCCCCAAAGCAGATCTGTGACGCTGGCGATGGCCAGAAGTGCCCATAGCGTGATTTCGAACCCCCCAGGCATACGTCCCCCAAACGTGAAATTAGCCGCCTGAAAACCGGGTCTAAATTTTGTTAGAACTGACGCGGGAAGCTACCCCTAGGGGGCAGCCTCCTAATTAGTACGTCCGCCTTCGTAGCCTTGGCCCGTGGCCATTTCGCTCTGTACGTTGGTCTCGAGTTTCGCCAACCCGTCTTGGAAGACGCCGTTGAAGAACTGCGTGATTTTAATCGCGAAAATAGCCCCGAAGGCCACCATCAAGACATATTCGATAGTGCTTTGCCCTCGGGGCTTCTTTCGAGATTTACGTAACAGATTAAAACTCCACGGTTATTTTCCACCAGCGGCCGTCATCAAGTCGTCGATCTTCTTGTTGACCCCGCTGAACACCTTAGCGACCGTATCGGGCAGACGTTTCTGGAGCTCACGGCCCATTACGCTGATGACCACCACGATTACCGCGATGATGAGCAGATATTCGACCGTCGTCTGTCCTTCTTCTTCTCTCAGGAATTGCTTCAACATGTTGTCGTCCTCCGTTGGGTGTTTATTGCCGTTCTGCAATTAACCGTTTCATAAAGTATAGCTACCCCTGAGGATTTAGTCAAAGCGCGTCATATTCTAACCACTTGAAAATACAAATCTTTACCCGTCTAAAGGTTTTACGGTTTTCACTAAACTGATCGGAATATCAACAACTTTGGATGAGGGAATTCTGGTCCCGCCGTCAACGGGTTGGGCAGGGAAAATCACCTTGGGTGTAAACACGCAGAATATAGGTGTATTGGGCGGTCCGATTTGATACAGTGCGTCACGTTTTCCATAGTTAAAGTTCACGAGAGGCAAGTTTGGGGTTCCAGGGGACGCGGCTCAAAAGCTTCGCGAGTCTCGGTTTTTGCCGGGAGTCGGAGGAAGTTTAGGGGCCGCTAAGCGGGGGTTGCGCGTTTTGAGTCGTCAGGTACGTGCGGTTGCGTTAGGGGCTTTCTCAGGTTTAGTCGCCTTTTTCTTTTTCCAAGGCATTCAGAAACGCCAAACCGCGAAACTCGCGGCTCACGTTCAGGCGGGCGGTGCGGGGGAACTTTCTTGTTCCGAAGTGCATCGCATCAGCACTTGGAGTGAAGAGCGTTACGGCGGAAAGCGGGGGGTTTCTCTCCACGGGAAGAGTTTCGGCGCGGATGTCGCCAAGGAAGTGAGCCGTCGTCTCGATCCTTCCCGCTTACTCCTCGTACAATCGGAAGTGGACGCGTTCGCCGCTTCGGCCGAAGGGCCGTGGAACGAGTTCCTTCAGCACCGCGATTGCTCATATTTCGATCGCTGGATTTTCGAAGAGCGCGTGCGCCTTCGCGAAAGCTTTCACGCCAGAGTCGCGGCTCTCACCGCGAAGCTCGGAGCGGCGGCTCCCAAAAAAGTTTCCGGCAATGAAGAGTGGGACTCGCCTCGGGAAACCTATCAGGGTTTTGCGAAGGACGAAGCGGAGCTCTCCGCGCGTCTCGAGAACTACGCCCGCCAGTTAAACGATACGGCGAGCCCCGCGCTCATCGCGGCTTACGGCGATAACCGCGCGAAGCTCATTGGCGCCGTGATGGAGCAAGCCTTGTTTCCCGACTCCGGCTTCAGCCGGCTTCTTTTTGCGAAGGGCGTGCTCGGCGCGCTCGATCCGTACTCCACTTACTTTTCCTCGGACGAGTTCGATGATTTCTATTCCGATCTTTCGGGCGGCGTGTCCGGCATCGGCGTCCGCGTGCGCCGCGTTCCGCGCGGCTATCTCGTGGAAGGTCTCATTCCCGACTCGCCCGCCATGGACTCGGGCAAAGTGCAAACGGGCGATCTCATCTTGGCCTTGGACGGCCGG
Source organism: Pseudomonadota bacterium (assembly GCA_043767805.1). Classification (GTDB taxonomy): domain Bacteria; phylum Bdellovibrionota; class FAC87; order UBA2466; family UBA2466; genus CAZZHG01. The sequence continues at coordinate 21,514 of JAYUGC010000081.1, read as the reverse complement.
CGCTTGAACGAGATGGGCGACCGGGACGCGAAGAAACTTTTCAAAGGAGCGCCGAGCTCCGTGGTCCGGCTCACGGTGGAAAAACCCAAAAGCGGGGCGACGAAAATCATCTCGCTTGCCCGCCGCCATTTCGATTTTCAGGAATCACGCGTGTCGAGCCGGGTCATTGTGCCTGAAGCAGGCAAGGGCGCTGTCGGCGTCATCGAAGTGCCTTCCTTTTACGGCCGCGGCTCTTTGAGCGATCCGGACGAGCATTCCAGCGCGGAAGATTTCGAGAACGCGCTCAAGGGAATCTTGGACAATCAAAAGCCGGTGTCCTCCATCATCGTCGATCTGCGGGGCAACCCGGGAGGCTACCTGGAAGAAGCGGTCTCCATGGCCGGGAACTTCATCGCGGACGCTCCCGTGGTCGCGGTCGTCGGCCAGGATTCTCAGCGCATTCTCAGAGACGATAAAGGAGAGCTCACCTACGCCGGTCCCTTAGTGGTCCTCGTGGACGGCGATAGCGCGAGCGCGTCCGAAGTCCTCGCGGGCGCTCTTCGCGATCATCAACGAGCTCTGCTTGTCGGGACGCCTCATACTTTCGGCAAAGGCAGCGTCCAGAAGCTCTTTCACCTGGGCGACGAGTTTCTCGGCGCGCAGTGGGCGGGCTTGCCGGCCTCGGGCGTGGTGAAGCTCACCACTTCGCTCTTCTATTCTCCCTTGGGTCACACCCCCGCGAACGGCGGCGTGCTCACGCACATCTCGATTGCGAACGCGGCCGAGCCGGCTCAGCCGGGCAAGGTGCGCGACCTCGAGCCTTTCATGGATGCTTCGTCGCTCGCGCGAATCGGAAGCAAGCGCGCCGTGCTCGAGCAGCACGCCGCCGAGCTTCGCGCGGCTCATCCTTTCTCTCCCGGAGAAGAAGCCAAGCGAATTAGCGGGGAAGAAAGCCGTGAATCGGAGCTTGGCCTCGCGGTGAATATCGCTTCCGAGCTCGCGGCTATCGAGAGACGTGAATCCGCTGAGCGGAGCGCCGTGTCGCGAAAGCCCTAGACCGACTTCTCACCATCGATACCGCGCGTTGTTTGGCGACGTGCGCCTAGTGTGGTACGCTCATTAAACAATTTGGGCTTTGTCCATACTAAGGGGGATCACAGCATGGCAGAAGAAACAGCTTACTGTGTGAAGTGCAGACAGAAGACGGCGATTAAAGATGGCGTGGAAACGAAGATGAAGAACGGTCGCCCGGCCCTTAAAGGCAACTGTGCGGTTTGCGGAACCGGCGTCTACAAGATCCTCTCCCAGAAGTAATCGGCCTCTCTGGTTTAGCGTTTTGACGTGCCCGCTTACCTTTCGAGGTAAGCGGGCATTTGTGTTTGGGTGTTCGGATAGGAAAGAGGCATACGCGATCGCGAACGCATGCTCTGCTTTTACGAAGCTTTTTTGAGCTCTTGGTCGGCGGGGGGCAAGCTTTCCCACTGTACGCAGCGGTTCCTGCCGTGGTTCTTGGCGAAGTAGAGAGCGGTATCGGCGCGGTGAACAAGGTCCTTCGCGAGAGCCGTGGGATCGAGCCCCGGCTTCCAGATGGCTTTCAGAGACGCCGTGCCGACGCTGATGGTGACCGGAATACGAGTGCCTTCGTAGAGGAACTCCGTGCTCTCGACCCGCTTGCGGAATCTTTCCGCGAAAACTTTCGCGCCCACGGGCTCGCTCTTGTAAAGCATCGAGACGAACTCTTCGCCGCCGAAGCGCCCCACCGCATCCGTTTCGCGGGTCTCGCCCTTTAAAATCTGAGCGACGCGAGCCAGGACGAAATCTCCGGCTTGATGGCCGTAGGTATCGTTCACTTTCTTGAAGTGATCGATATCGCACATCACTACCGTGATGGGCTGGGTGTCGCGCAAAGCCGAGCGCATCATGCTGGCGAGATATTCTTCGGAGTAGGCCTTGTTGAAGAGGCCCGTGAGACCATCGATGATGGACTCGCGCTTTCTTTCGTCGTACTTCTTCTGCAGCTGCATCTCGGCCGTGACGTTACGGATGGTAACCAGAGAGCCCAGGACCGTATCGGCGTCGTCCTTGATGGGAACGCCGCTCAAGATCATGTTCAAGTCGGGAAACGCTTTCGACGCCCCACGGACTTCGTCCCAGCGCACGGCTTTGCCGGACCCGCGCACCTGGATGGCGGGGCACTTATCGGGACAGAATTCCGTGTGCACGAGCGCACAGAAATCCCCGATCTTCGTTACCTTCCGGTAGGACTCACCGCAAAGCTCCGTGAACGCCACATTGAAGTGCGTCACGCGATTGCCGCTGTCCACCACGCAATAGGCGTCGAGCAAAAGGTCGAGAATGCCCTGGTTCTTTTGAACCCAGGCTTCTAGCCTCTCTCGCTCGTTCGCGCTATTTGGCGAAGGCGAAATATTGCTGGGGGTGCCCATCTAACTCCATTTCCCCTTGTTTGCATGCTTCACAGGGGAAAGTTTCCGTTACATTCTTGCCGAACTGATCCTCGTTCACGAGAACCAGCTTTTCACTCTCACACTTTTCACACACGTACGGGACGAAAACCGAAAGGACTTTCGCGCCTCCGTGAAAACTAGGGACCATGTTCATCTGCCGGACGATAAGCGGCGAGCACTCTTCGTAGAAGATTTCCTTGCCGCCCAGTTCCTTCAAAAAGTTCACCCAGGACCGGATGCCGATGGAGCTGATGCCCGTCAGCCCCTTGAAGTTGAACACGATGGGAGCCGCGATGCCCGTGAGGTCCTCGAAGCTCGTATCCTCGTCTATCTGCCCTTGCAACATCACGCAGTTCCGGCCGTCGTTCTTGACTACCTGAAAGCTAAATTTCTCGTTGGGTAACACGGTCACTCCTCTACATTGAAGTAGTTGAACGAATAATGATCCAAATCTTCCAAACGCTTGTCTGAAATCCAAACCGAAATCTCGCAGCTTTTGCCACTCGTGCAAACCGCTTTGTAGTGGCTGACGGCCTCGAACACCATGTAGATGCCGAGCCCAGCGCCGCCTTCTTTGCCCTGAATCTCGGGGGACTCGCTACCGTAGGTACGGGCGAAGGCCGCCGAGAGATCCGAGAAGCGGAGCTGGCCGCCCTGATCGGAAACGGAAAGGTAAACGCCTTCCTTCGAGATCGAGTACTTCACGGTGATCTTTTCTTCGGGGGCGAGCTGCACGGGAAGCTTACGAGGGTATTTTTCGGTGCCCGCCGGGGTCCGGTAGGCGTGGTAAAGCGCATTGGTCAAAAGTTCTTCGAGCACCACTTCAAGGCGCTCGCGGACTTTGCGGCGGTTGGCCACGAGCGGATCGTTCATGAGTTTGGAGGCGATCTGATAGCGCTCGGCGCTGGTGGTGACGGTCACCGTTTGCGTGCCCGTGGGGCTTTCCCAGGGAAACGCCGGAACGGCTCCCGCCTTCAGCGCTTCGTTGGTCAAGCGGGCATAGGCATCCCGTTCTCCCAGCACGGCGGAATGCACGTGGGAGATGCCGCTCGCGATTTTTTGGGCGCCTTCTTTTTTAGAGAAGAGTCCCGTTGCGAGCTGGGGAACGAAACTGGTTTTTTTCTTTGCCGCTTTCATTCGTCTAGGCTGCTTTTTTCAAAATCGTTTCCGTTTCGGCTTCCGCCGCGATCTCTCGCGTATATAAATACTCTTGCCGGGTTTCCGGGGGGATGGACTCCCGCGCTACCGGCTCGTCCGCCAGCAAAGCCGTCTCCTGGGGAGACTCGGCGAGCCGACGGTTCCATTCGATCCACAAAATCGCCCAGTCTCCCCGGGGAAGGCCGCCCGATACATGGGCTTCCAGCGCTCCGGCCACTTTCGGCAATCCGCCTCCCGACTCCACGCCGGAAAGAAAGGCGCCCGCGATCCCTTCGGTACCCCACGGCTCGCCTTTTCGGTTCTTCGCTTCCACCGAACCTTGGGTGAAAGCGAGTAGCCTGTCGCCCGGCTCGAGCTGATAGACCACCGAGGGATACCCCACTTCGGCCTTCGTCCCGAGCCGTTCGCCGCGAGCGAGGAGGACCTCGATCTTGCGCTTGTCTTCCTTATCGGAAGAACTGGCCTCGCCACTTACCGGCTTGAAACGAAGCGGAGGCGGGTGGCCCGCGGTCGCGATCTCGAATTTTCCCGTGATCAGGTCCAAATGCCCGATAGCCAAGGTCAAAAATAGCCTTCCGCGGAACGTGCCATGCAGCATGGCATTGCAATGCGCGAGCGTGTCGCCGGGACCGAGTTTCTTTTCGGCGGCCTCGGCGAGCGCTTTTTTGGTGAGGTCCAGGGCGTCCCGGATGAGGTTCTTGGGAAGCTCCGCGGGCCGCACTTCGCCCACGTGAAATTCGAAGTGTTCCGTGGTTTGGCGGACGCCGGTGAGCGCGGACGGAGAGTCGGCGCCCGGGAAATAGAGATGGGCCCGGCTTTCCTCGCTACTTAAAATTTCATTCGCGCCCGGAGCTTCTTCCGGAGAAGGGCTTCGGCTCGCCGCCGATTTGGGCGTCGCGGTTCTGCGTTCCGCGGCCCGCCGCTCGGCCACCCGGCGATCCGCCGCCGGGGCGTCTTGATCCGCGGAAGCCTTTTTCGGCCCCCGCTTGAAAACTTTCGCCACGATCACGACCAGTACCAGAAGCAACCCGAGCGCCGCCATGCCGAGCGCGGCACCTTTTCCCATGAGGATGCGCGCGATCAATAAGAAGTGATTCTTTTTCGTCTGGGTGATGGCGTAGATGTTCTCGAAACCACTTTCGGCGGCGCTCACGAAGTAATAGCTATCGCCTGCTTTCATCTCCAGCGCTTCTTTCACCGGAGGCCCACTCTTTAAGCGCGCGATCATCGGATGATTGAGCGGACGCTCGGAGTACTCGCGCATCAAGACGGGATCCGTATGGCAGAACATCTTGCCGTCGGCGAAGACCAAAAAGATGTCGGCGATCTCGGTGTCTCTGAGAATGGCGCGCAGAAAATCCGGCGCGAGATCCACCACCACCGCGATTCCCGGAGGTGCCCCGGGAATGAACGCGCCGTCCATGACGATCGTAATCAGATTGAACTCGACCTCGCCTTTTTTTCCCGTGGCCCGGATGGACCGGTTCATCAAGATGAGCTTCTTGTTCTCGTAAAATTCTTTGAGCGCCACGGGCCGGGTCTGGAAAACGGAAGTGAGCGCTTCGGGGCCGAGGTGGCGCTTCTTGAGCGTGCGTTGATTGCGGTACTGGCGGAACACTTCGATCTTGGTGTTATCGACCAATCTAAAGAAGGTTACCGCTACCAGCTCGTCTCTCAGCTGAGGCCTGAGGTCGGCGAAGAAATTTTCTTTCTTATAAGCATTCTTCGGAGCCGCCGCGAAGACTCGCGGAATGAAAGTCTCCAGCTCCGTGAGCCGCGTTTTCATTTCGCTCTTCACGCGGGTCGTGGTCGATTGCAAAAGCGTGTGATTGAGCTCCATCACGAAGAGATGCTGATCGTCGGACAGGGTGCGGAAGGCAAAAAAAGCGCACACGCCGAGACCCGCGACGAGCGCAATGATTACCGTTCGGAATATAGGGATTTTCCGCATCACGTGTCTTATCGGCAACTTGCGGCGGAAAGTTGAGCGGGGCCGGGAGAGCGAACCGGTTAGGGTTTCAAGACGACAGCTTGCCACTCTTTGAGCACGCGCAGGTCGTCGTAGAAGAGATGAATGACGTCGAAATATTCGTAGGGCGAGACGTCCGGCATATGAGTCATCTTGGTGAAAACGATGGGCGTGGGAGCGTTATGCCCCATCGCGGTGCGGTATTCGCACTTCTGAAAAGCTTTCTCCTGCTGGCAGAACGTAGGGTTACCCAAGAGCCTATCTAGCTCTTCTTTCTTACCGCTACCTACCATCGGATCGATGACTTCGGAGTACCGGCGCATACGCGGCTGAGTGCAGGCCACAATGAGGACCAAGAGCCAGAGTAGCGCGAGTTTTTCACAGATGTCTCTCATGGTGCAGCTCACTGTAGAGCAAGGGTCGTACCCATGTCTAACTGGTTGAATTTGCGAGAGGCGTCGCGAGGCGTTATGTACGTCGCCCATCGCGTGGCGCCTCCGCCCGGAGCCTCGTATGGTATAAGTAGTGAGAACTCGCTACTTTTTTCTTATTCAACAACAGTCAGACAGGTAGACACCCGGTATACAGGGAGTAGGCATGGCGGCGTTGCGGAAGTTTAAGCGCTTGGGGCTGGGATTGGTCCTCCTTATAGGAGGTCTGGCGATAGCGGGTTTTCTGTCTTTGAGAAGCTTGGAACGACGCGTTCTCTTCTCGGGTCCCGGATGGGAAGCGCGGATCAGCCGTTACCTTCAGGATCAAAATAAGGCCTCTCAAAACCTCTGGTTTAGAAGCCCGCACGATCGCGTGCCCGTGCCGGCGGAGATCGTACGCGCCGCCGAGATCGTGCCCGACGATCTAATGAGAAGATTTAAGTCGCGCGACTTGGCGTCCGGCGTGGAGAAGTCCAAAGAGCCGGTGCCCGCGGGACTTGCGTGGATGGCGAAGCTTTCCGGATTTGATTACTGGCCGGCGGGGGGAGAGGCTCCGCCTTGGCTCTTGTGGTCGATGGTGCGCAGAATGGAAGGAGAGCGGCGAGGTGAAATATCTCCCGCGTTTCTCGAAGTCCGCGAGCTCGCCCGGCTCGCGGGTTCCACGCACCGCTGGGCCGATGCCATGGACATGATGCTCGTCCTTCATTCCGAAAGAGACGAGTACGATCGCTTGGCCGCGGATAAGCACGCTCCCTCGGCACTGAATCCTTTCGAAAGAGAGACTTTGGAAAGGGCCAGCCGGGTCATCGAAGTGGCGGGAGATTTTTTCGACTTTCGCTGGCAGCCCACGACCCTTGCCGCCGTCTTCGGCGATCCGGCTCATCGTGTCGGACTTTGCGCCGCCATCGAGCACGGCGTCGATCTTCAAATGCGGCTCAGAGACTTTCTGGAAACTTCCTATCCGGAGCGCTTCCGGGTGCTCGGGCAAGTGCTGACTCAGACGCAAACCAACTGCCGGCTCGAGCCGCAACGCCGCGCCTGGGCGGACCGTAGTGGCGCGCCCATCGCGAGTTTGCGGCGGGAGCGACGTTTGGAAAGAGTCGGAGGAAAGACGCCCCCCGATTTTCCCACGGCCAAATACGAGCAATGGAAGCGGTTCGCGCGCGTGCCTTTTCTGAATCGCTATCTGGGCCTTCGCCTCGCGGAGCTCGCTAGTCCCGATCCGGAGCTCGCTCGTCATTACTAAAGCGAAACGATCTCTAGGGCAGAGTGTCACGAAAACCGGCAATAAATCGTCGTTAAGCCGGGGGAGTTGGGCTTAGAGGGGCGGGACGAAATCACCCGCCGTCTGGTAGAATAAGAGCATCGTCGAACCTCGTCCCAGAGTTTCTCCATGCCCCTTGCCATCATTTCGATAAGGGGTAACTTCAATTTTCAGGCCTTCGCAAGATAAGGAAAACACCATGGCTTCCCGGCGCTATCTTACTTCTCTCTTGGCTCTTCTCGCCCTCATTCTCTCCGTCGGAGCGAACGCGGCGGGCCCAGCCCTCCAGTGCATGTACCTGCCGAAGCTGGTCGATCTTTTCCTCAAGCATCATTACCAATACGAAGGCCTCAGCGACGATCTTAAGAATCACACCACGGAGCAGTTCATCCGCCGGATGGACACCTTGAAGACGTTCCTCCTTCAGGAAGACGTCGAGAAATTCAGAAAAGAGCTGCCCCCGGTTTTTGAGTCCGCCAAAAAAGGAAACTGCGAGACGCTGGACTCTCTTTCCAAGATCGTTCAGACCCGAGCCAAGGAATCGGAGAACTTCGTTCGCGAGTTCCTGGGACCGAAGTACGTTCTCGACGAGAAAGTGGAGCTCAATCTCGATCCGAAGACCCGCGACTACCCGAAGACGCCGGATGAGAAGAAGGCGCTTCTCGCGAAAGTGCTCCACTTCGAAGTGTCGAGCCTGCTTCTCGCCGACATTAAGCTCGCCGACGCCAAGAAGCGCATGATCCACCGCTACGAGCTGATCACCAAGCGCTTCCAGGAGCGCAAGATGGCGGATCTCGTCGAAGAGTTCGTCGGGGCATTTGCCGTCGGTCTCGATCCCCATACGAGCTATCTCTCGTGGGACGACATGCAGGACTTCCAAATCCAGATGCAGCTTTCCTTGGAAGGCATCGGCGCCTCCCTTAGCTCGCAAGACGGCTTCGTCGTAATCGAAGCGCTCATTCCCGGCGGCAGCGCCGATCGCTCAGGCGAGCTGGAGCCGAAGGATAAGATCATCATGGTCGCGCAAGAAGGCAAGGAAGCGACCTCCGTCATCGACATGCCGCTGCGCGAAGTCGTAAAGCTCATCCGCGGTAAGAAGGGCACGAAAGTGCGTCTCACCATTCTCCGCCAGACGGAGAAGACCAAGAGCTTCGAGGCGACCATCGTCCGCGACAAGATCGACATCAAGGAGCAGGCCGCGAAGATTGTCTACCAAACCCGCAAAGTGGGCGGAAAAGATCTGAAGCTCGGCATCATCGATTTGCCCTCCTTCTACGGCGGCGGCGAAGCCGGCTCGCGCGTGGCTTCCGTCGATTTGAAGAAGCTTTTGAAAGAAGCCAACGATAAGAAGGTCGACGGGATCATGTTAGATGTCTCCCGCAATGGCGGCGGCCTTCTCGAGGAAGCCGTGAAGATCTCGGGCTTCTTCATCCGTTCCGGCGGCGTGGTTGCCACCAACGGCCAGGATCGTAAGGTCGACGTGCTCACCGATCCCGACGAGGACGTCGTTTACTCCGGACCCCTCGTACTGCTGACCAGCCGGATCAGCGCTTCCGCTTCGGAAATTCTCGCGGGCGCCCTCAAAGACTATAAGCGCGCGGTCATCGTGGGCGGAGATCACACCTTCGGTAAAGGCACCGTGCAATCCGTGAACGGGCTTCCGCCCGGTCTTGGTGCCATCAAGGTCACCGTCGGCCAGTTCTTCTTGCCGGGCGGACAGAGCACTCAAGCTCTTGGCGTCTCGTCTCACGTAGTCATGCCGAGCGTTCTCGATAACGATGAAATAGGCGAAAAGACGCTCGATTACTCGTTACCGCCCAACTCCATCAAGTCGTTTACTTCGAATGAGGCGAACGGTCCGGAAGGCGACAAGCATTGGACGCCTATCGACGAGAAAATCATCGCGAAGCTCGTTCCCCAGGCCAAGACGCGCATTGATGCCGAGCCCAAGTTCGCTGAAATCAAAAAGAAGATTGAAGAGCGCGCTAAGAACAAGGGCATCGTGAAGCTCGCCGAAATCCGCAAGAAGTACAAAGAAGAGACGAAGGCCGATAAGGACAAGAAGAAAGACGCCAGGAAGAACAAGGCCACCCGCGAAGCGGATGACCTCAAAGAGTACCTAGACAATCCGTCTTTGCAGGAAGGCTTGAACGTGCTCGGAGACCTCGTCACCATCGAGCATCCGGTCACGCGCTAGTCTCAAGGAGCAGGTTTGCGGTTTTCCTTTCGGGCATTCAGAGACTTTACCGTGAAGTCTCTCTGGCGCCCGAGGTTCCGCCGGATCCGCCTCGGAATTGGCCTGGTCATGGCCCTTTACGTCGGAATCAGCTCGAGCCGGGAAGCGGAGCTCTTTCCGTTCTTTTCCTGGAAGCTATTTCATTTCCGGGACGGGCAGAACGTTCGCTACACGCTTCTCTTGGAAGAAGTGAAGGGAAAGCGCCTAACGCCCGCGAAGAACACGCTCGACGTGGGCGGGCCGGCCCGCATTCTGAGCTCTATTGATTCGCGCTCTCTCGTTCGCAAGCTTGGTCTCGCGTTGCAAGACAAACAGCCCTCGGCCGAAGAGTACCGAGGCCTGCTCGAGACGGCGTTTCTGGATAAGTTAAAGCCCATACGTTATCAGGTGCTCGCGGAAAAATACGATGCCGCGTCCTATCTGACTTCGAGGAGGGTCACATGGCGCGAGACGCTCGGTACGTTCGAATTGAAGTAGCCTCCTCCGTCACTCCTTTTGAAACCCATCGCCGGGCGGCCGAGCGCGTGACTCATCTGGTATTTGCGATCTACGCGCTTTGTTTCTTCCGCCTCACCCAAATCGCCAATCATTGGTCCGAGATGCGCCAGTGGAAGCATCTCGCTCTCTGGCCCGTCGCCTGGATGAAGCGCTTGCCGCCGGGTCTCGGCGTCGACTTACTCTTCGTGGCGGCTTTGACAACGGGGCTTTGGGTACTACTCAAACCGATGAGCCGTTGGGCACGGGTTTCCTTCGCTCTCTGCTACGTCCAGGCATTGGCGCTATCTCTGTCTCTCGGCAAGATCAGCCACAGCGATCACGTGAGCTTGTGGGTCGCCGTCCTCTTGTGTTTGGCGCCTCACGCAAGGGCCAGCGATCTCGCTAGAGCTCGCGTGCGCGCGGGCTGGCTCGGCACCTTTGCCGCCTGCCAGTGGATGGTGGCGCTCTTCTATTCCCTCGCGGGCTTTTGGAAGATCGTGGGATTTTTGCGAACGCCCCCGGGCTCGGTAAGTCTTCTCGACTTCGGAGGCCTTGGGTATTCCATCGGCGTGAAGGCCGGGCAAACGGGCAGCGTTTCCGTGATGGCGGCGTGGCTGGCGAGCTATCCGTGGCTATCGACCTTGTCGGTTTGGCTCGTGCTGTATTTTCAGCTCTTCTCTTTGCTCGCGGTAAGCCGGCCCAAAGTCCACCGGGTCTGGGGAGTGGGTCTCATCGGCTTTCATTTAGGAGCGCTGCTCGGCATGGAAGTGCCGTTCCTACAGACCATCCCGGTGCTCGCGGTGCTTTGGATCGGATCGCCGTTTTGCCCTGAGCGAACCACTTTAAAGGCGTCGCTTTCCGAACTGCCTTTGGTGAAGCTGGCTCTGGCTCTAGTTGAGCGTTTACGGCACGCGCATGGAGAGATTAGGTATCCTGAGAGAAGCGACTCCCCGGCATGAGATTAAGTATTAATCTTAAGATTAATACTTAATCTCATGTTCCCCCCGGTAGCGCCCCTTGCCGACTCTGCTCCTAGTAGAGGAGAGTCGGGGCCCCGATAAACTTGCTGGCGGAGACGCTCGGAATGCAGTTGGCATCGTAATTGTCCGTGCAGAGCTTGACCAAGGTGATCTCGGTGCCTTCTCCGTTGATTTCCATCTCGCCGACTTCCCGCCCGGTTAGCTTCAGCTTGTAGTGGTCTCTTTTTTCCATGGGTGAGTAAGCGGTCGTGAATTTGAGGTGATCCGTGCTACCGAGCTCGCTATTGTTCGGGCAATGGGCGTCGAAAAAGTCCACGACGACAGTCCGATCCGAAAATTCCGTGAGCTGAACGCAGTTATTGTCCCGATCGAGATCGAGATCGTCTGCCATCCCTTTATCCAGGATGAGGTTTAGCAGCCAGCGCTTCGACGTGCCCGCGCTTTTTGAGAGCGCGGTCAGATCTTTATTCGCCTGAGTCGCGAACGGCGTGCCGTTCTTCTTCATCTCGTCGAAGAGCTCGATCATCTCATTGAGACGGGTCAGCGCTTCGAGGGAGCGCTTGCTCGCTTGGCGGCTAAGCGCGGCCGAGCGGGCCGACGTTTCCGTTGCGTGATCGCCGGCGAGAGCCGGGTGAGCCAAGGACAGGAGAACCAAACTACCAACCAGAAGACCGCGCCGAACCAACATCCACTCACCTCGAAAACCAGAAACGAGCCACAACAAACCCGCAGGTCCCTTGTGCAAGGCGGGTGCCGAGAGTAGACCTTGCGTATTCACCCCTTTCCCGTGGCGAAGCTTTGGTCACGCCGTTTCCGGATTTCGGGCTAACTCCTTTAAAGTGGCGGGCTTTCAGGGGTGTCACTCCTTCGACATCCGGTGGCCCAGGGAGGCGTCCCCGCCGCCTGCTTTCAGGCAATTTTTCCGGAAAACCGGGTCAAAATTACGTGATTCTTTTCGAGGTGACGAAGCGGGTCACATCAAATAACCATTTGAAATGATAAATAAAACCTCTGTCCCGACCTTTAGCGTTGATCGACTTCTGCGATCATGCTAACCAGCCCTTTCCCAGCAGAGACATGTTCAGCGCGATTAATTTGGAGGTTCCTATAATGAAGTTCAATCAGTATGCGATCCTCGCTTTGGCTCTCCTCGTACTCGGTACGGGCGTTCGGGCTGACAGCGAACTCGATGGCCCTAAAAAAGTCCCGTCTTTGATTCTTCAGCAGTTGAATCACGAGACCCAAACCGTGACCCAGTTCAAGGTCGACGCGATCGACGCTTCGGTCAGCCCTGAGGCCCTCAAAGGTCTTTCGGATGCCGAGCGCACCGCCCGCATCGACGCTTTCGTCAAGAAAGCGGCGAAGCCTGAGAACAAGATCTCGGAAGAAAAAGTCGAGAAAGTCGGCAGCGAGCTCGACTCCGACGGTTCGACGGCTGCCTGTTGGTGGCGTTGGCGCGGTAGTTACTCCGGTAACTACTACGGCGGCGGCTACTACGGGTACTACGGCGGATACCGCAGCTACTACACCCCGGCCTGGAACTACGGTTACAACTACGGCTACTACGCCGGTGGTTATAGCGGTGGCTACTACGGCAATAGTTACTACGGTGGCGGTTACAATAACTGCTACTACTCGCTCTACAGCAACTACGGCTGGTAATAGTTAAAAACATTTCGGAGGGGCCTCTTGTGGAGGCTCCTCCGTTTTTTTAAAGGAAGGGTGGCGTCTGTGGTGGTGCGTCGCTTTCTCGCTCTTGCGTTGGCCTGGGCTTCAGCCTTGGCTTTTGCTCAAAGTATCGAAGTCCGGCGGCTCGAAGAGCTGCGCAAAACTCTTGGAGTCGATAAGTACGACTCGGTAAGTGGCGTGAAGGACCGTCTTCGCACGCTGAAAGTCGCCGTGCTCGACAAGGGCTTCGGGCAGACGTTCACTTTGGATCAAGAGCTTCCGCCTTCGATCTTCAAGCTAACCTCCACCTACGACGCGGCTTTCCTCGAGAAACACAAGCTCGGTAAGCCCTCGGATCAGAACGCTCTGGACGAGAATGACGATCATGGCCGCGCCATGGCGCTCGCTCTCTGGGCCGTCACCGGAAACTCCTCCATCGACGCGCCTCAAATTCTTTTGCTCAATTCCAACGGCCTCACCAACTTTGGCCGCGCGGTTCAGTACTGCATCGACGAAAAGGTCGACATCGTCCTCTTTAGCCAGAACTGGGAGTACGGCGGTAACTTCGACGGTAAAGGCTTCATCAACAAGATCGTAAGTTCCGCGACGGATGCCGGCATCTTGTGGGTCAACGCCGCGGGGAACTACGGCCGCCGCGTGCACAACGCGACCGTTTCCGTCGGAGCCGATCAATGGGTACGTCTCGGAGCCCAGGGCGCCGGTCTTCGCGTGAAGAGCCGCCTCGACAGAAACCCGTTCAAGGCCGTGCTTTCCTGGAACCAGTACACGGACGAAGAGACCTCCGGTACGGAGAAGGATCTGGATCTCTACGTCTTCGACGAAGCGGGCAAAGAGATCATGAAGGCGGATCTCAAGCAGGTCGTCAAAAAAGAAGGCGTCGAGCGCGCGACGGGCGAAAGCTATGTCCCCCGCGAGATCGTCGAAGGACGCGTTTCGCGCGGTACCTATTTCATCAAGGTGAAAGCCAAGGGCGGCACGTTCGATTCGTTCGATAGAGTGCGCATCACGCTGCTTTCGCAAAGCGCTCCCTATTTCGACTCCAACGTGGGCAGCTCCGTGGATCCGCTCGAGTTCCTCGACGCCACCGAAGGCGGCGAGATCATGATTCCCGCGGATCATCCGAAGGTCATCGCCGTCGGAGACAAATCGCAAATTTCCGCTCTCGGTCCCACCGCCGATGGGCGCTCGAAGCCCGACCTGGTGCTCGCCAGCTCGTCCATCGAGTTTACCGATGGTATGGGCAGCTCGGGCACTTCCAATGCGGCGGCTTTGTTCGCAGGCGTGCTCGCCATGCTCAAAGCGCATCAGCCGGGTCTTACCACGGCCGACGTGCTTCGCTTCACGCAGGCCGAGCGCGTGAGTGCCGCTAAGCTTACCAGTGAGCGCGCGGGCATCACCGATCTCGGCTTGGACACCTTCAAGCAAATGCAAGGCGGAGTCTATCAGGCTCTCGAAGGGATCTTAGGAAAGGGCGCCGTGCAGCTCGCCGGCCGCCGTCAGAACGGAAGTTACATCGTCGCGCTGGGACGCTCTCCGCTCGATCTGGGCAAGTACTTCAAGAATTTGCCGCCGGTGAATACCGATCCGAGCAACTGGGAAATGTACCTGGTGCAGGTAACGGATTCCGATGGCAAGGATCGCGTACGCGCTTTCTGGCGTAACCCGCGCCGAGGCCCCGCGCAGGCGCAGGCTTGGGAAAAGATTCTGAAGCAGAATCCCGAGAGATTCGTGCGTATCGTGCGCGCGAATCAAGTGCAGGACGCGAGCCTTCCCGTGCTGTCGCTCTGGAAAACTCCGGAGCCGTCGAGCTTACTTACGCTGCCCTAGCGAAACGATTTTGGCTCGGCCCGGACAATCGCTCCGCCCGTGATCATGCCCTGCATGACCGCTCTTGCCGCTGGTATACATGTCGGCGGTATCGACGAAATTACCGCCCGCGTCCAAGTGGTGTCTAGGATCCGCTGAGCGGTGTCGGCGGGACTGCCCCAGCTCCATTCGGTGCCGAAGGTCATGGCGCCGAGGCAAAGCGGCGAGCCACGCAGGCCACTCCGTTCCAGACAGAAGTATTGGTTCAGACTCGGGTGGCGCTTGGCGGTATTTTCCATGGGTGGCAAGATAGGATCGAAGGGGCGGGCTTCAAGCAAAAGTTCCTTAAGGCTCACACACCCCTCGGGGGAGGGGTCCGAGGTTCCGGGACTTGAGGTATCAGCTTCTATCCGGGGGTAACCTAGGGAAAGAGTAGGGCGACTTTAGGGCGTCCTTGGTGCGGCAACCAACAGGCCGGTAGCTTCGCCAAGGACGCCTTAATCCATTTCGAATCGATAAAATCCAGCGTATTCACTTTGTCTACCGAGTAAATCTCCTGTCCACGTCGGGAACACTTTGTTTTTGGTTCTCGATGCTCCGTATAATGAAAGTTAACCTCTAAAACGAACGTATTGCTGCACGTATTGAGGTCACGACAATTCCTGTGGGCCATTGAGGTACGTGCATGAGTGGAATCTGGAAGCGGAATGGCGCTCGCGCCATTCGATGGGCAATCTTATTTACGTTCGTTGCGATCCTCGGGCCGGCGCTCGCCGTCGAGCAGACTCCCTTTGATAATTGCGGATCGGCGGCTGGCTATCTTTCGACCGATGCGGCGGCGCACTTTCAATCCCTGCCGACGTTTGAGAGGGGCTTTCGTTCCCTCTCTCCCGGAGACGGGTTTATTTTCAACGAGGCCTTCCACAAGTTTCCGCCCAAACTCTCCATTTATACTTTCGCGAACTTTTGGGCCTGGGCCCAGCCACACTCTTATGAGGTCATTCGGTATCAGGGCGCGGTCCTGATGCGGGCGCGCACGTCGCCGCCTGACACCTATCACTCCATGCTGGAGCCCATGGGAGTCTCCTATCAGGAACGCGCCAAGGTGATTCAGGCGTTTCTTCGCGAGCACCCGAACGACGAGAAGGGAAAGCCTTACGTATTCCGCCATATCTCGAAGGAAACGGCCGATTTTCTAATGAGCGACCCGAACGTGCTGACCCGTCACGTGGATGGCAAGGCGGAATATGTTTACGACAGCGCCTCGCTGGCGACCTTGGGCGACTTGCCCAAGCGGCGCAATGCCGTGCGCGGTTTCTTTCGTGAGTTCCCGGATAAGGGAGACGAGCCGCGCGCCAAGTTCGTGGCGCTCCAGGATCTGACTCCGGAGCAGCGCGAGGCTTTGATTCCCCAGATACACGAGTTCCTGAACGAGTGGACCGTGGATCGTCGGGGTAACGAGCGCCGGGACTTCGCGGAGGAAATGGCCGGAACGCGCGGCATGCTGGATGGGTTCGATCGCCTGAGCATGAAGGGCGGTATCGTCCTCGTCGACGGAAAAATCGTCGCCTCGACTCTCGGCAAGCAGGTGAACCCGAACACCCTCGTCGTCTATTCGGAAAAAGCTTTACCTGAAGTATCGGGCGTCAAGAAGGCGACTTATCAGGTCATCAACGAGCGTTTCGTGCTGCATATGGCGAAAGAATCTCTCAAAGTAAACCAAACTCCGGAAGCGAAGGAAGCGTTGAATAAGATCGAGCTTTGGGAAGAGACGGAAGGATTGCACGGCTTGAAAGTGGCCGAGGTAGTCCGGCTTTTGAAGGAGTCGAAGAACTTGGCCGAGATGAGTAAGCACGGCTTTCAGCCGCTCGGACCCGCCATGGCTTTCTGGAAAGCCATGGGAGCGAGCCCCACTGACATCTTCAAGAAGCCGGAAACGCTTCCGGTTTGGGAGAGTCTGAAGCTCTGGTCGCTTCAACAAGGCGTGAAGTCACTCGAGAAAAAAGGAATTCCCGACGAGGTCTTGGAGAAGAGCAAGAATCCGGACGTCATTCAGCTCATGAAGGCCGTGGAAGCCTTAAGAGAGCTGCGTGTCGCTCAAGCGACCGTTGCCATGGACGCGTCTCCCTATCACATCAAGTATATCAATCGGCAGGAGCACGGAGGCGACGACGGTCACCAGGGCGCGAAAGATCGCTATGCGCCGCTTCGTATGGAGCAGAGTTGGACGGTGCAGAGCACGGCCGTGGCTCCGGTGGGCATCGACATTTACGCGGATGAAGAATGAAGCACGTCTTCTTCGTAGTCTTGTTTCTCGCCTGCGCGCTGCCGCTCAAAGCGCGCGCGGAAGGAGAAGAGGGGGCCTTGAAGCCCGAGGCGGAAGCGGTATTGCCGACTGCCGAACTGGGTGAGCTCGCCGAAGTCACGACTTCGGAGGAGCCGAATCACACGACCTTATTGCATCTGACCCTCAAGAACGGGCAGCGCTATATCTTGCCCGACGATCCCCTGACGCCGGAGCAAAGAGAGACCTACGCGCGCCTGACCGAGGCGGAAAGAGTCGCTTTCAAAGAACGGCGATCGGAATACCTGAAGGTTCTCTTGAACGTTCTCGACAAGGGACGGCTGCCGGCTGGATTTATTTCGGCGGCGGGAAAGAAAGTCTCCGGCAAGTTTCGAGTGGCTTTCGGGAAGGCCACGGGCGAGCCGGAGATCGATAAGCCCACCTTGAGCGAGCGGGGACGCCGAGCCATTCAAACCGTTATCCGCCTCGCGGACTCTCAGCTTTGGGATCAGGCGCCCATGGTGGCCCACTCCAATGAAGTAGGGGTTACCTTCGAGATCGGAACTGGTGGAGGCTTTGCGGCGGGAACTCGCGGATGGTACGGCACCACCGCGTTCGCGTTGGCCGTCAACTTGGACCGAAAGCAAAAGTTCGTCTCGCTGGAGTTCTACCAAGACATCGAGCGGCTCGAGCGTGCCATTCCGTTTACCGCGGGCGTCGCCGTCTATGGCGCGATCATGGGGAACATCATTCACAACGATTGGAACAAGCCCACGTACATCGAGTCGGGACGTAGTATCAGCGGCCCAGGGCCCATTCTTGGGACCCAGACTTCGGAGAGTCTTCGTCTCGGTATTGGTAAGGCGATTGGAATCACCCCGCCAGGGGTGAGCGAGTTAGCCGTTATTACCTCGAAGCTGACTCGTATCCCCTGGTTCAGAGTGGGTGTCTCTCCGATGGTGCCGGGTTATGTTCGCGTGAAAAGCGGGGTCGTGCCCGCGGCCCGCATGCTTGCTTCGGGACTTGCCGCGGCTCCGCGCGCTACTTTCTCTTTGCTTCGCGGTCTCTGTAGCACCGCCCTGAGCTTTTTTAAGGCGCCTCCGCCCGGGGTTGACCCACGCTGGTACGGCAATTAGAGCCTAATTGGGCATTAATCGGGCCTATGACACGCATGCGGTCTTTCAATTTTATTTATCGCCCCGCGCCGGAGAGACTGTTTCTTGGAGGGAGACTCTCATGTTGGCCGTGCCGACCTACAGACCGAACGAAATCAATCAGGGGGCCGTCGAGTCCATCCTCGAGTTGCTGCTCGAGATTGCGAATCCCCTGACGGAAGGGGAAGTCAAAAGCCCCGAGGTGCTCGCCAAGCTGCGCGGAAAGATCGAACGGGCGGTGGAGACTCAAGCCCTTCTCGAGATGGTGCTTCCCGCTTTTCCCGCGAAATCACCGAACCCGGAAAAAACCCTGAGCCATCTCCCTGACTACGGCGAAGTGCTAGCCCTCAAGCGGCTGGACGAGCTTTGCCGCAAGATCGAGGTCTTCCATAGCCCCGGAGCTCAGCTGATCATTTGTTCGGACGGAAGGGTATTCAGCGACCTCGTGCGAGTGAAGGACGAGGACGTGAACGCTTACAGTCTCGGTATCCGAGAGATTTTGTCTTCGTGGGGGCTCACTCGTCTCTCCACTTTCGATCTGGATGATTGCTTTAAGGGCTTTGAGTTCGGTGACATGCGCCGGGAGCTCGTCGAGACGTTCGCCGAACCGGTGGAAGTCATTCACCGCCGCACGAAAGAGGACGCCGACCACCGCAGTCTCTTTAACGGCATTCACCGTTTTCTCTTTGAAGATCGCATCGTGATGGAGCCCGCGAAAAGCCGCTCGCGCGTGCGAGAGGAAGCGAAGTCCCTCGCTTACGAAGTCATTCAGCGGAGCAATGCTTGGAGCGAGCTCGTGCAGAAACAATTTCCCGAGGCGGTCCGCCTTTCGATTCACCCGCAAGGCTTCGATTCCGAAAAGCTGGGCGTGAAGCTTTTGCCCAGCCGCAACATCTGGCGCACACCCTGGCATGGCGTCGTTGTCGGAAAAGGCGAGCGGTTCGAGCTCTCCACCCGCCGCGCGGCGGAGCAAGCCGGCGCGAGACTCGTCCGCTGCGACAAAGGCTATGGTTACTTTAAGATCTCTTCGGGCGAGGAGGGTTGGGTATGATTGTTCAAACTTTGCCTCAGCTGAAAGAGCTGTATCAGGTCGAGCCTCTGAGCCCGTTCGGCACCCTGGTGACGGCGAGAAAGCACGAAGTGCTCTCCGAGCTGTCTGGCGCTTTGAGGCAAGATCTTCTGGCCTCCTCGCCGCTCGTCGTGTTTCGCGGCTTCAAGCGGGTCTCAAAAGAAGGTCTGCTCGACTTTTGTCTCTCTTATCCTCAGGGAGAGCTTCTGCATTGGGAGTCCGGCCCCGTGATGGAGATGACGCCGGCTTCCGAAGCCAAGAATTATCTCTTCTCTCGCGAGGCGGTGCCCCTTCACTGGGACGGAGCTTTTCACCGCGTGCCGAGCTTCCTGGTGTTCCATTGTCTCGAAGCTCCGGCGAGGGATGCGGGGGGTGAGACCCGATTCACCAATACGGCACTAGTTTGGGAATCGGCCTCCAAGGCCGATCGCGAGGTCTGGGCCAAGGCAAGACTGACGTACACGACGGAGAAAGTCGCTCATTACGGCGGCTCCCTCACCGTCGATCTCGTTCAGCGCCATCCCAAGTCAGGCGTCCCCGTTCTGCGCTTCGCGGAGCCGGTCGAGACGAAGCTAAACCCGGTCACCGTCTCCTGCGAAGGCGGGCACAGCGCCGATCTCTTGGGCGACCTCGCCCATCGTTTTTACGATCCCAAGGCGAGTTACCTGCATCAGTGGGAGCCGGGGGATTACCTCATCGCCGACAATCATACGTTAGTGCATGGCCGGAACGCTTTTACCCGGGAAACCCCGAGGCATTTGAGACGCGTTCAGATTTTGTAGGAGATTGGCTCATGTTGCCCGATCAACCGCTCTTGGACACCAAGACTCAAACTTCGCCGGATGTCTTCGCCGGGCTGCTGCGAGCGCAGGGGCCCGTATCCTGGTGGCAACGCGGCGAATTTTTCATCGTCACGGACTACGCGCTCGCCGAAACCGTACTGCGCAGCCAGGACTACAGCGCGGACCGGTCTTCGTTCTTCATTTCTCGCATGCCTAATCTCGACCTGCGTCTCATCACCGATTTCTTTGGCGTCATCAGCAAGATGATGGTCATGAGCGACGGTAAGGAGCACGCGACCCGCCGCAAAACCGCGGGAATGGGTTTGACCGACGAACTTTTGGACTATTACCGGCCCCTGATCGAGCGCACCGTGAAAAAGCTCGTCGACGACGCAAGCCACTCAGGAAGGCTGGAGTTCGTCGAAGAAATCGCGGTCCCTCTGCCTTCGATCGTTTTGGCCGATCTCTTTCACATCCCTGAAGAAAGCCGCGCGGATTTCTACCGCTGGTCGAACAACATGACCCAGTTCTTCGGCGGGGCCTCACGGTACCGCAACGAAGACGGGGTCGAAGTAAATAAGAGCGCGAGCCGTCTCAGGGATTACTTCCGTGATTTGATCGGGCGCCGGCGAGACGCCTTGAGCGGAGACTTCTTGAGCATCCTGCTCCGCAATCAGGCGCGCTTCGGGCTTACCGACGAGGAGGTGGTCTCTCAGGCCATGATGATGCTCGTCGCGGGCCAAGTGACGACGACGGACCAGTTTTGCAACAACATGTACTCGCTGCTTACCCGGCCGGGCGCCAAGCAGGCCATCGTGGCAAGTCCCGAGCTTCTTCCGGCGGCGCTCGAGGAGTTCAACCGTTTAGACCCGGCGGTGACGTTTCTTTTTCGCGTCGCCAAGCACGAGACGCAGCTGGGCGGCGTCACGATTCCGGATAACGGAGTCGTATTCATCGCGAACCACGCCGTGAACCGCGATCCGTCTCAATTCGAGCGCGCGGAGGAATGCGTTCTGGATAGAAAGCACAACCCGCACTTCGCGTATGGGTACGGACCTCATTTTTGTCTGGGCGCAAAACTCGCGCGGATCCAGATGGTGGCTTGCTTCGGAGAGCTACTCCGTCGATTTCCGGACCTTCGCCTTTCGGGCGCGGTTCAGCGCAAGCATCACAGTCTGGCGTTCTCTGGCTTCGAGAAGCTCGAGATCGATCTCGCGGTTTTATCGCCACTCGTGAACCCGCCGTAGCGGCCACGAGGCTCCTTCAGCAGAGCATATAGCTTCGCTGCGAGCCGTTTCAGTCTTTGTATTAGCATTGGTTACCTCCACCCCGGACTACGATCGAAATGCCCACCTCGGTCCCACTCAGAGCGTCTCGTCGGACGGGAGTGGGGCCCTTCGTGGATAAATAACTCTGGGCCTTTTAAGAACAGAGCCCATAGCTCCGCCCCAAGGCGCAAAAACGTCTTCAATAAGTGCTTCATGACAAACCTCTAAGCAGACGGAAAAAAGCTCCGCCGCGATTAAAAATCAGTGTTTAGTTTTGGATTGAGAGAGAGAAGACGACGCGTCAGTCCCACGTCGTCAAAGTATCGACGGAGGAACGTACGATTTGTCTCTCGGGGGATTGTTTATAGATTTCACAAATCATTCGTCCTCCTTTCGCTGGAAAGTTTCACCTTCATAATAAGGAACTGAAATAAAACCACAAGTTAAAAAAACAATAAAACCCAAAAGGTGTGTGGATACTTTTAGCCAAAGCTAAAAGTATC
>JAYUGC010000080.1:0-5135 GCA_043767805.1 Pseudomonadota bacterium | reverse complement strand
TGGTCAGCGAAGTCTGGTGCAAGGTCGGCATCCGCACGGTCCCCAATATGAACGCGGACGAAGTCGAAGCGAAGCTCAAGGCTCATCTGCTCGCCCATGCGCCCTGGGGCGTTGAAGTGACTTTCGCCAAAGTCCAAAAGGGAACCTGGTGGACGACCCGGCCCGAAGGCCACGCCTTTGAAGCGGCCTCGAAAGCGCTCGAAAAAGCGTTCGGCCGCCCCACGGTTTTCATGGGCGTCGGGGGAAGTATCCCTTTCGTGGACCCCTTCGCCCGGGTGCTCGGCGGCGTGCCCGCGCTTCTCATGGGGGTCGAAGATCCCTACACGAACGCCCACTCGGAAAACGAAAGCGTCCATTTAGGGGATCTAAAGAAGGCGATTTTGGGCGCGGTCTACTTTTACTCCGCCTTCGCGGAATAGCGGTTCTACGCTTTTTTCACGGCCCAAACAATCGAGTTAAGTTTTTAAAATAACATGTAAAATCTGTTGTCTAACCTGAACAGACAACACCGCCAATGACGCGCCGCCAAATAGATAAAGACACGCCGCGCTATTTTTGATACGCCTTTACGTTACGCGGGGGCGAATGAGACGACGGCTATTCAACTCACTGTTAACAATCACTGTGGTTCTCGTCGCGACGAACCTCGAAGCGGCGAAGCTCTCTGTAGAGGCGGCCCCCACGGGCTTCGGGCTCGACCTTCTGACGACGGTCGGCAGCCAGCTCGACACCCTCGAAAACAAGGCGACCCTCACTCTCGAGCCCACCCTCACCTACGATTTCGGCAAAGATAAGCGGCTCGAGCTCTATACGGCGGTCGATCGCCCCTTCAATCAGTTCAATCCCGTCACCGTGCCCAAGGTCATGGCCACCTACGCCAAGGGTTATGACGTTTTTAAAGACGTCAGCACCACGGCCACCGTGGCACTTAGCGCTCTTTCCGTCGATCGCTGGTCGACGGATGGCCGCATGATGAGAGCCTCGATTGCGCTCACCAATACGAAAGAATTTTTCAAAGGCTTTTACGTGGGCCTCAAAGTCGGTCCCTACGGGCAGCTTAACCAGTACCTGCAAACCACGTCTGGCCGCGAGCTCTCCAAGTACGGCCTGACGGAGAAAGTCACCGTCGAGTATCAAGTGGGCCCCGTCATCTTCGACGTGGTGGTCCTGCTCGATCAGAAATATACGGCCGTATGGAAAAACGGCTACTCGATGTTGGAGCAAGTGGCGTTCCGGGTCGACGATAAATTTTTCGTGGGCGTGTCCCACGAGCTGCTGGGAAACACCGTGGATGACTCCACCGGTCTCTCCCGGCCCATGGAACTTTTCAACGAGCGCAACAGTCGAGTTTCCGCCTTCGTGGAGTATCAGCTCTAAGAGGCTTGAGTCGAAACGTTTTGGGAGGCACTAAAGATGAAGTACGCAATGGATAGCCAGCGGACGCTGGCCGGAAGAATGATCGTGGCCCTCGGCCTCATCCTCGTCGTGGGATGTGCCAAAGACAGAGACTTGAAACCCGTCATTCCGAATACGGCCCGGGTCAATAAGACCGCGCTCACTGGCAATTATCTCTACCTCCGCACGATTACCGACGTGCAGTCGCCCGGCAAAGACAGCGAGTGGATCGCGACCGGCATGTACATGGAATCGGACAAGCTGGTGCAGTTCAATCTGAAGGAGAAGGTCGTCGAAGTCGTCGCCTTGGATCCCCAGTTTCAAAACGCCCGGGAAGCCCGGACCAACGCGGTTCTCGCGAGCTTCAAAGCCCGCTACGTAGACGTGCTCAGAAAGCAGAACGTCGACGGTCAGGACACGCACGAGGAAGAAGAGACGGAAATCCGAAACGTCTGGAGCTCTCGCGGCCAAGTGGTCATCGACGTCACGGAAGACTCGGTGGACACCTTCAAGGACTCCACCATCGTCGCCAACGCGGCCTCCGGCATCGAGATCGACCAAGTCAATGGCGCCATCAACTTCTCGGTGACCCGCCGGTTGAAAGACGACACGCTCGTCACCGTTCGTCACAGCTTCGTGAAGTACGACGGCAACACCAACTACGCTCCGAAAGAGTACGCCCGTGACTTGCAGCGCCGTTTCGGCTTCTTCATGACGACGACGCTCGAGATGGACAAGTACGGCCGCATCACCACGCAGACGCGCAAAGAGATCGCCAACCGCTGGGACGCGACCAAGCCCGTGACCTATTACCTGTCGAAGAACTTCCCGGAAATTCTCAAGCCCCGTGCTTTCGAGATTTTTGCGGACTGGAACGAGTCCCTTAAAAAAGCCGTCGGACACGACGTCCTTTCGCTGAAAGACAACTCCGGTCAGGAGCTGGGCGATCTTCGCTACAGCATGATCACCTTCGACGACAACGAGACGGCGCTCCACAAGATCTTGGGCTACGGCCCGAGCTATACCAACCCGCGCACGGGGGAAGTGGTGAAAGCCGACGTCATTCTCTACGGCGGAAGCCTCAAGCGGTCGCTCTACAGCGAGCGCGTCTGGGAAAACTTGCTCGCGCAAGCGGCTCCCGCGCCCGCGCCGGGCGCTCCGGTCCAAGCCGGGTTCCAGGGTCTCTTGAAGCGTCTGCTTCCCGGCAAGAAAGCGCCCGCTCCGGCTCCGACGCCGACGCCGCAAAATAGCGACGAATGGCTCTCCGAGATGTTCCTACCCTTTGTGCAAGGCCTGGACAGCCAGCTTCCGTCAGGTCAGCTCCCGGAGCTCGCCATCCCGGAAGTGAGCGAACGGCTCGATCGCGACATGCTCGCCATGGTAAAGGAATTCTCTCCGGACAAGGCGATCCGCGAAGCGAAGACCGCTTTCCACAAAGACTACATGAACCGTATCACCCGTTTGACGGAAGATACGGAGTTCCTCCTGAACGAAACGAAGCACGCCGCCGGCAAGTCCGACGACGAGCTCACCGTTCAGATCTTCACTCCCCTTCTCACTCACGAGCTCGGGCACACGCTCGGTCTTCGCCACAACTTCGAAGGATCGGCGGACGTGAAGCATTTTACCAAAGCGCGCGGCGCCTCGGCGAACGTGAAGAGCTCGAGCGTCATGGACTACGGCTTCTTGACCTCTCAAGAGCCTCCCGGCGTCGGTTCCTACGACGACGCGGCCATTCAGGTCCTCTACGGATCCGATGAGGCCAACACGCAAAAGATCCTCTCGCAGAACTATTTCTTCTGCACCGACGAGCACATCATGGACGCTCGCAACGGTCTCTGTAACCAGTTTGACTCAGGGAGCAGCCTGACCGAGCTCGTGCAAGGCCAGATGGATCGCTACGATGCCTCCTTCGTCTTCAACAACATCAAGGGAGACAAAGTCACCTTCGGCTCCAGCCAAGATTACATGGGCAAGATCTCCCGTTACCTCATTCCGGTTCGTCTCGCGTTCGACAACGCGCAAGCGATCTTGACTGCGGCCCAGGGAACGAACCCGGGCAGCTTCTGGTACGTGGCGGGTCAGCGGGTGGAAGCCGACGCCGATACCAAGGCGGAAAACCTCCTGAAGATTAAAGTCGCCGACAGCTATAACGTGGCTCTGTCTCCCGGCAAGTGGGAGCTCCAGCCCCACACCGTCGAGCGGACTATCGATAAAGCCAAGATCGACGCGATCGTGAAAGACGCCCAGGCCGCGCAAATCGCGGCGGTGAAAGCCTTCCTCAAAATCATTCTCGATACCACGCACCCGATCTACAGCTCGGGCGATCTCATTCACGACGAACTGCAAATCCGCGGCACGCTGACCGACAAGATGGTCGCGATGATGTATCTCTTCAACCGTACGCCCGATCCGTCGGGTAACGGCACCGTGATCACGCCCTTCCGTGACTTGAAGAACGGCCCTGGGCCGACCTTCCTCAACTTCATGCTCTCCAATACGACAGGCGTGATGGATCCGACGACGAAGAAGATCACGACGCGTCTCTCGCAGTACGACATCAACCTGCGGCAGATGGCTCTGAATCTCCTCTGGACTCAGCTTGCGGTGCCTGGCTCGACGGCCGGCGCGCGTAACATGCTGGCTTCCGAGAAGGTCGTCATCGATCAGGCGGTCGCCGCTCGCAAGAGCGCACTGCTTAGCGCCCTGGACGCGATCCCGGACGTGAAGAAAATGCTCGAAGCGCAGACGGCGGAGTCCACGGAGAAGCTCGCCAAGAACAAGCTTCTCATGGCGGGTCTCTTCGCGCTCATGCCGGTCGCGCCTTTCGATAATCTCGAGACGTTCAAAAACATCCCCGACGAGCTGGCCGTGGAAGAAGCGCAAAAAGCGCTCGCCCAAGTCAACGATGCGGGAGCGAAAGCGACGGCGGAGCTCGCGAAACTCGATGCGTCCTCTTCGAAGGATCAGATGACGTACGAGATGATCGAAGAATACCGCACGCAGATCCGGGCGCGCTGGCGCACCCTGTTCAACGGCGGGGCCGACGAAGCGACGCAAAAGCGCCTGGTCGCGGAAATCGCGAACATCGAGACCGAGCGCAACAAGATCCCCTACGCGTTCGTGAACACCATCGGTGACACCTTCATCAAGGCGCCGCTCAATCTCGAGCTGCAGAGCTACGGCACGGCCACGGGCCGTCTCATCCGAGACAATCTGAACCGCGCCGAAGATCAGCGGCAGGCGTCCCTCGAGCTCATGAGCGCGATCGCGGCCCAGGCCCGGGTCGAGCTCGCCAAACCCGAAGCGCAGCAAGACAAAGCCGCTCTCGGAAAGCTCGCGCAGCAGTCTCAGGCCATGCAGAAAAGCGCGGAGAGCATCAGCGAGTACATCGCGAGCGAGAAGATGTTCGTCGAGTCCATGTACCACATGTACACGGGCGTAAATCCCTAAAGCATTCGGGCGGTGCCGGGAGCTATCCCCGGCCCCAGCTGGACCTCATGAAAGAAAACGGCGCAATTAGCGACGATGATGGCAATGACTACCCAAGGGAAGCGGGCGCTGGGATTTTCATCGCGAAGAGGAAACACTTAACGCGCATTTTCACATGGCAAGGGGCGTTCGGATATCGGATTCCCAGCCAAGATGCTTGCGCAGATGCCCGCCGAGCGAATCGAACGTCGGAAACCGCGGCGTTTTGCGGCGGCACTCTTCGATGGCTTCCGCGAGGTTCGCAATGT
>JAYUGC010000079.1:0-33196 GCA_043767805.1 Pseudomonadota bacterium | reverse complement strand
GGTAGTCGACTACTTTCGACGCCCGGGAAAAACGCGTGCCGAAAACACAATCGACGTTCTTCTCGAGCAGAGCGCGATAGAAGCGAACGAGATCTTCGGGACTATCGGAAGCATCGGCCATGTACACGGCAACCGCGTCCCCTTTGAAATGATCGAGTCCTTTACGAACCGCATGGCCGAAGCCATGAGGCGCGGGATTATCGAGGGCGCGCAAGCTGGGCACCTTGGCTTGGAGCTCCGAGAGCACCCGGGCGGTCTCGTCCGTCGAGCCGTCGTTCACGACGAGGATTTCGTGGGGAATCGCGGATTTTTCGAGGTGGGCCGAAAGGGCGGTCACCGTCTCGCTGATGCCGTTTTGCTCGTTACAGGCGGGGATGACGACGGAAAGCATCATGCGGGCCTGCGCTCCCCGGCCGCGGCTACCATTTCGGAGAGAATGGCGTTCAAATCGTAACGGTACTCCCAATCTGGATAGTGCTGCTGAAACTTACGAACGTCGCTCACCCACCAAATGTGATCCCCGGAGCGAGAGGTTTCTTCGACAGTAAACGAGAGAGATTTTCCCGCGATTTTCTGAATGAGGGAGATGGCCTCCAGCACGGAGCAGTTACTGTGCCGCGAGCCTCCCATGTTGTAGACGGCCGCGGGCCTCGGGTTCTGAAAGAAGCTCCAGAAGGCGTTTACTAAATCGAAGGAGTGGATGTTGTCCCGGACTTGCTTACCCTTGTAACCGATGACTCGGTACGGTTTTTCCTTCACCACGCATTCCACCAGGTAAGCCAGAAAGCCATGGAGCTCGGCTCCGCTATGGGCCGGCCCGGTTAGGCAACCGCCTCGGAAGACGCCCGTCTTCATGCCGAAGTAGCGTCCATATTCCTGAACGAGAATATCCGCGGCGACTTTACTGGCTCCGAAGAGGCTGTGCTTCGACTGGTCCAAGGTCATCTGTTCATCGATCCCGTGAGTCGCGTAGGGGTGCGACGGATCGACTTCATAGCGCATTTCCTTTTCCACCAAGGGAAGGTGGTTCGGAGTGTCTCCGTAGACTTTGTTCGTCGAAGTAAAAATGAAAGTCGCGTCGGGGGCGTGCCGGCGTGTCGCCTCGAGGAGAATCAAAGTGCCAGTGGCGTTTACGGAAAAATCGGTGAGGGGCTCGCGAGCCGCCCAGTCGTGACTCGGTTGCGCGGCCGTGTGCACGACAAGAGAAAGATTTGTCCCTAATTCCGAAAAAACACGGGAGATGGCGGACTCGTCGCGGATGTCGGCCGAGACCGAAGTGAAATTCTCGAGTTTTTTGAGACGGGCTGTGTTCCAGCTGGTGGACGCGCCGGTCCCGAAAAAATAGGCCCGCATGTCGTTGTCGATGCCGACGACTTGCAGTCCTTTTGCGAGCAAAAAGGAGACGGTCTCACTACCCACGAGTCCCGAAGACCCGGTCACAACAGCCACTGACATAGTTGAAGCAATCCTTTGGTTTCAGAGGCTATATCACAGGACTTCCCTATTGCCCATTTGGTCCCGCGCTCCGACCGGGGAGGTCCTTACGCTATAATCGTTCCATGCAGGGCAGGGAAACTGCCACTACGTTTTTGGGGGACCTGAGTCTCTCGCTTCCCAGCAAATCGCCCGACCTCGGTTTTTCGATTACCGCGCCCGAGCTGGCTTCGGCAAAGCGCGAGCAACGCCCTGCCCGCCCCCATTACCCCAAATTGTTTACCCTGAAACCTCGTCTACGTCGGAACGTTACCGGTGTGCGACGTGCTCCAAATCAACACGCACACTAGGTAACATCAGACGGACTAAAATCTTTTTGCCCCGACGCATCTTGAAGCGCAGAGCGAGGGGATGGGCCGCATCCCAACGACCGGCGGTGCGCTCGAGGCGCGCGCGGAGATCCGCTTGGCGCGCGATGTTTTGCGTGAGGGACATCGACCAGCCCGAGGTACCGTGAGAACGCTCCACTGAGTCGTCCATCTGCCCCGTGCCGTTGCGATTCATCATCAAGCCGTGGTGCTCGTCTCGCAGCTTCGCTAGCTCGGCGCGGACTTTTACTTCGTCCCGGCCGACAACGATTAGCCGAGCGTACCGAAACGTCGCGAGCTGAATCCATAGCTTTTTGAAGGAAGGCGACTTAACGTCGGCGTACACATCGGCGACGATGGGCCGGTGCAGATAATCCCCGGAGAGATTGATCTGATCCGCGGAGAAGGCAGCTTTCTCGGCGGGGAAAGCCAGCCGGCCAAAAGCCGCGGCAGCCACCAACGTATAAAGCGCTATGATTTTTCCCCAGTCAGGCACCTAGGACCTCGTGAAGTGGCCCCTCTCTCTTTGGGCGGATTCCACATGAGCAACCCCTATGCCAACCGGCGGTATACGGCGGAAACTCCGCGATTTCACCGCTCTAGCGCAAAGGGATTGAAATGCGCCTAGCGTCATCAGTGTCGAATCATTGGACACCCCCTCAACCAGGCACAAAATGGGACCTCTAACCTACGGTAATCACGTTCTATTCCATGGGTGTCCAAGAAATGAACACCGGTGTATTCGAGTTGTACACCTCCCGTGCCTAGGGCGTTTGACGCTCCCCTCGAACGAACTGTATCTTCTGCCTCTTTATGACTCCCACCATTTCGACTTCTCACGCCGACTCGCGCCGTCCCATCCGGCGTTTGGATGAAACGCTCATCAACCAAATCGCCGCCGGCGAAGTGATTGAACGGCCGTCCAGCGTGGTTAAGGAACTGGTCGAGAACGGTCTCGATGCGGGCGCTTCTCGCATCGACATTCTTTTGGGCGATGGCGGCAAGGAAGAGATCACCATTGTGGACGATGGCCACGGCATTCCGCCGGACGAGCTGGCCCTCGCCGTCGAGCGCCACAGCACGAGTAAGCTCGGTGAAATTACCGACCTCGAAAAGCTGAACACCTACGGGTTTCGCGGAGAAGCCTTGGCGAGTCTGGTGTCGGTTGCGGAGGTGGAGCTGAAGAGCCGCACGCCGAAAGCCGATCAGGCGCACGCGATTACTCTTAGTTACGGATACGCTCAGGGAGAGCCGAAGCCCGCGTCGGGTCCGGTCGGCACTTCGGTCAGCGTTCGCAAGCTTTTTGCCGAGCTTCCGGCGCGTCAGAAATATCTGCGCTCGGGCAGCACGGAGTTCTCTCATGCGGCGCAGATGATCCGTGAGCTGGCGCTCGGCGCTCCCCAAGCGAAGTTCTTTTTGCGCCATAACGGACGCCTCGTGCATGAGTACGTGAATGGGACACGCGAAGCGCGTTTCCGTGAAGTGTTTCGGCCGAATTGGGAGCCGCTCCACCTGATCGAGACCGTGGACGACATGGAGCTCGAAGTCTTTCTCTCGCCTCCTTCTGTCAGGCAAAGCCGGGGCGAACTTTCGCTTTTCGTCAATGCGCGGTCGGTGAGAAACCGGGCGCTTCTCTCCGCGGTTCGCAACGCGTACCTCGATACGCTCGGCCCGGGCCATGAGCCCGCGGGCGCGGTGTATTTGGATATCCGGCCCGACTGGGTCGACGTGAACGTGCATCCCCAAAAGCTCGAAGTGCGCTGTCTGCGGCAAGAGCGGATCTACAGCTGGCTTAGAGCTTCCTTGAGAAAGGCCATCAGCCAGTCGACCTCCGTTCGGGAAATGCTTCCCGCGCCGGCGCAAAACTTCTCTCAGGCGACTCCATCGGCCCCGGAAACGCCGGTTACCGTGTACCGCTCCCAACCGGCTCTCGCCGATGATTTTTTGAACGTTGATACCCTGATGTCACCCGAACGCCCGTCGCCGTCGGCCATGCCTTCGGTGAGCGCACCCGCTCCCACGCTGGCTCCGGCGACCGGCCCCCGCCTTCGTTACTTGGGACAAGCCAAGGCCGCCTATCTCCTTTGCGAGGACGAGACGGGAATCGTCATCGTCGACCAGCACGCTTTGCATGAAAAGATGGAGTTCGAGCGGCTCAGAAACGCGCACCGTTCGGGCGCGATGTCCGTGCAGCGCCTGCTCGTTCCGAAAATCTTGAAACTCGATGGCGCGCTGGAAGCCGTCGCGGATGAGCACCGCACGCTCCTCACCGAGCTCGGCTTCGAATTGGAATCGTTCGGTAACGGCGATGTCGCGGTCAAAGCGCGGCCCACGCTCATTCCGGAAGCGCGCCTTGAAGAGGTCGTGCGCACTGTGCTCGAAGCTTTACGCGAAGCGCCCGACTCTTCTCCCGAAGTCGTGGAGCGAGCCCTTCATAAGACTTTTGCGACGATTGCGTGTCATTCCGTCGTGCGCTTCGGACAAGCGTTGAGCCCGCGGGAAGCGGAAGCGCTGCTCTCGGGTTTGACTCGCCTCGAAGAAGGATGGACCTGTCCCCACGGACGGCCGGTCCTCCTGCGCGTTGGGTTCCCCGCAATTGAGAAACACTTTGAAAGGGTTTAACCTGATGCCCATGAGCACACGGAGATTAGCCCTCGCCCTCGTCGGTCCGACGGCCTCGGGAAAGACGAAGATCGCCATCGACATCGCCCGCGCCATCGGCGGGGAAATCATCTGCATGGATTCCACCACGGTTTACCGTGGCTTTAATATCGGGACCAGTAAGCCCACTCCCGACGAGCAGATCGCAGTTCCGCATCACCTTCTGGATATTTTGGATCCCGAAGATCCGTTTTCCGCGGGCCACTTCGTCGAGCGCGCCGAAGCGTGCGTCTCCGAGATCCACGGCCGCGGCAAGATACCCATCGTGACGGGCGGCACTTATTTTTATTTGCGCGCGCTTCAGTTCGGCATGTACCCAACGCCCGTCATTCCGGCAGAAGTCATCGACTCAATCGAAGCCGAGTTCTTCGAGGAAGAAGTCACCAACACCGCGAGGATGCACGCGGAGCTGAAAAGCAAGGACCCGGCTGCCGCCGAAAAGATTCATCCAAACGACAAGTACCGCCTGCTCCGCGCACTGGCCGTCATTCGCACCACCGGTGAGCTGCCGAGCCAGCTTAA
Source organism: Pseudomonadota bacterium (assembly GCA_043767805.1). Lineage (GTDB taxonomy): Bacteria > Bdellovibrionota > FAC87 > UBA2466 > UBA2466 > CAZZHG01. The sequence continues at coordinate 28,211 of JAYUGC010000079.1, read as the reverse complement.
GCCCGTGCCGCTTTCTCCCAATCAGGCCGATCGCCTCTGGCTGAAGTACGCCGTCGCGCTCTCTCGCCACACGCTCAATCAAAACATCGTCACCCGCACCGAGAAGATGCTGCTGAGCGGGCTCGCGAAAGAGACGGAAAATTTGAAAGCCGAGTGGCCTCGCGCGCGGGCTTTGCAGAGCATCGGCTACTCGGAGTGCATGCAATTTTTGGATAAGAAGCTCACCGAGAAACAGCTTCGCAATGAGATTATCGAAAAGACCCGCCAGCTCGCCAAGCGCCAGCTCACCTGGGTGAGAAGCGACGCCGAGCTTCGGTTCATCGATTCCAGAGACCTTCCGCGCGTGCAGAAGGAAGTGGAAAACTTGACTCACGTACTCGAAGGGACGGCTTAATGCGCTCGATGACCGGCTTCGGCCGTAGTGAAGGCGCCATCGGCGGCCAGCGGTTCACCTTTGAAATGAAAGCGGTGAACCACCGCTATCTTGATTTGCGTTTTCGCCTGCCCTCGGGCTTCACCGCCTTCGAGCCGAGACTCACTGACTTGCTGAAAGAAAAGTTCGAGCGCGGCAGCGTGGATGCGGTCTTGCGCCAAGCGCCACTCGCTTCGGGAGCCGTCGCCGGCACCCGTCTGCAAGCGGACGAAATGGCCGCGCAAACCTTCGTGGAAGCGTGTCAGCATCTCTCCAAAAAGCTGAACCTGACTCTCACCCCGACGATCGAGGCCATGGTAGCGACCAATCGTATTTTCGTTCCCGTCGATGAAGCCCAAGACGACACGTCTCATTGGGAAGCGCTGAAAAAGCTCGCGCTCACCGCGAGCCAGGGCGTGGCCACCATGCGCCAGAGCGAGGGGCAAAAGCTCGCCGAAGTCTTGCGGACCGGCGCCAAGGAAGTCGCCGAGCTCGCCGTGCAGTGCCTTCGAGTCGCCGCCGATCACCCGCGGCTCGTACGCGAAAAGCTTCAGGCCCGCATCGCCCAATGGGGCATGACGGGGCCTTCCGACGCTCAGCGTCTCGAATGGGAAATTGCTTATTTCGCCGAGCGCTCGGACATCACGGAAGAGATCGATCGGCTCAAATCCCACGCTCAGGCTTTCGAGGCGCTTTTGGACGACAAAGGCAGCGTGGGCCGTAAGCTCGATTTTCTCACCCAGGAAATGCACCGTGAGGTAAACACCATGGGAGCGAAGGCCGCGTCGCTCGAATTGACTCGCCTGACGGTCGACGGAAAACAAAAGATCGAGAAGCTAAGGGAACAGGCTCAGAATGTCGAATAAGTTGAGAGGATTACCTGGGGTTGGGCGCAGTGCGCCGGCTACTATCAACGTAGGTCACGGGAACTTCATCGTGAGCAGCCGAATCATCGCCATTTTGGAATGCGGCTCACTTCCCATGAAGCGGCTGCGCGAAAAAGCGGGCGAACTCAATCATCTCGTCGACGCCACCGCGGGCCGCAAAACCCGCTCGCTCGTCGTCACCGATTCCAACCACGTCATCCTCTCCGCCCTCGCCCCGGCGACGCTTCAAGATCGCGTCCAGGAAGAAGGCGGGATGTGGACGGATCCGGCCCGGGTCGAATGGGAGGACGGAGAGTTTGTCTCCTAAAGCGCCAAAACAATCGAAGCTCATCGTGCTCTCCGCTCCCAGTGGCGGCGGCAAGACGACGCTTTGCCGCATGATCTTAGTGAGCTTTCCGAACATCGTTCGCTCCATCTCGACGACGACACGACGGCGACGTCCGTCTGAAATCGACGGAGTCAGCTATCACTTCATCACCCCCGCTCGCTTTCAGGAAAAGATCGACCACGGTGATTTCGCCGAATGGGCGGAAGTGCACGGCAATCGCTACGGAATTTCGAAAAGCACCATCGAGGATGCCCTCGCCAAGGGAAACCACGTCCTTTTCGACATCGATTACCAGGGGGCGATGACCCTCCGCGGAGTCTACGGCACGCGGACGCTGCTCATCTTCATCCTGCCTCCGAACATGGAGACCCTCGAAAAGCGGCTCCGGGAGCGGGGCAGCGACCCCAGCCACTCTATTGAAACCCGCCTCCAAAATGCCTACACTGAGCTTGGGTGGAGCGAGAAATTCGACCACCGCCTGGTGAACGACGATTTAAACCAAACCTTTCAGGAGTTAAGCCGAATTATCCAGAAGGAGTGTCCTTGAAACTGGTGCCGCCACCGCCACCAGTGGATACCGCAGACGACCAAGCGGATCTCGATCCGCTCCTCACCGATCTACTTACCTCGGTCACCAAGCACAACTCCAAGGCTGACCTCGCCCTCATCACCAAAGCCTATCGCTTCACGATGGAAGCGCATAAGGATCAGAAGCGAAAAAGCGGCGAGCCGTATCTCATTCATCCTGTCGGAGTCGCGACGGTACTTGCCGACTATCAGCTCGATACCGCCACCATCGTCACCGGACTCTTGCACGACACCGTGGAAGACACCCACGCGACTCTAGAAGAGATTCAAGCGCACTTTGGCATCGAGATCGCCGCCCTCGTCGACGGGGTGACGAAACTCTCCAAAATGACTTTCAAGACGAGCGAGGAGAAACAGGCGGAAAACTTCCGCAAGATGATTCTGGCCATGGCCAAAGACCTTCGCGTGATTCTCGTGAAGCTCGCCGACCGGCTTCACAACATGCGCACGCTTCAGCACATGAAGCCGGAGAAGCAAGCGCAGATTGCCCAAGAGACTTTGGAAATTTACGGCCCTCTCGCTAATCGCCTGGGCCTTTCTTCCATGAAGCGCGAGCTAGAAGATCTTTCGCTCCGCTACATGAAGCCCGAGATCTATTTCAAGCTCGTGGCGCTTGTCGAAAAACGCCTCCAAGAGCGCCAAGACTACGTGAAAGACGTGCAAGCGATGGTGCAGTCCGCGCTACAATCGCACAGCTACACCTCGGCTCAGGTCACCGGGCGCCCGAAGCATTTTTACAGCATTCATCAGAAGATGGAGAAGCGTAACCTTTCCTACGATCAGGTTTTCGACATCACAGGCTTTCGCATCATCGTGGAGTCGGTGGAGCAGTGCTACGGCTGCCTGGGGCTCATCCATTCGCTCTGGACGCCCGTACCGGGGCGTTTCAAGGATTACATCGCCATTCCGAAAGCGAACTTCTATCAGTCGCTCCATACGACGGTAGTCGGGCCCCAGGGCGAAAAGGTGGAGTTTCAAATCCGCACCCGCCAGATGCACGACACCGCCGAGCGCGGTATCGCAGCCCACTGGGCCTATAAGGAAGGAACTTCCAATACGCGCGATCTCGAGCGCTTCAAATGGCTCTCTCGCTTGGTCGAAGCGAACCAGGACTTGGGCGATCCCAACGAGTTCTTGGAATCCGTGAAGCTCGATCTCTTTTCCGAAGAGGTCTACGTCTTTACGCCAAAGGGCCAAGTCATGGAGTTTCCTCAAGGTGCCACGCCGCTAGACTTTGCCTATACGATTCATACCGATTTGGGTAATCGCTGCATCGGCGCTAAGGTGAATAACCGGATGGTGCCGCTGAAGTATAAGATGAAGAGCGGCGATACCCTCGAGATCCTCACCTCTCCGAATCAGACGCCGAACAAAGACTGGCTCAAAATCGTCAAAACGGGCCGCGCGAAGAACAAGATCCGCAACTTCATCAAGCAGGTCGAGCACGAGCGGTCGCTCGCTTCCGGCGAGATGATTTTGGATAAAGAGTTCAAGCGGCTTCACTTGAAGCTGAAAGATTTGATTAAAGACGGAACGCTTTTGAAGATCGCCGAAGGTTTTTCCTTCCGCACCGTGCAAGATCTCATGAGCGCCGTGGGCTACGGCAAGATCTCGCCCACTAAGGTCGTGACCAAGCTCACGCCGAAAGAGAAAGATAAGGACAAAGAAAAGGAGAAAGACGAGGAAGAGAAGAAGCCGGGCATGCTTCAGCGCTTCTTCCAGGCCGCGAAAACTCAAAGTCCCGAGCGCCATGTCGTCAAAGTCAAAGGCGTCGAGGATCTTCTCGTGCGCTTCGCCCGTTGCTGCAATCCGGTCCCCGGCGATCCGGTGACGGGCTTTATCACCCGCGGCCGCGGCATCAGCGTCCACAGCCGTAACTGCACCAAGATTTTCGATTCCGATCCGCACCGCTTGGTCGAGATCGAGTGGGACCTCTCGTCTAAGGAAAACCGTAGCGCCCGCATCCGCATCGTTTGCGAAGATCGCTCCGGACTTCTCGCCGACATGAGCCAGCTCTTAAAAGAGCAAAAGGTGAACATCACCCGCGCTCAGATCGGCACCACCCGAGACAAAAAGGCCGTTTGCCATTTCACCGTCTCCATTTCTAACTTGAATCAGCTGAAACAGGTCATCTCCACTTTGGAAGGTGTCCCGGGCGTCATCATGGTCGAGCGCGTTCAGAAGAAGTCGAGTTAGCGCCTAACCCCGTAATTCGAAGGCGCAAAATCGCTTCGAGCGCGCTTCCAGCCGTCCGTGGCGAATCACCCAGGATGCCACTTCATCTTTTTGCACGGGCTCGCAGCCTTCCCCCGGCTCGACTTCCAGAAGCACGGTCGGTTTAGCCGCGGAAAAACGGCGTGGGAGGGCGGCCCCGAAAGCGCGGTAGCCCATGGGAAACCACCAATCCACCGGCATGGGGTTGAGACGATTTTCAAGATAATAGAAGAGAGGAAACTCCGGATGCACCACCATTACCCCGCTCCCTAAAGCGTCGAGCCGCTCCGAAAGCGCATGCAAATCCGCGTAGCGTTCGAACGTGGTGGCGTTCGTATAAAGCGAGCCGAAACGAGGGTAGACCCTCGCTAGGTCGTAGCGCTGTTCGGCTCGCGGACGATCCTTGAAGTAGCGAAGCCCCTGAAACTCCATAACGTAAAACGCCGAGCCGAAGAGGAGCAATCCGGCGAGAGCCGTTTCCCGGCGCCGAGCGACGCTTGCCTCAACGGATTTATCGATGAAACGAGCGAGTAAAACCCCCAGGGGCGCGATTCCTAAAAGCGGCGTATTCCACCCGTGACTTACGGCACTGGACCAGGCGAGAGACACCGCGAAAAGCGAAAAGAAGATCCAAAGCCGCTCCTCCCGACGTTCCCCGATCAAAAAGACGGTCAGGCCGAGGCCCAGCCAAAAGAGCTGGAAACCCCACCACGGATTGGCAATGCCACCCACCCAGAAAAAGAGAGACAGGACGAGGAGAAGCCCGATCGTGCCCCTCCAGCGCCGAGGCGCCTTCCCCAAAGCGAGTCCGAAAAAGAAATAGGGGCGGTGCAGATCGAACGACCGCCAGAAGGAATCCCAACCAAAGGTTTCGACCGCATTTCCCGTCGAGAGGACGGTGATTTGTCTAAGAAACGGTTCGAGCCCATTCTGATGGGAAAGCCAAGCGCCCGCGACCAGGAACGGCAACAGGGAGACCGCAACCGTACCCACGAGGAAAATCCATCGGCGCGCCAGCTTGAGATCAATGAGGGAAAGCGCGAGCCACAAGACATACATGCCGAGGAAACTTTGTTTCGCGAGTACCGCGAGCGAAAAGCAAAGCCCGGAAAGTAAACGCGTGAGCCAAAGCGAACGGACTTTCCGATCGCAGGAGACGAGCATAAGCGCTCCGCCGAGGCTACTCAGTAGGATCGCGTCGACCGTGTACCAGGGCATGGAAGGCGAGTCGTGAATCGAGAAGTAAAAGAAGGCGCCAACAAGAAAGAGCGTCACGCCATTCGGGCGCAACCCTCCCTTTTGGTACCCCCACCACGCCCAGACTCCAGCCGCGGCCGCGAGCCCCAAGATGTGCGCAAGGCGCGCCGCCGAAAAGACCGCGCCCGAGGGAAGCCAGAACCAAAGCGAATGGAGATAGGGCGAGAGAGGCGGGAAAGCATAGAGAAAATCCCGATAGGGAACTTGCCCGTGAAAAATGCGCCAGCCGGCGGCGAGAAGCACGCCGTCATCGGTCGGATAGTGGCCATGGTTCCAGACCAAGAGGAGGACTGGTGCGGAAAGCGCCAAGAAGAATAGAACGACCCACCGCGCGATCTTACTCGAGGAGAACTTTGGAAGTGCCGCCACCTCGGCGTATTATAGACGCATTCACTCGCCGGATCCCATGCTTAGCTCTAAATTAAATCGCGGCTGGGCGCTGTTTATAGGGTTTTTCGGGCTCTACTATTATCTTTACGTTCATCCCTTCTTTGCCGGGCAGTTTCTCCCGGGTGGCGATACGCTCCTCGGTCACACCCTTTTCTACGCCGTACTGCATTCCCTCAAAACCCACGCGACGTTTCCCTGGTGGGATGCGTCCATTACAAATGGCTATCCGCTCTACTTCAATTTTTTGGCGGGAGAAATTAATCTCCTCGCGGTTCACAACGTCCTATTTCTCGCGCTCTTCAAGGCACTAGCTTTCCTACCCGTGGACCTGAGCCACTGGATATTTTTCTATACGTTCGTATACGTTCCCCTGCTGAACGCGGCCCTCATTTTCCTCACGGTCCGTTTATTCACCAAACATCCGGCTAGCGCCTTATTCGCGGTCGTCCTTTATCTCTTTGGTAGCTACACGCTACTCAATTTTCATGACGCTCCGGCGGTAGCCGCCCTTCCCCTTCCGCTTCTCGTCCTGTATGCGACCTTGAGGTATTACCTCACGCCCACTCCGCGCCATCTCACCCTGGTCCTCCTAAGTCTTGCTTTTCTCCTCGGCGGTTTTTGCGCGAACGTCCTCTTCTCTCCCGTTTTTTGGCTGGCGACGTTCGGCTTGATGCTGCTGCTCTTCGGCCGCCACTTGGGGCGGAGCCTTCACGCGGACTTTGCCGCGCTACGGAAATCACAAGGCTTGGTGTTTCTCGGACTCCTGCTCGCGCTGGGGCTCGGCGCTTCGGCGACGATCGTGACGGTGCACTCCAACCGCAATATTTTAAGAAATCGTGGCGGGATCGTTTCTTATGAAACGTCGGTCTCCCTTTCCACGCGCGCCGAGCCAGTCGAGTCGAGCCCGGGCTGGGGAATGGCCCTGACCTGGCTCGCTCAGCCCTTGGAAAACATTTCGTGGCACGGCCACGACAACCGCTACCTCGGCATCGCGAGCCTACTCCTCCTGCTCGTCGCGGCACTGGGCTGTCATAGGCAACGCCTCTTCTGGGTTTTCGTCCTGACCTACCTCACGTGTAACTGGTTTCTCGTCGTCACCACCAAGAATCTCCTGTACGCGCGCGCGATGGAAACTCTCCCGTTCCTGAAACACGTCCTGAACATGGCGACGATTTTTCCTCGGGGCGGGCCTTCGCTGTTTCTGATCTTCGCGGCTTGCCTCGGTTTGGACGCCCTGCTCGTTCGCACGAGACGCGAGCCGGGATTCCAGACGGTGCAACGCTGGCCGTTCGTTCCCTTAGGCCTTCTGGGAGCCGCGGCGTGTTTCGCCCTGCCCTTCGTTTTGCCCGCCACCTACCGGATGAAGATGGATAACGCTTTTCAAATGGGTCTTTGCTTCGCTCTCTTTTCTTTTCTCGTGGCGGCTCTCCTGAAATGGGGGCAGAGGCCGTATCTCGTCCGCGCGCTCTTTCTGCTCACCCTGCTCGACCTCGTTTTATCTCAGTCGGCTCATCTCGATCGGGGTACCGCTAGGTTTGCCGCCTTAGGCCCCGCGGATCGGCTCGAGTGGCTGCGCGTTCCCTACGATGAGGCGCTATTGCCCGATGAAAACGGAGAGCGACCGCTTTTCTCGTTAAAGGCGCCGTCGCACTACCACAACCGGCGAACGCTCTATGGCGGTTTCCGGGAATGGCTGGTGCTTCAAACCAACGAAGCCGCGGCACCGCTTCTGACCAACTGGAACTTCAAACGCCAGCGAGCCCTTGGGCCTCCCCCTGTGCGCTTTTGCTCTGGCGCCTATCGCATTCCGCTCGCTCAGCTCGGCGACCTAGCTTCGCTTTCGCGGACGATTCAGGAAAAGACGCCGCGTGTTTACGTGCATGAGGATTTTCCCGAAGTGCCGCTTCCAACAACGGACTGTGTCGCCCTGAAAGCAAGCTACGGTTCCGATGCCTCCCTCGAAGTCGATATTCCGTCGGAGAGCGGAGGCGTTCTGTTCGTGGAGAGCAATTGGGATAGCTATTGGAAGGCCTCCACGGCGGCCGAGACTCTCACTCCCTTCCGCGCCAATTTCGCCTTCATGGCATTGCCCGTGAAGGCGGGAAGCCGCGTGCGCTTTGCCTTCGATCCCTATCCGGTGAAACTCGTTTTCTTACTTTTCTACCTTGTGGCGCTGCCTCTTCTACTCAGCCTCTTCGAGCCTAAAAAATGGGCGGCCCAGGGGTTCACCCAGACCGCCCTCTCGAGTTGATTTCTTAGAACGGATTGCCTTGGCAGGTACCGGAAGCAATTGCCGCGAAAGCTAATTATAAGCTATTTCTTTTTCCTCGCGCCGAAAGCCAAAGAGGAAGGCGACTTCTCTCCGGCCGGCTTCGCCGCGAAAACGGGAACGGTGATGGAGGCTTTCTTCTCGAGCCCGAGAGCCATAGGAACCGAGATGAGCCCGCCCGCGAGGAGATTCTTCGCGTCGTTGCCCTTATAAGCTTTCGTGCCGTTGATAATCCACTCGCGGATCGCGCTGTAGTGGCTGCGGGGATCGTCTTTCAGCTGGCTGGCCAGCAAGGCGGCTTCACCCGTGACGAAAGCAGTCGCTTGCGACGTGCCCGACATGGTGCCGAAGCGGCCAGAGGGAAGCGTCGAGAGAATCATCATGCCCGGCGCCGCCACATGCACGGTCTTGCCGTAGTTGCTGGAGGGTAAAAGCTCGCTCTTCTTATTCACGGAAGCGACGCTGATGATGTTGTCCAAACCATAGCTCGCCGGATAGTAAGGAATCCGGTCGTTATTGCGACCTTCGTTACCCGCGGCCGCGATGAAGAGAACGCCCTTCTTGCGGGCCTCGGCGACAGCCGCTCTTTCGGCGGGGGCCGGATCGGATCCGCCGCCGCTGTAGTTGATGATGTGCGCGCCCATTTTCACGGCGTACTGAATCGCACGCACGGTGTTGTTCAAGTTGTTATAACCGGCGCCGGAGTTGTCGTAATACTTGAGAGGCATGATGGTGACGCGCGGGCAAACGCCCGTGGTCCCGATGCCGTTGGCCGACGCGGCGGAAATGATGCCAGCGATGTGCGTGCCGTGCCCGTGCGTATCGTACGGAAGCGGAACGTCGTGCACGAAATCCCAGCCCACCACGTCGTCGATGAAGCCGTCGCCATCGTCGTCGATGCCGTTACAGCTCTTGTCGTGGCAATCGTAACCCAAAGCGGCCATGCCCGAAGGCGGCTCCCACGCGCCGGTCTCACCGGAGTTCACCCAGATGTTCTCTTTGAGCTCGGGGTGCGTGTAATCGATGCCCGTATCCACCACCGCCACGACGATGGACGGCGAGCAACTTTGCGTCGCCGGGCTCACGGGCTGCACGAGAGGCGTGAACGATTCGAAAAATCCGATGTTGAGCAGCGCCCAGTCACGGCCGAGAGACGCGTCGACTTTGGCATTGCCCGCGGGCGCCTTCTTCATGCCTTTGATGCGGTCGTTGATTTCTTGCGGGAGGGCCGGATAATCGAGCTGGAAGGCACGTTTCGGGGCCGCGAAAGGAAATTCCGCTTTGGCGGTTTCCCCGTCTTTCGCAAACGAAGAGGAGCTCGCCAAGAGAGCGAATCCCATCAGTATGCGAGCCGCTTGGCTCGTAGCTCCGATTCCACGTTTCCGCATCATCCGCACCATCTGCAACACACGTCCCGTTAAAGCTATCCACTTTGGCGCTCAGGTTTGAGCGCCCCGCTGCTACTCGTGGGTTTAGAAGAGCAAGTGAGGTGCCAAGGTTTGCGTGGGCTTAAACTTTTGAAATGGTTGCGTTGACGATCAGAACACGTCCTACTTTTGGACAGAATTGTCGGACGGCGGTGCCGCTTTACGTCACCTGGGGGTCACGGTCCTAGACAAGGCTCTAGACGATGCCCTCAACCGGAATACGGAGGCAGTTCCATGGGAACGACGCCGGCCTGCACGGCGCCTCGGGCGCGGCTCGCTTTGTAGTAGAGGAAATTGCGGATGACGAGCTTCACGTAGTTTCTCGTCTCGGTGATCGGAATTAACTCGATGAAAACGTCCGCGGGGAGATGGCCCCAGCGCTTCCACCACCCGGACGTGCGTTGCACGCCGGCGTTGTACGACGCCGCGATGAGCGCGATATGCGGGACAAGCACTTGCAGCTGATGCAGATGCACCGTCGCGAGCTTTACGTTCTCGTCGCCCTGAAAAAGGTATTTGTCGGCGTAATATTGGTATCCCCACTGCTCGGCGATACTTTTCGCGAGAAACGGCATGAGCTGCATGAGACCGCGCGCATCGACGACACTCGACGCTTCTGGATTGAATGCGCTTTCCTGGCGCATGAGGGAGTAAATGAGATCCGGATCCACCGCCCACTGGCGCGCGGACGCGTCCACCTGGGAGCCGAAAGGGCGCGGGAACATATCGTCCAGAAAATCGAACTCCACGCCCGTGGGCTTTTCCGGAAGCTGAAGGGCTTCGGTCACGATCGAATAGAGCCGCATGGCCTCCACGTGATCTTCGGCGGCTTGCAAAAGGTGCGCGACGTAGAGAAGCGTCGGCAGATCGGAGATGTCGGGATCTTTTCGTACCCGGACGGCCGCCTGAAGCAGGTACGCGTCGGCATCGCGCTTGAGCCCGCTTTTTAGCCGCTCTTCCGCTTTCAGCAAAAGATCGTGAATCTTGCCGGGCATCTCGATCTCTCGTTTCAAAAACGAGCGCGTCTGGAATACGCGCGGCGCGAACTCCACTTTGCGGCCGAGACGGCTGCAAGCGAGATAAAAATAATAGCCCGGGACTTTCGTCGAGAGGATCTCGGCATAGGCGTCTTCCGGTTTCGCCGCGCGGCTCTCCAGGAAACGCCCTCGCCAGTACATCCGGCGCATTTTATTGGAGACGCTTTCGTCTCTGTCGCATTGGCTCTCCATGCGCTCCAAAGCGGACTCATTCTGGCCGGCGCCGAAGAGATGCAAGGCGAGGATGAACCCGGCGGTGGCCGTTCTCTCGGCGCAGTCGTCGAGAGATTTCATTTTCTGATAGGCTTCTTCGGCCACCGGAATCTGGCCCAAGTCGTTTGCGATCCGAAATTTCAAATTTTGTATGACGTACCAGTCGTGATCGTTCGCCTCGTCCAGGAAGGTCGCGTCTTTCAAAATCTCGCCGACCTTATCGAGGGCGGAGGCGTTCTGATCCTGGTTCCAGAGCTGATACACCTGATCGTAAGCCTTTTTGAGGCCGCGGTGCTTTATCGGCGAGCGCCCGGCTGGCTCTTCACGGTTCGCGCGCACGTACTTTTGATAGTCGGACCAGGCGCTCTGCGATTCTTCCTGAAGCCGGGTCACTTCCGGTTGCAGAGTGCCGACGCTTTCCTTCAGCTTGTCATAAAGCGGCGAGCCGCTTTTCATATACTTCAGCTCGTTCTCATACAGATCGACCAAACGCTTCTTTTCGAGGGGCGCGAGGGAGGGGCGCGCTTCGAGGGTCCGCCGCTCCTGGAGCGACTCTCCGGTCATCATCCCGCGCGGTTTTAAGTTGAAACTGGGGGCGAACTCGATCGGTTGATGTTTCGCCGCGCACTGGCATAATAGGACCAGACTTAAAATCAGCGAAAGGGCTCTCACGAGCCGATTGTAGTCGAAAATGAACTTTGCGAAAACGCTTGTCATCGTCGGAGTGACTCTAGCTCTTTTTGGGTTGGTTCTAGGAATATCTCAAAAACTGCCGGGTCTCTCCCGCTTGGGCCGCCTCCCCGGAGACCTCCGGGTAGAGGGAGAAAATTTTCGCTTCTATTTCCCCTGGGTCACTTGTCTCCTCCTTAGCCTCGTCGCGAGCTTTTTGGCGCGCCTTTTCGGGAGACCGGGATGAAGCGGGCCCTCGGCGTCCTATGCCTCTTTCTCGCCCTCGGCATGGTGGGATGTCCCGCTCCCAAGGAAGAGCCCGTCGAGGAGCTCAAAGAGCTAAACCTCAAGATCGACCAGATGGAAGCCGAGCTCGGAACCATGAAAGAGCGCTTGAAGGGCGAGAGCTCGGACAACGGCACCCGGGACCAGCTTACCGAGGACCAGGCTTTGCTCAAATCCAGGCTCGAACGGCTTAAGGAGCGGGCCAAAAACCAGGCTCCGGCCCCGCCTTCCGCCGACTCGCCCTTCTGAACTCTCCCGTTAAAAATTACTGCGGCCGGCGCTCCCTACCCCAGACTCAAGCCTGCTAAGGTGCACCCACATGGGTTGGGGGCTCACTTGCCCCCCGTTTTTTGGGGTCTCTTTTTAAGTCATGCGGTGGGCGGTTCTAGTCGTGGCCTTGATCTGTTGCCTGGGAGCGGAAGCGTTTCCCAAGCGGCGCCATAAAGTGCGCTACGACTTAACTCCCATCGCGCTCGCCACCTCGGGGCAAATTCCACTCATGGGCGGTGGGACGCTCGCCCTGCCCGCGCTTTGGTCCAAGCGCCGCATTTACTTCGAGGACCTTCAGCCGGGCGCCAACTGGGGACACGACGCGCGGGTTCGCATCGAGGACAACGACGGCCGGCTCGCGGCTCAGATCAAGCTTCGCTTTCCGCCGAGGGACCTCGCGACCTTGGAAGTCCTCGGGGGCACGCCGCCCGTTCCCTCGAAGCCGCCAGAGTTCAAGATTGGTAACGCGAAGGGCGTCCACCGGGTCGCCGATCCGGACAAGTATTGGGCGTATCTCCTAAACGGAGACGCGGAGCAAAGACACTGGAACGACTACGCCTATCTCTACCGAGTGTTGGTGGAAGTGTACGGGTATCTCCCGAGCCACATCCTCGTGGGCGACGGCCTTTTTCGAAAACGTAAGCCCGATCTCGACGACAACGGCACGAGCGATATCAACTACGGCTCGACCCACGACGAGGTGAAGCGAGCGTTTGGCTTTTTAAATAGCACGCTCAAAAAAAGCGATCGCCTGCTTTTCGTGGTCAACGATCACGGCGGCATCGTCGACGGCGAGTCGACCATCGTCTTGTCGGACGTCGAGCTGAAAGCGAGTGAATTTCTTCCGCTGATGGCGACCTTGCCCAACCAGGAAACCATTTCCGTTTTTGCTCAGTGTAATGCCGGCGGCTTCGTGCGCCCCTCCATCGCTCAGGGGCGGGTGGCAGTGGCGGCTTCCACCGATTTGGAACTCAGCTGGGCCACGACCGACTTCCAATTCGACGAGTTCCTCTATCACTTCACCGCGGCCATCGGCTTTCAGCGCCACGACGGGACACCGGTCTCGGCCGATAGCGATGGCGATGGCAAGGTCTCGGTCAAGGAGGCTTTCGTTTACGCCCAGGCAGCCGACAAGTCTCCGGAGAGCCCGTTCCTGGAGTCCTTCACCAATACCGGCAAGGCCATGGATATCGGCGTCGGATATTAACGCCGTCCGCCCGGCTAAACCTTTACAATGCCTCAAAGTCTTGAGAATTTAGGGCGCTCATTTTGAGCGTCTACCAATCCGGAGAGGTAGGCAAATTGGTATGCCACCGCACTCGAAATGCGGCACCCGTAAGGGTTTGAGAGTTCGAGTCTCTCCCTCTCCGCCATTCCATTCGCCCTCGTCGAATGGAATCCTTAAGGGTTAACGTTAAGGATTAATCCTTAACCTCCTCCTCATAGTCCTTTCCTACCGATTCCCCCCCCGGGTACCGGTAGGAAAGGACTACTTAGTTTTTTTACTCCAGGTTACCGAACACGCGCGAGATAAGGTCACAAGCTCCCGGATTGATCTAAATTCCTCTGGTATTGACCTGAGGGTATCCCAGGATACAAACCGATTTAGAATTGCGGTCCCGCTTTACCTGAGCGGTGCTCAGCGAAAGGGATTCGCCCTGCTTCGTCACTCCCGCGAAGTTGTAATAAGTGAAACAGGCGTCGCTGGAAATGTGTACGGCTCCGACGTACAGCTTCGCCATCAGATCGTACGAGAGGCTAACGTAGTCCGAGCGTCCATCACTATAGAGCATGGCCCGTATGGGCTTACTCTCGGCGGCCACCTTGATCGTTCCTTTCAAAATCGGCTTCACGCTTTGGGCATGAGACAGACCGGCGACCAACATCGACACGGCCATCATCTTGAGAGTCCGGGTACTCAGTTTCATTGCTATCTCCTTCGTCCACGTTCTTTGAACCAGGTTCAGATCTTGCCGTTCGCCGGTTGCACGGCTTCCGATGGAACCCGAGTGACCCTGAATCGAGAGGGAACGAACGCCCCCGCGCACTCGGGGTCACCTGACTGCGGCCCTCCACAAGACTCAGATCGACACGGACGTCACGTGTCGTCTTACTTCCTCACCCTAAAGTGAATAGCCCACGCGAATTGACGCGAGTAGCCGTACGCCGTCCGTGACGCCACGAACGGCTTCGCCAAATCCTCAGATTTACTCTATCCTCCAGACTTCGTTTTTTCTGAAGGAGAGCTAATCGAATGTCTGGTCCCCTACGTCGCCGTCTCTTTCTCATGTTCTTTTTGTCCGGCTTCTGCGGACTGCTCTACCAAATCGTTTGGGTGAGACTCGGCTTCGCGGCTTTCGGCGTCGTGACTCCGGTGCTCTCGGTGATCCTCTCCGTTTTCATGGCGGGACTTTTTCTGGGCTCCTGGGGCGCGGGTAAATGGGTCGACGCCCTTTGCGAGCGCACGGGCTTAAACGGCGCGCAGTTTTACGCGATTGCCGAGGCGACGCTCGGCCTCGGCGCGTTTGCCGTGCCCCTCCTGATGGCGTGGGGCGAGACGCGGCTTCTTCCGCTCGGTGGATCGAACACCGGCTCCTATTTGTTTTGGTCTTCACTCGGCGTGGCGGTGGCGCTGCTTCCGTGGTGCATCGCCATGGGAGCGACCTTTCCTTTTTTGCTCGCCTACCTCAGACGGCTCCTGCCGGAAGAATCATCCAGCTTTAGCTTTTTGTACTTGGCCAATGTGCTCGGCGCGCTGGCCGGCACGTTTCTCACCGCCGTGGTGCTTGTGGAGACGCTTGGGTTTCGCGGAACGCTTACGGTCGCGGCGGTCTTGAACGTCACCGTCGCCTGGCTCGCGCTCGACATGGCCCGACGCCATCCGGTGGCGCACAAACCGATGATGCCCGAAGTTCCGTTCCAAGCGAGGCGTTCGCCCAAGGCCCTGGCGACGCTTTTTCTGACGGGCTTTACCTCCATGGCAATGGAAGTGGTGTGGACCCGCGCGTTCGCTCCGGTCATGCGCACGGAAGTGTACTCATTCGCGGGTCTGCTTCTCATGTACCTCCTCGCGACCTGGGTGGGCTCGTTGCTTTATCGCCGCCATCTCGCCAAGGGCCGGCTCGTCAGCACGGAGCACCTTCTCTACTTCCTTTGCTTCGCCGCGATCTTTCCCTTACTGCCGACCGACCCGCGGATTAGGCTCGGCGTCCTCGGCGTTCTCGTCGGCATTTTCCCATTTTGCCTGGGCCTCGGCTATCTGACGCCTCAGCTCATCGATCGCGTTTCGGGGGGACGCCCGCACGCGGCTGGCTTTGCTTACGGCATGAACGTCTTGGGCTGCATCCTCGGGCCTTTGGCGGCGTCTTATTTTTTCTTGCCGGTGCTTGGCACGCAAAGCTCTCTGGTTTGGCTCGCGGTACCCTATCTCGGCGCCTGGCTTGTCTGGAACCGCCCCAGCTTGCGCTTTGTTCCGGTGGTAGCCACGATGATTTTCGTCGCTCTGCTGGCTCGCACTTACGAAGATCAATGGCGCGCGACCGATACGGAAGCGCGGATCCTGCGCGATCACACCGCCTCGGTCATCGCGTACGGCAACGGCTTCGATAAGATGCTTCTCGTGAACGGCATGGGCATGACGAAGCTCACCACCATTACGAAAGTGATGGCGCACCTCCCGATGGCCCATCTCACCGAGCCGAAGTCGGCGCTGGTCATTTGCTTCGGCATGGGAACGACGTTCCGATCGCTCAGGCAATGGAATATCGACGTGACCGCGGTGGAGCTAGTGCCGAGCGTGCCACTGGCCTTTTCTTACTTCTTCCCCGAGGCGCCCGAGATCGTCTCAAGGCCCGGCGCTCGCATCATCGTCGACGATGGCCGTCGCTATTTGCGCCGCACCAGGGACACGTACGATTTGATCACCATCGATCCGCCGCCTCCGACGGCGGCGGCCGGCTCCAGCCTTCTCTACTCGCGGGAATTCTACGAGCTCGCCAAAGCGAAGCTGAAACCGGGAGGCATGCTGCAACAGTGGCTCCCCGATACCGAGCGCAAAACGGTCGAGGCCGTCGCGAAATCGGTGTTCGAGGCGTTCCCGTACGTGCGGGTCTTCAGCCCTCCGGTCGCCAGAGGCGGACATCATTTCTTTGCGTCCCTGACTCCGCTCCCAAAGATGACCGAGGCGGATATTCTCGCGAAGGTGAGCGAGATTTCTCAGCGCGATCTGGTGGAGTGGCCGGACGCTGGCACCAAGGATCCTTTCACTTTCGTGAAGCGGTTTCTAGACAGCGAAATCGCTCCGGCGTCCCTAATCAAGAACCCCCGGATCCGGGTCTCCGACGATCGGCCCTACAACGAGTACTACCTGCTCCGAAGAACTTTCGGCGCGGGCTGAAAGAGAATTGAAAAAGGCCGCCCTCTCGTTTCCGGAGAAGGCGGCCTTTCAAAGAACGAACCGAAAGCTTAGTCGAGCGTTTCGGCGTAGAACGTGTACGTGCAATCCGCGTTGCGGCCGCCGGCCGTCGTCTGCAAGACGAAGTCGTAGATCGTCGCAAACGGATTCACCTGATACACGCTGTTGCCGTAAGAGTCCTGACCGATGGCGTTCAAGCCGAGGGTCAGCACGAGCTGACCGCTCAAATCACGGCCGAGCGCCGTGAAATTCGTGCGGACGCGGGGACAATCCTGACCCGTCTTGATGAGCTTCATGCGGCTCGTGCGGATGAGGTTCGTGGTGGGGAACGTGCCGTTCATGGGAACGTTCAAGGACAGGATTTCACTCCAAGCGCCAAACGCCGAAGAGCTCAAGGTCACGAACGCCACGAGGGCGACGACCACGGAAGAAAAAGAACGAGACATGGGATACCTCCAAAAATAGGCCGACCTTCGGCCAGTTCAAAGTATCCAGCATCAAGAAAGCGGGAACGGCAAGCACTCCTGCCGCAAGGTATCAAGAACGTTGCAGGACTGACAACACCACGTCCAGCTTACGGAGCGGGGATTTCTTTACGCCCTGCAGGTCCATGTCACGGCTTTCGAAAGCACAGACCTGCGGGTCCTTGGCCTCACAGTAATGCAGAGTTCCCTGAAGCCGGTAAACGGCCGTGCGACGGAGCGGCGGCAGTTGAAGCGAGGACGCCCGCAACGTTTCGCCGATCCACTCCTTTATCATCTGCGGAGGATTGCCCATCTCGAAGAGCGCGAGGTAGCTGGGCGCCTTCGCGTCCCAAATCCACCCGGCCGGCAGCGCTATCCGCATGGGGATCGGCGCCCCCGCTTTGAATTTTTGGCTGGGAACCGATTTGGTATTGGGCAAGACCTGCGAAAGCCGCCGAGAGTCGGAAGCCGTTTCGTGCACGGGAAACGGGCGCACCGCGTGCTTTTTCAAATCGAGCATTTGAATGCGGTGATTGTTCGTATCGGAAACATAGAGAATGTCTCCGACCTTGGTGACGCCCGAGGGCTCGTTGAAACGAGAGAGCCGGAGCTGGCCCATCTCGCGGCCCGGCTTGCCGTCCCCCGCTATGGTCTCGAGCTTTCCCGTCGCGCGATCGAAGCGGCGGATGGCGTGATTGAAAGTGTCTGCCACGTAGAGACCGGAAGCGTCCGCGAAAAGAGAGGTGGGGTACTGCAGCATGCCCTTCAGTCGGTTTCCGTCGGAGAAGCCGAAAGGGAGAGAGCCTTTACCCATCAAAATGTCCGCCTTTTTTTGCTTCAGCGTTCCCAGCATGCACGCTTCGGAATCGGCGAAGTAGAGCTCATTCTGGAAAGTGGTAATTCCCGTGGGCTGAAACGGCAGGCTGTCGGGCGTGGCGATGTCTTCCAAGCCCGGAGTCTCGCGGCTCGCCAGAACGGTGAGTAACCCGCGCTCGGGACTGTAGCTCCAGATCTGCGTGCCGGAGCCAAGAGAGATCGCCAGCTCATTTGGATTGGGCGATTCCGCCACGTCGTAGGGAAAAGCGACGGGCGTCCGCAGCGCACCAGCGCCTTTGAAATTGAGGATCGTTTTTCGATCGCCGGTGCCCGCGACTGTGGTCACTTGCCCGCTCGCGAAATCAGCCTTCCGGATGGTGTGGCCCCCGCGATCGGCGACATACAGCATTCCCCCGTCGTAAAACAAACCCGAAGGCTGCTTGAAGCGAGCGTCGGCGAAAGATCCGTCGGTACTCCCCGGCTGACCTGAAACGCCGAGACGATAGCGGACGTTACCCGCTTCCGGCCCTGAAGCGACAACGCCCAGAACGCGGTTGTGGCCCGCGTCGGAAATGAAAAGAAGGCCTTCCCCCTTCGGGTCGAGGGCATAAATGAGTTTTCCCGGAAAGCGAAGCGCGCCCGTGCTTTTTTCCGTCGCCCCTTCCCATGAGCGGGGGAGCGGATCGCGATTCAACTTCTTGCCGTACTCTTCGACCAGGCGCGCGACATCCCGCCGCACTTTTTCTCCCTGCCCCGATCCCGTGTAGATGCGCTCTTGCTCTCCTGTCGGCCTCACGAGTACGAGCGAAGGCCGCGCCCGCAACGCAAACGCATTGAGAACGGCAAGGGAACTGTCCTTCACCACCAGGCCGCGGATGTCATTTTTCAGCAGCGCGGATCGGAGCGAGTCCGTCTCCTTCTCGGGATCGAATTGGGGGGAGTGCACGTGGATGACCGTGACCGCGGCTCCCTGCTCGGCCTCGATGGCCGCGAGATCCTGCATGACGTCCAGACATTCCAGACAGCCGTAACTCCAGAAATGCAGAACGAGCAGCCGATTTTGGAGGTCCTCGCCCTTCAAGGGTCGCGAGGCGTTAAGCCAGACCTTTTGCTGGCCCAAAGCTTCGATTCCCCCCTTGGCGGAAACGCCCAAAGCTTGGAGAGGAAGCACCGCAAAAAGAACCCCGAGGAAAAAAGCACGAATCAGAGAAGGCATGCCCGGAAGTTTACCACGAGGCCAACCCCTGGGGAGAGAGTCGCGGTCCCGGTCCGGTTGGAGACCGGGGCCCTCGTTTAACTTTCATCCGACCAGAGTGGGTTGTTAAGAAACCGTTAATACGCGGGCGGAAACCGGTAGCTTCCGAAAAGTCCGGCGTAAGCGTTGCGATAATCGCCGGGAGGGTACGGGCCGTACGCGCCATATCCGTAACCGTATCCGCCACCATAACCGTACCCGTATCCACCGCCATACCCGTAGGGATTATAGCCGCCGTATCCGTAGTAGGGTTGGTAGCCGCCGATATTCAGGAAGAGCGAAAAATTGCGAAACCGCCGCAGGCCACGTTTCGGAAATACGTAACATCCCCACGCGCCGCAAACGGCGCGAGGCCGGTGGACGGGAGCGGCGAAACCGGATGCACTTCCGTGATCCTTACCGCGCGCGTTATACGAAACCGTTAACGTAAAGGCGAGTGTCGCCGCCACGAAGAATCTAGCTATCGCTTTCATACGAGCACCTCCCGAGACTACCGTGAATCGCAAAGCGAAGCGTTCCACGGTTACCCATCCACACCAAACATCTTTGATCTAGGTCATTGCAAGAGCCGTTCCGCGGCAGGGGCAAGGGCCCAAGTGCGGCGCGGAACAAAAAGGGGCACGACAGTCTTTCGGTTCTTAGACACCGCTCAGGCTCGACAAGAGCTGTGCACTTTTGGTATTCGCTCCCCATGGCGAAACGAAAATACTGGCTGATGAAAACCGAGCCCGACGTTTTTTCTTTCGAGGATCTCGTGGCGGCTCCCCGCCGCACGACTCACTGGGAAGGCGTGCGCAATTACCAGGCCCGCAATCTGCTCCGCGACGAGCTGAAAAAGGGAGATGGGGTGCTCATCTATCACAGTAACGCCGAGCCCTCGGCGGTGGTGGGCCTCGCCGAAGTGGTGCGCGAAGGCTACCCCGATGCGGCCGCCCTCGATCCGAAGAGCGAGTACTTCGATCCCAAGGCCAAAGCCAAAGGCGAGTCCCCCTGGTGCGTGGTGGACGTGAAAGCCACCCATCGTTTCAGTACGCCTTTGCCTCTCGCTCAATTACGAGAGTTAGCCCCTCTAAAGGATATGGTGCTCCTTAGAAAAGGATCCCGCCTTTCCGTCCAGCCCGTGACCGAAGCGGAGTTCGAGCTCATAGGCGCGAACGGCAAGCCCGTGAAGATCTAAATCGGGCCCCGGTAAAACTCAAAAAACGGGGCTGTTGATTTGCCCCACACCAAACCCGCGCGAAATACTGCGTTCATTCCAGCTACTTCCCAGAAAGATTGTACAAAATAATTGCACCATTTTTTAAGGCTATCCTGAATTCAGCCTGTATTCCCACCAACGTGGTGCGTCATGCCCTTAGCAGTACGTCGTCAGCTTACCTGGGTTGTTCTTCTGGTCACCGCCGTGGCTTTGCCCAGCTGTTCCCGGCCGATTTCGGCTGACGCCGTGGTGCAACCTGGTCTGACCACGGTTTCTCCCTCTAGCGGAACCATCTCGGGGAGCACGCTGCTCACTTTGACCGGCACTTCGTTTGCGCTGACCGCGACCGTCACCGTCGGTGACGCTCCTTGCTTGGTCTCCATCGCGCTCACGCCTACGACGATGACTTGTCTAACGCCCGCGGCGAGCTCTCTCGGCGCGGTCGACGTGGCCGTGACGAATCGGGATTTCACGACTGGCACGAGCCTGCGCGCGAATTTGGTGGGCGCTTTTACTTATACCGCGGCGGGCGGCACGGGGCCCCTCACTCTCACCACGCCGACGGTGAGCGCGGTGTCTCCCACGTCGGGCACCACGAATGGCGGCACCATCGTTACTCTCACCGGAACGAATTTCAATTTGACCTCGACCGTGAGCTTCGGCGGACGCACCTGCATGGACGTACTTGCCATCTCGTCGACCTCACTTACCTGTACGGTGCCTTCGCAATCGGCGACGGGTCCCGTCGCCATCATCGCGACGAACCGCGACCTCACTTCGCTTTTGACCAGCTCCGGCACGCTGGGCGCGGGTTACAACTATACGACAGCCTTGGTCACGCCGACGATCACGGCGACGACTCCGCTAAGCGGCTCTGTCGTCGGCGGACTTACCGTAACTCTGACGGGTACGGGTTTTGACTTACAAACGACGGTCGCCATGGGCGGCCGCACCTGCAGGGATGTGGTCGTGGCTTCGTCGACGTCACTTAGTTGCACGACACCGTCTCAGTCGGCGGCGGGCGCGGTGAACGTCGTAGTTACGAACCACGAGCCCAGTACGCTTGCCACCGCGTCGGCGACCCAAGTCGGCGGCTTTACCTACGCCGCCAACGTCGTGGCTCCTAGCGTCACACTGACGTCTCCCGTGAGCGGCACGGTAAGCGGCGGCACTACGGTCACCCTTACGGGCACGAACTTCGATCTCTACACGACGGTTTCCATCGGCGCGCGCAATTGCAAAGACGTGGTCGTAAATTCCGCGACCTCCCTGACCTGCACGACCCCTTCTCAAGTCTCCACCGGAGCCGTGAACGTGGTCGTCACCAACCACGATCCGATTACGCTCGCGACGCTGACGGCGACCCAGGTGGGCGGATATACCTATCTCACCAATCTCGTGACCCCGACTTTGACTTTGACCGCCCCCGCGAGCGGTACGCAAACCGGCGGAACGACGGTTACCATCACGGGCACGGGCTTCGACCTTTTCACGACGGTCTCCGTTGGCGGCCGTAATTGCACGGACGTGGTCGTGACCTCCTCGGTTTCACTATCCTGCACCACACCGTCCAGCGCGACGGCCGCGGCCGCCGACGTCATCATCACCAATCACGATTTGCTCACGCTCTTGACGGCGTCCGCCACTCAGGTCGGCGGCTTTACCTACACCGCGCCTTCCTTTACGCCCGTCGTCACCAGCATTTCTCCGGCGGAAGGCCCCGTCTCCGGCTCGACGGTGGTCACGGTCACGGGGTCCAATTATAATCTGGGCTCGCTCGTCTCCATTGGCGGCCAGTCCTGCACGAACTTGATTGCCTTGTCGACTACCCAGTTGACCTGCCGCACGCCGGCCGCGGGCGGTGGCGGAGTTGTGGACGTGGTTGTTACCAATCGCGATTTAAATACTGGCATCACCTACCCCGGAACGTTGTCATCGGCCTACACTTACAACCCGCCGCCGACGTTCACGAGCTCGACCCAAGGGTTCTTCATGGGCAGCGATCGCGTTACCGTGACGGGAACGGGCTTTAGAGCCGGCGCCGTCGTCACCATCAATAATTTACCTTGCGCGAGCGTGCTGGTCTCCAACGCCACGACTTTGTCTTGTCTCGCTCCGGCGGGCACTCCGACTACCTCCACCAACATCGTTTTGACCAACATCGACGCGCAGACCGTGACGGGCACCAACGGGTTCACCTGGCGCCAAGCGGCCTTCGGCACTTTCGTCGACGGTAACGGCGCCGACGGCATCGGCCACGATCTCACCAAGAACGCGAAGAATCCGTCGCTCGTGGAGTTCAACGGTTCTGTCATCGTCACCTCCCAGGAAAATAACGGTACCGCCGATAACATCCGGGCCTTCCGTTTCAACGGCAACGATACGGCGCCCGTTTGGGCGTCTCTGGACGGAGGGCTTGCCGACGGCCTCAATAACGATCCGACTCACGGGGCGAACCTGGCGAGGCCCGTCGTGTTCGGCGCCGATCTTTGGATGACATGGGAAGAGCTCAATGGCACGGCAGTCAGCCAGATCCGCGCTCAGCGCTTTAACGGCGACGGAAGCATTCCGCTTTGGAGCTCGATGGACGGCGGCAGTCTCAATCGCAACGTTTTGAACCAAGCGACCGCTCCTTCTCCGGCCGCGGGCGGCTCGAACCTCTTCGTCGCCTTTTTAGAGCTCAACACCTCGGTCAACACGGAAATCCGGGTGAAGAAGTGGGACGGAGTTATCTGGTCCAACTTCGATACCGGTAGCGCCGAGAACGGTCTTAACGTGAACCCTTCCAAGAATGCGCTGGCGCCGTCCATGGTGACTCTGGCCGGACGTATCTATCTGGCCTGGCAAGAGACGAGTAATACCAACAAAGAAACGATTCAGGTTGCCTGTAACGAGGATGAGACCGCATCGGGTTGGCAGTACACCACCGGCACCGGCTTGAACCACGATCTCACTCACCACGCGAGAAACCCTCGCGCGGTCATCTATAACAACAAAGTTTACGTGACCTGGACCGAGGACAGCACCGGGGGTATCGCCCAGGTCCGAGTCGCCCGCTTCGACGGCGCGAGCTGCGCCGCCACTAACTGGGTGAAAGTCGACGGGAACGTGGCCGACGTCGGCCTCAACAAGGATCCTACCCGCATCGCCTCGAAACCCATGCTCGGCGTTTTGAGCAACTATCTCTATGCGAGCTGGACCGAGTCCAACGGCGCGGCCCAAAACACGAGAGCCGCGGTTCTGAGCAACGAGTCCGGCGCCGGCGTTTGGACGTTTATCGACGGCAACGGCTTCTCCGGCTTGAATAAGAGTACGAACCGCGCGGCCAGCAATCCCTTCCTCTTGCAGTTCGGCATCAAGCTCTATAACACCTGGTCGGAAAGCAACGGCACCAACACGACCATCCGTGTGAACGTCGCGAAATAGTTAGTACCCCAGCGCCACCAGCGTCGCCGCGACTCCCGGATACCCTTCCATGAACCAGAGCACCCACGCGCTCATCATGATGACGTGGCCCACGAAGATGAAAAAGTGGCTCCACATCTCCACTCGATCGGAGTTTCCCTGAAAGAAACGGAACCAGTGCATCCCCTCGTCGATGGCGCTGTAGAAAATCGAGAGCCCCGTCAGGACCAGAGCCGGAATCATGAAGAACTGCCGGTACGTGTACGCCAGACAAAGTAGCACGCAGCTCGAAATGCCCGCCGCAATCGTAATGTGATGAACGAGCTCTTCCCCGCTCTTGAGAGCCTGGCGGTACGCCGTGCGATGGCCAATGGTATCGATGGCAATCGCCATGGCGAAGATGAACGTTCCCACGGGAATGTTCCAGACGTAAGCGGGATAAACCGCTCCGGCGCGATGGCCAACCAGGAGGAAGGCCAAGAGGACGGCGAATAGCGAAAAGATCTGCCCCACCCAAAGAAAGTATACCCACCAGTCTCCTCGCTGAAACTGGTCCATGCGGCGAATGTAGAACCAGGTGTCCTGCAGAAACGTTCGAGACTGGCTCATGCGTGCCTCCACACCGTGTCCAAGGCGACCGGACGGAAGGGTTTCGCTATCCGATACGGCACCGTGGCGAGCGTCAACATCAGGCCTTTGAGCACCATCACTACTTTCCGCCCTTTGGACACCACCGCGCGGTGATCCCAAGCAAGAGCGCCCTTCTCGCGCACGACTCGCCCGATGTCGCTATAGACCGCGCTCGCCGTACCCACCGCCACCGCGGCTCTCCAGGGAAGAAACTTCATGCCGTCGTTACCGATGGCGTAGTAGCGATCGGCCAAGTCGAGGAGCCGGCTTACCACCCGCGCGACCGCCGCCCGATTTTCGGGCCGGCCCACGTCTGCTTCGCTCAAACCTTCTTCCCTCAGCCAGGCGACGGGGAGATAAACCCGGCCCATGGCGGAATCTTCCAGAACGTCGCGCGCGATATTGGTAAGCTGCATGGCGCTTCCCATGGCGGCGGCATATTCCAGAGCTTTCTCGTCAGAAACTCCCATCACGTGACTCATCATGAGACCCACGGTTCCGGCGACCCGATAACAATATAGACTCAAGTCGCGGGGGGTTTCATAACTCGTCCGCCGGACGTCCATGGCCATGCCTTCCAGGAGCTCCTCGGCGTAGTAGGACGGAATGCGATACTGCTGGGCGATGTGAGCGAGCGCCACGAAAACCGGCTCCGGCGCCGGAGTGCCGCGAAAAGCGTCCGCCGTTTTCGAGCGGAGCTGCTCCACCCGGATGAGCTGATCGACCGGATCGCGCACGGAGTCCACCTGGTCGTCGGCGTAGCGGCACCACCCATATAGAAAGTGGGCTGCATCCCGCGTCTCTTCTCCAAACAAATGCGAGGCCATGGAGAAACTCTTCGAGCCCACTTTGATCATATTCCGGCACTGCGTGAGCGCGGCCGCCACCGACGGCGACACGTCCGGGCGAGCGGGCTGGGCTCCCCTCACCACCAGCGGAATCGCCGCCTCAGCATCGCGTTGCTCTTGCACCACGCGATCCAAAGTCTCGACGTTACCCAGGTGGTAATCGTCGACAACCAGACCAGCCGTGGCTTTCGCGCTGCCGATGACGCCAGGGATTCCCGCCCCAGGGTGCGTTCCGGCTCCCGCGAAATAGAGACCCTTGATGTGGCTGTCCCGGTTGTGCACGCGGAAGTAGGCGCTCTGCCAAAGGACGGGCTCCAGGGAAAAGGCCGAGCCCAGGTGCGCGTTGAGCTCGTACTTGAAATCATCCGGCGTGAAGAACTTCTGGGTGACGATCTCACGCCGCACTTCGGGAAGATAATGCTTCTCCAGATAACCTAAAATTTTATCCGCGTATTTCGGACCTTCCACCTTCCAGTCGATCGCCGCCTTTCCGAGATGAGGCACGGGAGACAGCGCATAGAAATTTTCACAGCCCTCCGGTGCGAGACTCGGATCGGTGACCGTGGGCACGTGAAGGTAAATCGAGAAATCGTCGGCGAGAACGCCCTTGTGAAAAATATCGTTCAAAAGCTCCTTGTAGCGAGCCCCGAACAAAATATTGTGATGGGCAAGGCCCGGGTACTTACGGCGTGTGCCGAAGTAGAGCACGAAGAGCGACGGGCTATGGCGGGCGTTGAGCAGATGTTTTCTCGTGCCCTCGACCGCCGGTTCCTCGCGCAGAAGCTTCTGGTAGGTGTGCACGACGTCGCCATTACTGACGACGATGCCGAAAGCCTCTTCTCTGCCCTGAGACACGAGGCCGGTAACCTTGCCGTCCTTGGTGACGATCCGGTCGACCTCAGCCGAGTAACGAATTTCCCCGCCCATCTCGGTGAAAAGCCTGGCGAGAGCGTCCACGGCCGCGTTCATGCCACCCTTCACGAAGTAAACGCCCCATTTCTTCTCGAGGTAATGGATGAGCGTGTAAATCGCGGAGGCGGAAAACGGATTGCCTCCGACGAGCAGGCTGTGAAAGCTGAAGGCCTGACGCAAGTGCGGGTCCTTCAGATACTTGCTCACCATAGAATAGACGGTGCGGTACGCCTGGAGCTTCAAGAGCTGGGGCGCGACTTTCACCATGCTCGAAATCTTCAGGAAGGGAACGTGCGCGAGCTTCTCGTAGCCCTCGACGAAGACTTGACGCGTGTACTCGAGAAACGCCGGATAGTTCTTGGCGTCTTCGGGATTGATCTTCTCGATCTGGGCGATGGTGTCTTGGACACTGTCCGAATAATCGAAAACGAGCCCATCTTCCCAATGGAGCCGGTACATGGGGGAGAGCTTTAGCATCTCCAGATAATCCTTCATCGCACGGCCGGAGAGCTCGAAAAGCTCGCTTAGGCAATCGGGAGCGGTGAGCACCGTGGGCCCCGCATCGAAAGTGAAGCCGTCCTGACGATAGACGTAAGCTCTCCCCCCAGGTAATTCGCGTTTTTCGAAGATCGTGACCGGAAACCCCTGCGCTCTCAGACGAATGGCGCTCGCCAGTCCTCCAAATCCACTTCCGATGACGGCTACTTTTGGCTTCATAATGTCCTTTAGCGGTACGCCCTGGCGAGCGCCCTTCCCAGTTGCTTAATCTCGTCGACAAAAACCCCGGCGCCGACCGCCGACTCAAGCCCCGAAAGCGCGCTCTCCAGATAGGCGTCGGCTTCCTCGCGGGCCTTTTCGACGAAGGGGCCTTTGGTCCAAGGCAAGAGCCTTGCTTCTTCGGGAAGCGCCCGCACCGCGGAAACGAACTCGGCGAACTCGCTCTGCGTTCCATGGCGCGCGACCGAGGCCCAAACCCAGGAGGGCCGGCGGAGGCGCAAGTCTTCCCAGCGTTTCGAGTCGGCCTTGGCCGGCTGCCCCGCCTTGCCGGTGAAATTACCGAGATCGTCCAGCATCTGGAGCGCTATGCCAAACCGTTTACCGAACTCACCTAAAACTTCGAGCCGCGGGGGGCTCGCGTTGCCCAGCACGCCCCCCAGCTGAGTGGCGAGCGCCATGAGCGCGCCGGTTTTCAGCTCTAAAGACGCGAGGGAAACTTCCGGAATGCGGCCACGATCGAGCCCATCGATGGGTACGCCGACATCGAGGGCCTGCCCGAAGTGCGCCCGCAGCAAAGCCTCGTGGCAAACCTGATAGACCCGCACTTCTCGCTCGGGCGGAAGTCCCCACGTCTTGACGCGCTCGAGCGGCCAAAAGTAAAGCCAGTTCCCGGCGTTCAAAGCGAGCGGCACGCCGTGCTCGCGGTGCAAGGTGGGTCCCCCACGCCGCTGGAGGCTTCCGTCCTGGATATCGTCGACAACGAGCGAGCCCGCGTGAATGTGCTCGAGCACCTCGGCACCCAGACCGAACCAGCGCTCGGCTTCGCTTTCGGGAACCGTCAAAGCCGAATCGGAAAGCCGGAACGCCAAGCGCACGAGCTGCCCGCGGAATTGTTTGCCGGGCCGGGTAAGAAACTCACTGAGCGGGCTCAGTAGCGCGCCTTGAACGAGATCGGATACGGCATCCTCGTGAAAGCCGAGAAGCGGCGTCAAATCTCCGCAGGTAGGCAACCCCTGCTTATCCAAAGACCGCCCCTGTCTCGCCAAAGCCTTCGCGGCGAGGCGCCTCTCGAAGGCACTCGAGCGCGCGGCTCACGGGGATGGGCGGTTTACCGACGAGGATCCGCGCTTTGTCGAACGTCGTCAGCCGCCCCGCATAAAAGCGCTCGATGCAGCCTTGCGAGAGTGAGTAAAACCGCTCGAACACTTTCCGCCGCTCTTCGGGCTCGGCGCCTTGAAAGAGCATCCGGTTCAAAAGCCGTAAGAAAGCCCACTGACCGGACTGTTTGCGCCGGCGCTCGGCCGCG
>JAYUGC010000078.1:0-13721 GCA_043767805.1 Pseudomonadota bacterium | reverse complement strand
GGGAAGTGATGAACTACATCGGTGCGCTGTCCTTGGACGGCCGTCAGTTTGATTACAAGACGAACGAGCGTCTCCATAAGGCCCTCGAGCTCAAATTGTTCGAAGACCAGAAGGACACCATCAAGCTCACGAGCTTGGTCTCGAATGTCGTCGATCAGAGCACCCAGGAAAAGATCGATATCGTCAAAGGGCGCCTGATCAAGAACTACGGCTACTGCGAAATCTGCTCCACGGACATCCTGACGTTCGTGGCCTCGATCTTCGCTCGTGGCGACGTTAAGAGAAAGTAACGGCCTTAAAGGGGCTCTGTTTCGGCCCGTTCGCGGGGACATTAAATGATTGCCGGCATCAAACGGGATCACGCCCGTTTCAAACAGATCGTCAAAGGCAAGATCAAGACGAATCTGAAAAAGTACATCACCCAGGGTGAGCTCATCGGCAAGCATGGGAAGGACTATGTCTCCATCCCGGTGCCGCAGATCGATCTGCCTCGCTTTAAGTTCGGCCGCCGCCAGATGGGCGGGGTCGGGCAGGGTGAGGGCGCGCCCGGCACGCCGCTTGGCGGTGACGGCGAGGAAGAAGGCCAAAAGGCGGGGAACGCCGAGGGAGATCACTCCCTCGAAGTCGATCTCACCATGGAGGAGCTCGCGAAGATGCTCGGCGAAGAGCTGGAGCTTCCGCGCATCGAGCCCAAGGGCGCGGGCTCCATCGCTTCCGAGCGTTACAAATTCTCCGGCATCAACACGGTCGGGCCCAACAGCCTTCGCCACATCAAGCGCACCTTCAAGGAGTCGCTGAAACGGCAGATCGCCAGCGGTGAATACAATCCCGAAGATCCAATGATCGTTCCGATCAAGCGCGATTTCCGCTACCGCTCCTGGAACAAGGTTCAGAAGCCCGAGAACAACGCGGTCATCATCTACATGATGGACGTTTCGGGCTCCATGGGCGACGAGCAGAAGGAAATCGTCCGCACGGAATCGTTCTGGATCGATACCTGGCTCCGGTCCCAGTACAAGGACATCGACATCCGCTACGTCATCCATGACGCGAACGCGCGGGAAGTCGACCAGCACACGTTTTATCACACGCGGGAAAGCGGCGGCACGCTCATCAGCTCCGCTTACCGGCTTTGCCTCAACATGATCGAGACCGATTATCCCTTCTCCGACTGGAACATCTACGCGATGCACTTCTCGGATGGCGATAACTGGTCCGGCGAAGACACGAAGCTCTGCGTGGATCTGCTCAAAGAGCACCTCGTGCCGAAGTGTAATCTCTTCTGCTACGGCCAGGTCGAGAGTCGGTACGGCAGCGGCCAGTTTATCAAGGATTTGAGCGAAAATTTCCCTCAGGAAGAAAAGCTCGTCACGTCCAAAATCGAGAGCAAGGAAGCGATCTACCGGTCGCTGAAAGAATTCCTGGGAAAGGGTAAATGAGACAGATACTCACCCCTGAGCTACAGAAGGCCCACGCTGAAATCCGCGAGCTCGCTCGCCATTACGGCTTGGACACCTTCGATACGATCTTCGAGCTGGTCGATTACGACGAGATCAACGAGATCGCCGCTCTCGGTGGGTTCCCCACGCGCTACCCGCACTGGCGCTTCGGGATGGATTACGACTATCTCAATAAGAGCTATACCTGGGGTCTGTCCAAGATTTACGAGCTGGTCATCAATACCGACCCTTGCTACGCGTACCTCCAGCAGGGCAATGAGATCGTCGACCAGAAGCTCGTCATGGCTCACGTGTACGGGCACTGCGATTTTTTCAAGAACAACATGTGGTTCTCGAAGACGAACCGCAAGATGCTCGATCAGATGGCGAACCACGCCACTAAGATCCGTGAGTTCCAGGATGTCATCGGCGTCGATGTCGTCGAAGACTTCATCGACTCCTGCTGCTCCATCGACAATCTGATCGATCCGTTCTCCGTTTTCGTGCCGAAGAACTCCGAGAAGAAGGGGGCTCCCGAGATGGCGGACCGCTTCTCGTCGATTATCGACGCGGCCCGGGCCCCGTCTGTCCATAAGTTCCAGTCCAAGGACTACATGGACAAGTACGTGAACCCCAAAGCGTACATGGAAGAGCAGGAGAAGAACGCGAAGGACGACCGGGACAAGTCCCGTAAGTTCCCGTTCAACTCCGAGCGCGACATTTTACAGTTCCTGATCAACTACGCGCCGCTCGAGCCCTGGCAGCAAGAAGTGCTGACCATCGTGCGAAACGAAGCCTATTACTTCGCCCCTCAGGCGCAGACAAAGATCATGAACGAAGGCTGGGCGAGCTACTGGCACTCGTTCCTGATGACCCGTCACGTGCTGAAAGACTCCGAAGTCATCGACTTCGCCGATCATCACGCCGGCACCCTCGGCATGTCCCCGGGGCAGATCAATCCGTACAAGATCGGCATCGAGCTTTTCCGCGACATCGAAGATCGCTGGAACCGCGGCAAGTTCGGGCCCGAGTACGAAGAGTGCGAAGATCTCGATCTCAAGCGCCGCTGGGACAAGAACTTAGGGTTAGGCCGCGCGAAGATTTTCGAGGTCCGTAAGCTTCATAACGACGTGACCTTCATCGACAGCTTCATGAACGAGGAGTTCTGCGAGCGCCTGAAGCTGTTTACCTACAATTTCAACCGCCGCACCGGGCAGTACGAGATCGTCGACCGCGACTGGCGCAAAGTGAAGCGCCAGCTCCTCTTCGGTCTCACCAACCACGGTCAGCCCATCATCACGGTGGAAGACGCGAATTTCGAGAACCGGGGAGAGCTACTTCTCGGCCATAAGCACGAAGGCATGGATCTCGATTACGAAAAGGGCGTCGAAACGCTGAAGAACGTGCACCGCATCTGGCAACGCCCCGTCCACATAAGCACCAAGTACAACTCACAGACCAAGCTGCTTTCGTTCGACGGAAAAGAAATCCGCGAACGCGACATGTAACAGTCAGCGTTCAGTCATCTTAAAAGGTACCAGGTACCTTTTAAGACAATCGAAAAAAAGGATCGCGCTATGAATAGGAATGGGGCCGACTCTCGTCGTGTCATTTTCATCGACTTCGCCGTGGTGAAGTTCGATCAGGTCATCAAGTGGCTCAAAAAGGACGGTATCAACGTCGATACCAGCACGGATCCCCCGCGCTTTCTGGCCACCATCACCGAGCAGTCCTATGACGTCGCCGTCATCAATCTTCTCGTGGGCGGCATGGGACCCTTCGAGCTCATCAAGAACGTGCGGGCGACCTCGAAAAACCCCGACATTAAGATTATCGTCATCTCGCGCCAAGTTCACAAAGTGAACATCCAGAACACCATCAAGGCGGGCGCGAACGATTTCGTGGCCGATCCTTTCGAGAACGAGAACCTTTTCCACCGCATTCTCTACCACCTTTCGCCGAAGCAAATCATCGAGCCCTACGGTTATGAAGCGACGGTGGCGACAGAAGAGGCCTGGCCGTACATCAATATGCATCTCGAAGCGACGGAGATGCTGTCTCGCACCGCCCGCGGGGACGAGCACAAGACTTTTTTCGAAGTCTTGAAGAGCACCGCGGAGCTGCTGCAGTCGAACCGCAGCTCACTCATCATCGTCGAAGAAGAGAGCCATACCGGCTTGGTACTCGCCACCAGCGACGACCCGAACTTCTACGATTTCCCGATTGCCCTGCACAAGTATCCGGAGATTCTCCACGTCATGCACTCGGGCGCTTTCGTTCTCATCGAGGACGTTTCTCAGAACGCGCTTACCAATCGGCTGAGCGATACCGTGAAGTCGATCCTCATCGGCTCGCTCATGGTGTTCCCCGTCCGCTTTCAGGGCGAGGTCACGGGCGTGCTCACGGTGCGCCGTCCCAAGGCGACGGAGCTTCCCTCCATGCAGGTCTTGCGCGTGCTGCAAGCCATCGCCAACACCATGGCTTCCCACACCAATATTAAATCTTTGCTCCGCAAGATTTATAAGGACTACTCCGAAAGAGCCGCCTGAATTAAACTCTTTACGATACAAGGGTTTGAGAGCATATCGATTTGTAGTTCCGGAGGATGAATGCCGTACAAGCTTCACGATGAGATGTTTCAGGGGTGGGAAGAAAACCACCTTTACGCGAACTCGCTGAGCGCCCTGCAAAAAGCGGCGGAGGCCATGAGCCTCGACCCGAACGTGTTCAACCGCCTGGCCAAGCCCCGGCGCTGCCTCTACGTCTCGATCCCCGTGCGTATGGACGACGGAAGCATCAAGACGTTCGACGGATTCCGGGTCCACTACAATACGACCCTCGGCCCTGGTAAGGGCGGTATTCGCTACCATCCCGAAGTGAACCTCGCGGAAACCGCGGCCCTCGCGCTTTTGATGACCCTGAAGAACTCGCTGGTTCGTCTGCCTCTCGGCGGCGCCAAAGGCGGTATCCGGGTCGATCCCAATACGTTGTCTCGCCGGGAAAAGCAGTCTCTCACCCGCCGGTACACGTCTGAAATTTTCATGTTCATCGGGCCGGATAAAGATATTCCGGCGCCGGACGTCGGGACCGATCAGCAGACCATGGCCTGGGTCATGGATACTTACAGCACTCAGATGGGCTACTCGGTCCCGGGCGTTGTCACCGGCAAGCCCATCGAGATCGGCGGTTCTCTCGGCCGTTTGGACGCCACCGGCCGTGGCGTCGTTTACTGCATCATCGAAGCGGCTAAGCGGCTCAATATGGAGCTTGGCGAGAACACCTCGGTCGCCGTGCAAGGGTTCGGTAACGTCGGCTACCATAGTGCTCGCATCATTCAGAACGTCGGCTGTAAAGTCGTCGCGGTGAGCGACGTTTCGGGCGGCGTTTACAATAAGGCCGGCCTCGACTTAAACGACATCCGCGAATACGTCGCGAAGAACCGCACCATGGCGGGCTATCCCAAGGGAGAGTCCATCACCAACGCGGAGCTTCTCCTTCTTCCCGTCGATATCTTGATTCCGGCGGCGATGGATAATCAAATTACCAAGCAGAACGCGCACCTCATCCAGTGCAAGATCATGGCGGAAGGCGCGAACGGTCCCACGACCTCCGAAGCCAACGAGATCTTGAACGAACGCGGCATTTTCACCATTCCCGACATTTTGGCCAACTCGGGCGGCGTGATTGTGTCCTACTTCGAATGGGTACAGGGCATCCAGAACTTCTTCTGGAGCGAAAAGGACGTAAACAACAAGCTTTGGGAGATCATCTCCAATGCCTTCAACCGCGTGTATGAGATTCACGTGAACCGGAAGGTCGGAATGCGGCGCGCGGCTTACATCTCTTCTCTCGAGAACCTCTCGAAGGCGATGCTGTGGCGCGGATTCTTCCCGTAGTCCTCTTGCTCTTGGGCCTGTCGGCGGGCGCGGCGTCCTCGGACGAAGCCATCGCCGCTTATCGCGCGTTTCAAAAGCGCCTCGCCGAAGTGCGCCATTCCCTTGCCTCCAATCCCGATCCGCACGCGGCCTTCACCTCGCTGGCCTTGGAGCGGGACTCCATCGACGCTCGTTTTCCGTTTCATCCCAAAGAGCCGGCCGCTTTGACGGCCGAGCGCCGTAGGGCGGACGTCGAGCTTCGGTCGCTGACCCATCGGGGGAAAAAGTCCGAGCGCACTACAGCCACTAAAAAGGCGCCGGCCAAAAAAAAGACTAAACGGAAATGATCTGTCCGCTTAGCTGGGGGAAAGGCCTCGGCGGCGGGTCTTTCTCGCCCGCCTCGGTCTCGTTCCACGTATAGAGCAAGAGAACCGTAACGAGCACGATGAGGCAGAGAACCGCGAAAGCGCGGGTGCCGTAAAACCGATCAGAAGAAGAGGGGAGTGCCCTCTTTTCGAGTGAGGTGGTCACTTAAGCTCCCTCCAAGGGAGGCCGTTGGCTAAATTATAGACCTCAAACCCGGTAACTGAGAAGTACAGCAATTTTCCTTTCGTCTTGACCCTCTTCCTCGACCCGCTAGGATGGGCCTCCAGTAAGGCTTTTGGAGGGTTCGTGATGTCCGTAAAATTATTTTTCTTGAGTCTCGCGCTGTCCACGGCTTCCGCTCTCGCGGCCGATCCCGCGCTGGTTTCCTGCCGTCAGGAGCAGGCAAAGGACGCCTTCCAGATTACGATTCGGCCGGGCGCCCACGCGGGCCAGGCGGATCTCTATCTCGGGGTTTACGACCGGGACAACGGTGAGTTCGTGCCGGCCGCGGTGCTTGCCTCCAAAGAGTATTTCACCCAAGTTCCCGGCCAGGCGCTTCCGAACCACTACACGTACTTGTTCGAAGGACAGGACAAGAAGCCCTTATCCATTCGCGTGCTGCTCTCCAAAGACCGGCTGACCGGTAAGGCCGAAGCCGACTGGCAAAAGGACGCCGTCGTTCTTTGCTGGACGGGCGACGCCAACGACGCTCGTGTCGGCAAGCCCTAGTCTCTAGAACGCTTCTTGAATGTCGATGACCGCTTCGCGGCCAGCGCCCGTGGAGATGAGGTTTAACTTCGCTCCCGTGTTCTCTTCGATGAACTTCAGGTAAGCGACCAAGTTCTTCGGCAAGCCTTCGGAGCCGCGAGCCGCGTCGATCTTCTCTTTCCAGCCGGGAAGCGGAACGTAGATCGGCTCCACTTTGGACGTGTCTTCCAGCAGGGTCGTATCCGCGGGATAGGTGTCCGTGCGCTTACCGTTGATGTTGTAACCCACGCAGACCTTCACCTCTTCCATGCCGCTCATGACGTCGGCTTTGGTGATGGCGAGGTTCTTTAAGCCCGAGACGCGGGAGGCGTAGTTAACCTGCACGAGATCGAGCCAGCCGCAGCGGCGGGGGCGACCCGTGGTCGCTCCGAACTCGTTGCCGGCTTCGCGCAATTTCTCGCCCACCGAGTCGAGAAGCTCCGTCGGAAAGGGACCACCGCCGACGCGAGTGGTGTACGCCTTGATGACGCCGAGAAAGAGCGTCTCTTTCGGAAGCCGTGCGCCCAAGCCCAGTGCCGCTTGGGAGGGCAGGGTGTGAGAGGACGTTACGTACGGGTACGTGCCGTAATCCATATCGAGCATGATGCCTTGAGCGCCTTCGAACAGAACTTTTTTGCCATTCTGGATTTCGGTATGCAGAACTTCGGAGACGTCGCGTACGAACGGCTTAATCGCCTGGCCGAGCTTTAGGCATTTCGCCACGAGAGCTTCCACCGGAACGATGTCCGTTTTGAAAAATTCCTTCAGCAGAAAGTTCTTCTCCTCGAGGTTCGCGCGCAGGTTCGCTTCCAGTTTCGCCGGATTGAAGAGGTCGGCGATGCGGATGCCGCGGCGGGCGGCGCGATCTTCGTAAGCCGGGCCAATGCCGCGCTTCGTGGTCCCGATGCCGCCTTTCCTGCCTTCCCGGGCGATATCGACTTGCCGGTGGTAGTCGAGAATGAGATGGCAGCGGTCGCTCAAATGTACGCGGTTCTCGAGGTCCGCGATGCCGGCCTTGCCGAGAAGATCGATCTCTTCCAGAAAGACATCTGGGTCCACGACCACGCCCGAGCCGATGAGGCAGCGAGCGTGGGTGCGCAAGATTCCCGAAGGAATGAGATGGAGGACGGTTTTCTTGCCGTCGACCACAAGCGTATGACCGGCGTTGTTACCGCCTTGGAAGCGGGCAACGACGTCCGCGGAAGCCGTGTAGTAGTCGACGATTTTGCCTTTGCCTTCGTCGCCCCACTGCAGACCGATAATCACTACACCTTGCGCGCTCATCTACTACTCCTTAACGGCAACGCCGAAGCGAAGCTTCGACGCTACCCTACAACTACAAAGTAATGGGAACCGCGGTAAGCATTCCCTTGATCTGCCTGAGTGCAGTCAAAGTCTCCGCCGACGGTTCCGAATCGAGGGTGATCACCGCAATGGCGTCCCCGTTTTGGTGATCTCGTCCCAGATGCATGCGCGCGATGTTGATGCCTTTAGCCGCGAGCGTCGAGCCCAGAGCTCCGATGACGCCCGGTTGATCGGTATTCTTGGTGAAGAGCAACTGGCCCTTGGGAAGCGCGTCGATGAGAAAACGATCGATGCGCACGATGCGGGGCTCTTCCTTGCCGAAGAGCGTGCCGGCTACCGTAAGCTTCTTGTCACCTTCGACCGTGAGCGAGACCAAGCTTGCGTAGTCTTCGCAATCTTCCTGGTACGACTCTTCCACTTGAATGCCGCGCTCTTTCAAAATCTTCTTCACGTTGACGAAGTTCACCGACGTGGAGAGGAACGAGCCAAGGAAGCCCTTCAGCATGGCGAGACTGAGGATAGAGCGATCGCTTGCCGGAATGGCGCCTTGATACTGCAGGCAGAGTTTCGTAATCGACTTGCCCGGAGCGATTTGCGCGGAGAAGGAACCCACGCGCTCGCAGAGATTCAAGTAGGGCTTTAAGACCGCGAGCTGCTCCAAAGACACGTTCGGCACGTTGATGGCGTTTTTTAAGGCCCCCGAGCGGACGAACTGGTCTATCTGATCGGCGACTTCGAGGCCGACTTGCACTTGCGCTTCGTCGGTGCTCGCGCCCAAGTGCGGCGTGAGGACGATGTCTTCGCGTTTCAAAAGCGGCGAGTCCGGGGGCAGGGGCTCCGTCTCGAAAACGTCCAGGGCCGCGCCGGCCAAGTGGCCGGCTTCGAGAGAAGCGACCAGGGCCGCTTCATCCACGATGCCGCCGCGCGCGCAGTTGATGAGGTAAGCGCCCTTTTTCATCTTGGCGAGAGCCGCTTTGCCGAGAAGGTGTTTCGTACTCGGAATAAGCGGCACGTGCACGCTGACGTAATCGGATTCCGCGAGAAGCTCATCGAAGGTAAGCAGACGAATCTTCATCTGCGCCGCTTTTTCCGCGTTCACGAAAGGATCGAAGGCTACCACTTTCATGGTGAGGCCGATGGCGCGTTCCGCGACCGTGCGGCCGATGTTGCCAAGTCCAATGAGCCCCAACGTCTTGCCGCGAAGCTCGTTACCCTGGAACTTCTTCTTCTCCCACTTGCCCTTACGCAGAGAGGCGTCGGCTTGCGCCACATGGCGGGTAGCCGTGAACATGAGCGCTAACGTGTGCTCGGCGGTGGTGACGATATTGCCCGTGGGGGCGTTCATCACGATGACGCCGCGGTTCGTCGCCGCTTCCACGTTCACGTTGTCGAGGCCGATGCCGGCGCGGATGACGAGCTTCAGCTGCGAGGCGGAGGCCAGAAGATCCGCGTCTACTTCAGTGCGCGAGCGCACGATGAGAATGTCGGCAGCGCCAATGACCGTTTTCAGCTCGTCCCGGGAAATTCCGTTACGATCCCAGATCTCGATGCCGGAGATCTCTTTGAGTTTCTGGATACCTTCAACCGCGAGGCCGTCGACTATGAGAACTTTGTACATGTTCAGTCGTTCTCCGCGAAGTAGGCCGCCGCCGCGGCGACGCCTTTGCCGTACTCGCACTTGTAGCCAAGCTTATTGAGCGTGAGCTCCGTGCAGGACAGAATCTGAAGCATGTCGAGCTCGTCGTAGTAACCGAGATGAGCGAGGCGGAAGATCTTTCCCGTCCACGCGTCCTGGCCGCCGGCGATGGTGACGCCGTACCGGTCGCGCATGTGGGAGATGATCTTTTTGCCTTCGGGGATGGCCGTCGGCACGTGCACCGCGGTGACCGCGGTGGAGGGAATGCCTTTCGAGAAGAGCTCGAGGCCCAAGGCCGCGGTTCCCCGGCGAGTCGCTTCCGCGAGCCGCTTGTGAAAATGGAAGATGGGATCGAGGCCGGAGGCGACGACCCGGGCGAGCACGACGTCCAACGCCATGATGAGACCCACGGCCGGCGTCCAGGCGGTCTCGCCCTTGGAGCCCGCTTTGTCTTCGGCGACGAGATCGTAATAGAAGCGCGGGATGTTCGCCCGCGCCCGCGCTTTCTGTCCGCGTTCGGAGAGAGCGAGGAAGGCGAGGCCCGGGGGCAGCATCAAAGCTTTTTGCGAGCCGCTCACTACCGCGTCCAGGCCCCACTTATCGAGAGGCAAGTCCACGACACCCAAGGCGGTGATCGCATCGACCACCACCAGGCACTCATCGCTCGTCTCGTGAACGACCTTCGCGATGGCCTCGACCGGATGTTCGGTCGCGGTGGAGGTTTCCGAAGCTTGGAAGAGCACGCCCCGGCAATCGGGATTGGCTTTTAGGAACTGACGGACTTCTTCCGGATCCGCGGAGTGTCCCCACTCGAGCTGCATCACTTGCGTGTTCAAGCCGAATCTCTGCGCGAGCTTTTGAAACCGCTCGCCGAACTTTCCGGCGTTGATGACCAAAACTTTATCGCCGGTGGCAAAGAGGTTCACCACGGTCGCTTCCATGGCGCCCGTTCCGGAAGCCGACAACACGTACGTCGGTTGGTTCGTTTGGAAGAGGAATTGAAGATTCTTCTTCACGCGCTCGAGAATCGCGATGAACTCTTTGGTTCTGTGATGGAGAGGCGGCCGCGAGAGCTCCGCGAGTACCTCCTGCGGAACCGGCGTGGGGCCGGGCGCGAAGATACGTTTCTTCTCGAACAACGGATGCGATTTCATAGTCCGACTCCGGGAAAGGAAGGCTGCTTTGGGAATGGGATCACCGGGTCGCAACGTTATTGGAAATCTCGGGGGCCGTCAAGGCAAGCCTGTGTGAAGAGGGGGGCGCAAGCCCCTGATTTTGCACCTTTATTCGGACAGCGCAACGCACTGTGTAAAATATACTTGAATCGGTGTAAACGTTTCTATAATCTCAGCAATCCTTTCACGGTTTACGGGGCACAAATCTATTTCTGGGGGTTAGTTGATGTTGGAAACCAATCGTTCCAAGTCGAAGCAGTCTGACGAGCAGGTCACGGGCAAGAAGTTGCCGTCCATGAAGACCATGCTGAAAGAACCGGATATCCGCTTCTTCTACCGTTTCGTGAGCCGTTACGGCATCCGCGAAAAGGCGCTCCAAGTTCTCTCCGCGAAACTCCGCGAGCAGCGCGCCAACTAACGAATTTATCTCCGCCTAAAAACGGGCGCAGTCGATGGCGGTCTTGGAATTCG
Source organism: Pseudomonadota bacterium (assembly GCA_043767805.1). GTDB lineage: Bacteria > Bdellovibrionota > FAC87 > UBA2466 > UBA2466 > CAZZHG01. The sequence goes on along the minus strand of JAYUGC010000078.1, from coordinate 2,707 downwards.
TTTTCCAGATAGACGGCATCGGTTTCGTGCTCGTGAGCACGTCTTCGGCTCTCTCACTTCGGGCGTACCCGAAACATGAGCCGTCGGTGGGGCTCACGAAGCCCGGCTTCATCGCGTACTGCCAGCTCCAGCACGGCGAGACCATGCCGCCGTCTTTCCACGCGCGCACCAGAACGTCCGCGGTGACCGCGGTCGCGAGCGCGAGCCGTTCCACGATGAGGCTTTCATGCCACTGCGCCACCGTCTTGCAACCAGCGCCGGCATCCGCCGTTTTACAACGCGCTCCCGACCAGTCCACCAGGGCGGTGGGCGTGCGGCGGCAGGCGGCTTGCTCGGGCTCTTTCGAGCCGATCGCTTTTTGCCGAAGCAGCTCGCGGCGCTTCACCTTCGAAGGTGTTTTCTCGAGCTCGCCCATCAAAGCGGAAACCGTGGGGCGGCAGGTTTCCAAGGCGAGGGCTTCTTCGGCCGTCGAGACGGCGTACTTGAGATCGAGATCCCGCAATTTTTTCAAGGCGCCGTAGCTATCGGCGAGCTCCATGAAGACCAGGGCCTGCGTCCTCTGATCGGGCTTCAGATCGGGAAAGCGCTCGTTCGTCTTTTTCCAAAGGGCGGCCAGGGTACCCTTTTGCTTTTCCACGCCGGTCAGAATCTTTTCCGCTAACGCTTCCACTTTGGCCTCGAGGGCGGGCTCAGGGCGTTGACGAGATCGTTTTCGAAATACCAGTGAAGGCCCTTTTGTCCGGTGGCAACCGCGTCGAAGTCTTTAGTCGAGTGCAGGGGCTGAGCGGAGTCACCGGTGTAATGCGCGAGAATGCCCGCGAAGGTGAGCATCGCGCGGGTAGGGGGGGCTTCCTTGTTCTCGTAGGTCTCGCAAGCCGCCTTGGGCGTCGCTTCGAGGGCCGACTTCATTAGGGTCGCGAATTGTTGCGCTCTCCAAGGCGCGGTTCCCACCGTCTTGAAGAGGGAAATGCTCGGATAAAGCCCGCTCACGTAGCTGCGGGCCGCCTCGTAATCGAGGGGTACTTTCGATTCGAGGTAGGGGTCCTTTGCGCCTTCGGGGGCCAGGTACTCGGCGTTCAGGTAATGGGTGGGCGATCCCAGCTGATTGCCCGCCTGCGCGAGGCCGTCCTCGAGATTTCGCCAGTACACGTCCGGGATATTGGCCAGGTGGCCTTGCTGGTAGTGCCGGTCCCGGAGCACTTTGAGGAACTGATCGAGGGCGCGGCGGGCCTCGACGTCTTTCACCTCTTTGAGTGCCGGATGCTTCTCGGCTAGGCGAGCCGCCGAGCGGGCTATCAGGTGATGGCCGGCTTCCCCCCAGCCGAAACCCGAGCCGGACCAGACACTGGAGACCACCAAGATCAAAGCCGTGAGTTTTTTCATGGAACGCTAAGAATAATGCATGCCACCTCCGTCTGCACGCGAGACTGCTTTGTTCCGATTAACGCAAGTTGTCGCGCTTGCGCTTCGGGGGCAAATGCGTAGGATGGCGCCATGTGGAAAAGCGCCGCTCCTCTCGTCATGGGAGTTCTCAACGTCACCCCGGATTCCTTTTCGGACGGAGGCGAGTTTTTGGAACGAGAGGCGGCTCTCCGTCACGCGGAAAAACTTTTCTTGGACGGCGCGGACATCATCGACGTTGGCGGTGAGTCCACGCGGCCGGGCGCCCCGGAAGTCAGCGCGCAAGTAGAAATGGATCGCGTGCTTCCGGTGATAGAGGCCATCGCTTCCGAATTTGCCGTGGAGATTTCCATCGATACTTCGAAGGTGGCGGTTGCCGAAGCCGCGGTTCGTTTGGGCGCGACCATCGTTAATGACGTGACCGTCGGCAGCGATCCCGCCATGGCGAGACTCGGCGCCGAGCACGACGTCTGCTTCATTTTGATGCACATGCGGGGCAACCCCCGCACCATGCAAAAGGACCCGGAGTACCCGCGCGGGGTGGTCTCGGAGGTTCGCTTCTATTTAGCCGACCGCGTGCGCGCGTTCGCCGAGGCCGGCATCGATTCCGAGCGCCTCTGGATCGATCCGGGCATCGGCTTCGGAAAGACCGCCGAGCATAATCTCGAGCTGTTGAAAGATCTCGGCAGCTTCGAAGATCTCGCGGGCCGGGTCGTGGTCGGAACTTCCCGCAAAAAGTTTCTCTCGCAGATTCTGGGCGAGGCGGACTTGCCGCGCGAAGCGCGCGAGCCCGGCACCCTCGCTTCGAACCTTTGGGCTTTTTCTAAAGGCGCCTCCGTGTTTCGTGTCCACGATGTCGCGGCCATGAAGCGCGCCCTGAAAACTTGGGAGGCGATCGCCCTTGGTAGTTTGTAGGGAAATCGAGTTTCAGGCCTTTCATTCCCATCACGGGATGCTGTCGGAGCCCGTGCATCCGCACGATTTCAAGGTTCGGGTTGGCATGAAGGGCGAGCCCAACGAAGAGGGTTTCATCGCCGACTTTCGCGCGGTCAAGCGTCTCTTTCGGCGCATCATCGTGGCCGAGCTTGAAGGCAAGAATTTGGACGACTACTTCGAGTACGCCACGAGCGAGAACCTTGCCGTATGGATCTGGGCGAAGCTCGAGCCTTTCTTTCCGCTTCATTTCATCGAAGTAAAAGAGAAGGCTCATTCGAGCGCGCTCTATTACGGGCCACGCGATGAAGCAGCTCACTAAGGTCGCCATCGGTCTGGGAAGTAACCAAGGGGATCGCGAGTCCTTCATCCG
>JAYUGC010000077.1:0-33233 GCA_043767805.1 Pseudomonadota bacterium | reverse complement strand
TCAAGTCAAAAAGCCGTTATCCAATAAATATACCTTAGCAAGTGTATAGATCTGATTTGAGCTGTTTGGAAATTACTCTGTTCTTGGGGGGAAGGGGTGTATGGCCAAAACTGCAAAGTCTCACCAGTCTGCAAAGGCTGTTAAGAAAACCGCAGCGACAAAAGAGCCGAAAAAGCCTGTCGTCGTCGCGAAATCTAAACAACAACCAGTAGTAGCGAAGAAAGTCGCTGCTGCGCCTGCGAAGCCGATCGTCCAGACGGCGGCTGCCGTTCCTGTGGCTGCGAAGCCCGGAGCAAAGCCTGCTGTCGGCGTCGAAGCAAAGAAGGGCGGGCCGAACGGAATGTTCAGCCGTCCCCAAATGCGTCGCGGCCGGCGTCCGAAGGCGATGGCCGACTACAAGCCTAATAGCGACGAGGAAGAATCGCGCGAAGAGGAAGTCGACTACAAAGGCCTAGAGTACGACACGGGCATCCGCGTGGCCAAGCCGCGCGACGAGAATCCGTTTAGTCTCGACCGCTACGACGATCACGATGAAGAATTGAACTTCGACTTCTGATCGTTTTAATGCTACGACGTTCCCCGCAGGCTCCTTGGGGCATTGCGTACGCCGGGCCCATGACCTAGACTTTACGCCATGGCGAATGCCAAGACCGCCCCGGACCTGCGGGAATTTTTAAAAGAACACGATCAGAAGCTTTACGACTTCTGTTTCTACATGCTCGATGGCGGCTTTTTGGCCGAAGAGGTCATACTCGCCACGTTCCATGATTACGCAAGCGTGTATCGACGATTGACGTCAAAGCGGGCTAGTGACTGGGTTCCCAAGGAAGCTCGGATCCAGCTCTTCCAGACTTGCTGGTCGCGAATCCGCGAGGCGCTGGTACGCGTGCAGTATCAGTGGACCATGGGCCGCGACACCCGCGTGCTGAGAAATCTCGATGGAGACGTTCTCGGTAAATGGGACGGCAAGAAAACGGACGTCACGGAAATCGAGACCGCGGTGGTGGAAAGGCTCGGGCGAGTCGACGCCGACTTCCGCTCGCCGATCGTGCTCAGAGACGTGCTGGGTTTCGACGACGAAGAGGTCGTGCAAATTCTCGGCGTGCGCTGGGGCGTGTTCCGCCACCGGCTGCACCGGGGACGCCTTGAATTGAAGGATGGGTTGAGAGGCCAAGTGCCTTCGCCTCCCGCTACCGAGGGGCGCCGGCGATGAGCTCAACGCCCAACTGTTTTTTCTGCCAGAACCTGCTTTCGGATTTCATCGAGGGGATACTTCCCGCGACGAGAGAGCAGGAGATCAAAAGCCATATCGACGGGTGCAACGAGTGCACCGGCGTGCACCGCGATCTGAAGCACACCTTGGACATCTTGCACGCCTTGCCTTCGCGGCCGCTCAGCCACGAAATGGCGCTGCAGATCAATCAGGCGTCGCACCCGCGCCGGCCGCGCATGATTACCAAAGCGCGCGTCTCGCGGGCGGTACTCTTTCTCACCGTGCCGCTGCTTTTGTTCTCGGGCACGGTCGTTCTCTTTCCGAAGCTCTTTCCCTGGTTCACGCGCCTCAGGCCCTCGTCTCAGAAAGACCACTTCGTTCGGTATTTCCCATTGCTCCAGGGGGCCTCGGAGATTATTGAGGAGCAAGCCAGTTGGCTCCACGTCCGCGGGCCGTTCATGCGCAGCTTCTGGGAAGAGGGCGGTTTGTCGCCGGAGGAATTCGAAAAGACCTTCTCCGGTAAGGGACAGCTCAAGCCCGAGGAAGCCGGCCACGAAGATTCGGACGTGTTCGAAGAGGACGCCGGAGAGCAGTGAAAATAGTTTTGGCTCAAGTGGACCCCAAAGTAGGGGACCTGATTGGCAACGCCGCGCTCGTCAGAGACTGGATGGGTCGGGCGCGTGCCGCGCACGCCGATCTGGTGGTGTTTCCCGAGCTCTGTCTCACGGGTTATCCCCCCCGCGATCTGCTCGACTATCCCTGTGTCGTCGAAAAAAACCTCGAGATACTGAGAATGCTCGCCTCTGAAACGGGCGAGATGGCCGTCCTGGTCGGTTTCGTCGACAGAAACCCGTCCCCCTGGGGCCCGCCCTTTGCCAATGCGGCGGCGCTCCTGCGCGGTGGCAAGGTCGAAGCGGTCTACCGCAAGCAATGCCTTCCCACCTACGACGTCTTCGACGAGCGGCGCTTCTTTGAGCCCGGAACGGAGCCTCTGATTTTCACCGTGGCCGGGAAAAAACTCGCCGTGCAAATTTGCGAGGATGCCTGGAACCGGCCGGGGTATCTCGACCGCCTCTATAAAGAGCAGCCTTTGGACGCTCTGAAAGGCAAAAGTCTCGACGGCCTCATCAATTTGTCGGCGAGTCCCTTTCACATGGGTAAGCCTGAAGTCCGGCGGCGGCTCTTCACAGAGATTGCGCGCGAGCTGGGTTGCGCCGTTTTCTTTTGCAATCAAGTCGGCGGTAACGACGATCTCCTCTTTGACGGCGCGAGTCTCGCGGTTTCCGCCGCGGGCCAGACACTCGCGCAAGGGCCGGCCTTTCAAGAAAGCCTCGTCGAGGTGACGTGGGGCGCGACGGGTCAGATCTTTGCCTGGCCCACGCCCGAGTGCGAATGGCTGAAGGGCGCGCTCGTCATGGGCGTACGCGATTACGCGAAAAAAACCGGGGTTTCGAAAGCGGTCATCGGTCTTAGCGGCGGCATCGATAGTAGCGTGGTTGCGGTGCTCGCCGCGGAAGCGTTCGGGAAAGAGAACGTAGTGGGCGTTGCGCTGCCGACGAGATTTACTTCGCAAGCGAGTCTGGAAGACGCGGAAAAGCTCGCTAAGAATTTATCCATTCAGTATCAGGTTTGCGACATCGAGCCCCTCCGCGCTCAGTACGCGGAGCTTTGGCGGAAATGGTTTGGCGGCGATCCCAAGTCCCTTACTCAAGAGAACATTCAGCCCCGCATCCGCATGACGGTCTTGATGGGGCTGGCCAACGAACGCGGCGCGTTTCTTTTGAACACGAGTAACAAGAGCGAAATCGCCACGGGCTATTCCACCTTATATGGAGATTCCGCGGGCGCGCTCGCGGTGCTCGGGGATTTAGTCAAAGGCCAGATTTACGATTTGGCCCGTTGGATGAACCGCGAAAAGGAAGTCATCCCGGCCCGAGTCCTGACCCGGCCGCCCACCGCCGAGCTCCGTGAAGGCCAGACGGATCAGGAAACGCTTCCCCCGTACGACGTTCTGGACCGCATCGTGCGGGAGTCGGTGGAACGCGGACTGGGCGATACCCAGCTCATCCAATCGGGAATCGACGCCCAATCGGTCGCGACCTATAAGCGGCTCTTTGGGCCGACGGAATATAAACGGTACCAACTTCCTCCCGTATTGCGCGTCTCCTCCCATGCTTTCGGAGCGGGCCGCCGGATGCCGCTTGCCGCAGATCGCCCCTGCTAACAAGGGCCAAAAAGCCTGTTGCGTGGCACCCTGAGCCAATCTATAGTTTTGTGCGCTTTCAAACGAACAGTTTCGAGGAGAGGAACCTTATGAAAACAACAGCTCAAGTCACCTTGCTCGCCGTCGCGTTACTCGCGACCAACAGCTTCGCCGGCAATCTTACCGGCAAAGTCACCTTTAAGGGCACCGCCCCCAAGGCGAAGGCTCTTAAGATGAACGCGGATCCGTTCTGCGCGAAGGAAAATTCCAAGGCCGTCGACGAGACCATCACGGTCAACACCAACGGAACGCTCAAAAACGTGTTCGTGTACGTAAAAGACGCCAAGGGCGGCACGCCGGTGACGACCCCGGTCGAGTTCGACCAAAAGGGTTGCCAGTACCACCCGCACGTCATCGGCCTCATGGTCAATCAGCCGTTGAAGATCATCAACAGCGATACGACGTTGCACAACGTGCACGCGTTGCCCAAGAAGAACCCTCAGTTCAACCAAGGCATGAACACCAAGGGCCAAACGATCGACAAAGTCTTCAAGACGCCTGAGCTCGCGGTCAAGGTGAAGTGCGATGTGCACGGCTGGATGCAAGCTTACGTCAACGTCATGGACCATCCCTTCTTCGCCACGACGAACGACAAGGGCGAGTTCACGATCAACGGCCTCCCGGCCGGTGAGTACACCGTGGAAGCCTGGCACGAAAAGCTCGGCACCAAGACCGAAAAGGTCAAAGTGTCGGACGCTGGCGGCGCCGCTGAGTTCACGTACGCCGGAACCTGATAGGGTCTCGGTTTAGTTGTTTAGGATTGGAGAAGGTATGGAGTCGTCCCTTGCGAAGCTGAACTCACTCTTCCAAGGGGTGGACTCCACCTTCTCGGTCCTGCTTTTCGTTTCGATTGTGCTGTTTTTCGCGAGCGAAGCCTTCTGGATCTATAATTCCCGCAAATCCGGCATTCCCGGACTCAATCAAGACGATGTCCGCCTGAAGTTCATGTGGAACATCGCTCCCGCGTTCATTCTTCTGGTTCTGCTCTTCGTGCACGCGCCTCGCGTCTCCAAGCGCACCGCTGACGTGGCCAAGCCTTCTCGAACCCCTTTGATTCAACCCGTTTCCGTACCCATGCCTGCTGTCCCTAAACAGGGTGGCGCATGACCCGCCTTCGTTCCACTACGGCGGGCAAGCCCGCCCTCGGTACGGGCATGGCCCGACCGAGAATTTTCGTCCATCAGTTTGCGATCGGTACGGCGCTTTGCACTTTTTTCCTCTTATTAGCGGGCGCGCTGGTCACGAGCACCGGCTCCGGTCTCGCGGTTCCCGATTGGCCGCTCAGCTACGGCACCCTTTTTCCGGAAATGATCGGCGGCGTGATTTTCGAGCACGGCCACCGTCTCATCGCGGGCACCGTCGCGATCCTAACGGTCTGCCTGGCCTTCCTGCTCTGGAGATTCGAGGCCCGTTCCTGGGTACGCGCGTTGGGCATCGCGGCCGTCGGCGTAGTCCTTTCGCAAGCGGTCCTGGGCGGCATGACGGTCCTCTTCCGGCTTCCCGTTGGTGTTTCCGTCGGGCACGCGTTACTCGCGCAGACTTTCTTTTGCATCGTCGTTTGCCTCGCCATGGTGACGAGTCCCAGCTGGGAAGGCCCTCAGTTCACGCTCTCGGCGTCAGATTCGTCTTTGCCGACTTGGTGTCTCCTCACTTCCCTCGCGTTCTTCGCCCAGCTTCTCATGGGCGCGGTGATGCGCCATTCGGGCGCGGGGCTCGCCATTCCGGATTTCCCGCTTTCCTTCGGCCGCGCGATTCCGCCGGAGTTCACGTTTCAAATCGCCATTCACTTTGCCCACCGGGCGGGCGCGCTCACCGTGGTTTTACTCTCGGCGATTTTGGCTTTCCGCATCTTCACCCGAAATGGAGACCGCTTGAGCCTCGTGAGCCACGCCGGTGCTCTCATTGCTTTGGTGAGCTTTCAAGGCATGCTCGGCGCCATGGTGATCTGGATGAAGCGCCCCGTGCCGCTCACGACTTTGCATTTGGGTGTGGGCGCGCTTTGCCTCGCCACTTCGGTGACTTTGACCGTTCGGGTATTTCGCCTGCGCCGGGATGACTCGGTCTTCGTAATGCCGTCTTTGAGCCGGGGGCTTGCATGAACCAAGGTTTGATCCACGACCTCATCGAAATGACGAAGCCGCGCATCTGTCTCCTCGCTTTGATGATGGCTTCGCTCGGATATTTCCTGGGAACGAATGGCCCTATTGCTCCGCTGCCTTTTATTTACGCGCTTCTCGGTATCGCCTTGGTTGGCGCGGGTTGCGGCGCCTTGAACATGTACCTCGAGCGCGACATCGACGCGCTCATGTGGCGTACGATGGATCGCCCGCTTCCGTCGGGGCGCATTCCGCCCCATTACGCGCTCATCATGGGCTTTTCGACCGCGATCGTTGGCGAGCTGATTCTGCTTTTCTTGGTGAACCCCACCACCGCAGTACTCGGTGGTTTGACGCTGCTCTTTTATCTCGGGATCTACACGCCGTCAAAACGGGTGAGCTCCATGTCGACTTTAGTCGGCGCGATTCCCGGAGCGATGCCTCCCTTGATGGGCTATGTCGCTTCTCACGGGCGCATCGGGCCTGGCGGCGCTTGGCTCTTCGCGCTCCTCTTTCTGTGGCAGATTCCGCACTTTTTAGCTATCGCGTGGATCTACCGCGAAGACTATGCCCGCGGCGGCTTTCCCATTCTTTCCGTCGTCGATAAAGCGGGCCTCATGACCGCGAAGCAGATTCTCGTTTACGCGATGGTGCTTCTGCCTTTGACTCTCGTGCCGAGCGTGTGGGGCATCGCGGGAGAAGTGTATTTCGCCGGCGCGCTGGGGCTGGGCCTTCTCTTTTTCGTCTTGAGCGCGAAGCTCGCGCTCCGCCGCAATCACGCCTACGCGCGGGCGCTCTTTCTCTACTCCATCGTCTATCTCCCCGCCCTGGGCCTTCTATTGGTGTGGGACAGGGTGTTTTAGATGCAGGCCGCGGTTCGTTGCGACTCGCTCGTTCATCGTTACGGGGAGCGTATCGCGCTGGACGGCGTAGGCTTTGAAGTTCCCAAGGGCGGTCTCTTCGGTCTCGTGGGCCCCAACGGCGGCGGCAAGTCCACCGCCTTCAATATTTTAGCGACCTTGCTCCGGCCCCAATCGGGGAGCGTTTCCTTTTTTGGAGAGGATGCCCTCGCTCACCCCGCGAAGGTGCGCCGCCGGCTGGGCGTCATCTTTCAAAATCCGGCCCTCGATAAGAAGCTCACGGTGGAAGAAAATCTCCGCCATCAGGGCTATCTTTACGGCATGTCCGGTAAAGAGCTGAGCCGAGCCATCGATCTTGCCTTGGTGGAGTTCGGGCTCTCGGATCGCCGCCGGGACAAAGCCGAGACGCTTTCGGGTGGGCTAAAGCGCCGCGTGGAAATCGCCAAGGGCCTTCTCCACGAGCCTGAGGTTCTGATTCTCGACGAGCCAACCACTGCACTCGATCCGCTGGCCCGCCGCCAGGTTTGGGATCATCTCCTGACGCTCGCTCGCCAAGGCATCACGGTACTCGCGACGACGCATCTTTTGGAAGAGGCCGATCGCTGCGACCAGGTCGCGCTGCTCGATCACGGAAAACTGGTCGCCGTGGGAGCGCCGTCCGAACTTCGGGGTAAAGTCGGCACGGAAGTCATTTCCATCCGCAGCCGCAATGCCGAAACCCTCAGCTCGGAAATCCGGTCGAAATATTCCCTCGAGACGCGCGTGGTGGACGATCAGGTGCGCATTGCGCGGGACGCGGGCTCGGACCTTATTAGCGATCTTTTGCGTTCTTTCCGGGATCAGATTGAGTCGCTCACGGTGGGTAAGCCCACCCTCGAGGATTTCTTCATCTCCGTCACGGGCCGCCGCTACGACGGACTAGGGAGCGAAGGATGAAGTCAGAATACTTTTGGCTTCCTTTACGAAGCGGCTTGGAACGTGAAATCGTCCGCTTCTATCGGCAGCGGGGCCGGCTCATCGGCAGCCTCGGCACGCCCATTTTCCTGTGGATTTTTCTCGCCTCGGGACTGAGCGCCGCGTTTCCCACCGCTCTGGGCGGCAAGGGCTATACGGAGTATTTCTATCCGGGCATCGTCTTGCTGACCGTGCTCTTTACCTCCATTTTCTCGACGATATCGCTCATCGAGGACCGGCACGAAGGCTTTCTACAGGCGGTGCTGGTCGCTCCCGTATCGCGCGCGTCCCTCGTCACCGGAAAGGTCGCTGGAGGTACGGTGCTCGCGATGCTCCAAGGAGCCCTTCTGCTGCTCGCCGCTCCGCTCGCGGGAGTGTCGTTAGGAATCGGGGGAGTCTGTCAGGCGCTGCTAGCGCTTACCGCCGTGTCGCTGGCGCTCAGCGCGTTCAGCTTCATCTTTGCCTGGAAGCTCGATTCGGTTCAGGGCTTTCATTCCGTGATGAATCTCCTCTTGATGCCGATGTGGCTCCTCTCCGGGTCTTTCTTCCCGGTGTCTCGCGCCCCGATTTGGCTGAAGCCCTTCATGTGGATTAATCCCCTCACCTATGGGCTCGACGCGCTCAAGCAGAGCTTTTATCTGCAAAGCGGCGGCTACGCGGGAACGAATATTAGTTTTGGTGTGAATCTGCTTTTAGTCGGCGGATTCGGCCTGGTGGCTTTTGCAGTGGCGGCGGCACTCGTCTCCAAAGGAAGTAAGGCATGAAAAAGATCAATCCGGTTCTGGTCCTCGTTCTTTTCTTGGTAGGTATGCCGATGGTCTCGGTGGGCGTTCTCGCTCTGTCCGGAAGCTTCGAGACGAAGGAGCTGCCCATCTTGGGGCAAGTGCCCGATTTTTCTCTCACGGAGCGAACGGGCGCGACTTACGGCTCGAACGATTTGCACGGGAAAGTCTGGGTGGCGAGCTTTCTCTTCACCAGTTGCCAGATGCAGTGCCCGATCATCACCGCCAAGGTTCAGCGGGTGCAAAACAAGTTTCTGTTCAAGGACAACTTTCGCTCGGTCTCCTTCACCACCGACCCCGAGCGCGACACGGCCCAAGTGCTCAAAAACTACGCCGTCAAAGCGAATGCCGATCCCTATAAGTGGCTATTTTTGACGGGACCCAAGGACGAGCTCCTTTCTTTGATTAGCACCGGCTTCAAGCTCAGCACCGATCCCACGAACCCGACGATTCATAGCGAGAAGCTCGTCTTGGTCGATCATCTTCGCCGGATTCGAGGCTACTACGACGCCAATGACGACGATCAGGTCAACCGCCTCATGAAGGACACCCGCTCTCTCATTCGCAAGGCGTATTGATGGCTCTAGAGCTCGCGCCCTGGCGGACTGTTTTCGCCTTGGCTTTGGCTTTCGTGCTGCTCTCTCCGGGGCGCGTGCAAAACGTTGACGCGAATCAGCGCCTTTTGGTCGCCAAAGCGCTTTGGCGCACGGGCGCTCCCTTTCTCAGCCAGCAAGACGATATGGTTCATATCCCCGGCAAGGGGGACACGAGCTACTTCGGCATCGGGCAATCACTCTTCTTCGTTCCTTTCGATTGGTTAGGGCATCACCTTCGGCTTTGGGCGTCCCACCCTGAGCTCGTGCGCTACGCGCGCTGGCTTCCGGTGCTCTTTCTTTATTCCCCCTTGGTGGCGCTGGGATGGTGGTGGGCCTCGGCGCTTCTCCTGATCGAATGCGGGCTTGACCGGTCTCGGGCGTTCGCGTTCTCCGCGCTCGCTCTTTTGACCACCCTCGCGCTTCCGTACGCGACGCAGTCTTTGCAGGAAGAGGCGCCGGTCGGAGCGCTCGTCACCGCCGCCTTTGCGTTCGCGCTTCGGTGGCGGCGGACGAAAGCGGTTTCCGCCGCGGCTTGGATGGGAGCTTTCGCCGGCGCGGCTTTGACCTTTCGGCTCATCTCGGCGCTGGCGCTTCTGCCGGGGGCCGTGGTCTTTTTGTCGACCGCAAAGGATCGCCGCGGCTGGAAGTACAGCGCGCTCGGATTTCTGCCTCTTTTAGCCGTCCTTCTCTTTTTCAATTACGAGCGGTTCGGAAGTGCGTTTAGCAGCGGGTACAGCGAGTACTTGCGGCAAGCCGGAGGGACGAAGCTCTTCGGCCCGCCCCGGCCCGCGATATTTCTTGGCTTGTTATTTGGTTTTGGAAAAGGGTTCCTGTGGATGTCTCCGCCCTTGTGGCTCGGCTTTCTCGGTTGGCGACGGATTGAGGCTCCGCTCAAGGTTCCGTTCCTCACCGTGCTTCTTGCTTTGGTCGCCTGTGCTTTTCTCTGCTCGATGAAGACGATTGATCCCGATGGGAGCGAGTGCTGGGGGCCGCGCTATCTCGCGCATTTTATTTTGCTCTTTGTCTATCCGATTTGCCTCGGTGCCAAAGCCAATCAACGTCTTGCGGTGGCCTGCTTTGCGTTGGGATTTCTGGTTCAAATCGCAGCCTGTCTCGCCCCCGAGGGACTAGAGTACGGGCAAATCGACGCTACGGGGGCGAGCCGCGAGTCGCTGATTTATGGCTTTGGGACAGGACATCTTGGCCTCCGTTTAAGGAACGTCGGCGCGTGGTTGATGGGAGAAAGGCCAAGTCCCTATTTTCCGAACTGGTGGGGCTTTACGTATCCCATCCATTGCGTGAGCGAAGGGTGCCGTCGCGCAATGACTGCGATTTGGTACGGGGGGTGGCTGCTAGTGGCGGCGTTACTCGTTCGCCGGAAGACTGAAGTAAAACGCGGCGCCCTGACCGGCCTCTGACTCGACCCAGAGCCCGCCCTTATGCTGTTCGACTATTTTTTTGCAGATGGCGAGCCCTATGCCCGTACCGGGATATTTCTCCCGATCGCTATTTAGCCTTTGGAAGACGACGAAGATCCGCTCGGCATACTTCGGATCGATGCCGATGCCGTTGTCCTTCACCGATAAAATCCATTCCGGCCCGCGCCGGTCGGCCTTGATGGAAATGCGCAGGGGCTTATCGCTCTGATACTTCATCGCATTGGACAGAAGTTGCTGGAAGAGCTGAACCATCTGCGCGCGGTCGACGGTTATCGTAGGCAACTGCGCGCAATCGATCTGGGCCTTGCTCGTCTCGACCGCGTGTTTCAAGGTGGAGAGCGCGGTGTCCACCACTTCGTTAAAGGCGACCGGCTCTTTGTTCTGGGCGCCCCGGCCGACCCGGGAGAAAGCGAGTAAATCGTCGATGAGCGCGCGCATGCGCAGGGCGCCGGTGATCGCAAACTTGATGAATTGCCGATCCTCGGTGCCGAGCGTGTCCTGGTTCCTTTTTTCCAAGTACTGCAGATAAGTCACCACCATCCGCAACGGCTCTTGAAGATCGTGGGACGCGATATAGGCAAACTGTTCGAGCTCGGCGTTCGACTTGGTTAGCTCCTGATTGGCTTGCTCCAGTTGCGAGGTTCTCTGGACGACTCGGTTGGACGCGGGCTCTTGCCGTTTCCGATCGCTCAAATCGCGGATGAACCCATTAAAAACGTATCCGTTCTTCAGCTGGGTGGGCGAAATATGGAGTTCTACGGGGAACTCGTGCCCGTCCTTGTGCAGAGCCGTGATCTCGATGCGGCGGTTGAGAACGAGGCCTTCTTTCGTGTGCAGAAATCGTTTCATCCCGAGGCGGTGAGACTCGCGGTATTGCTGCGGCAGGATCATGTCTTCCAAGGGCCGGCCCATGGCTTCCTGGCGTGACCAGCCAAAGGTTTGCTCCGCTTGCCCGTTCCAATCGATGATTAAACCATCCGCATTCAGGCCGACGAAGGCGTCGAGGGCGGTCTCCAGCACGTTTTGAATCCGTTTTTGGCTCTCCCGCGCGGCGTCCTCCATGCCAAGGCTTTGCAAGAGGATGCCGATTTGATCGGCGGCGTGGGACACGACGGAAATGGTCGTATCGTCCTTCGCGATATCTTCATCCGAGAAAAACTCGAGGATACCGGCAACCTTTCCCCCAACGAAGATCGGCACCGCGAACGCGGTGCTGAGACTTACCGCCTCGGCGATGCGCCGCCGGGGAAGCTCCGGGCAGGCTCCGATGTCTTGGAGCCAAACCGGCCCTTTCGAGGAGATGACCATGCCGGGCAGGCCCACACCGGGGGGAAGTAAGGTGGACTCGGTGAGCTTTCGAAAGGCCTCGAACCGAGCCGGTTCGGAAAGATACCATACGCCCGAGCCGACAAGGGGGCCGCGTTGGTCGTCTCCCACTAGATAAGCATGCCCGACAGGCCATCCCAAAACCGAGCTGATTTGATCGACGCAAATTTGCAACGCTTTAATGGGATCGGCCTCAGTGCGAAGCGAGTGCGAAAGGCCGGCGAAAAATTTCATGAAACCCGCGGTGCGATCTCCGCCGGGTTTGCGGTCGAAGCTCTGAGCCGGAGGCGCCGGCTCGGGCTGGGGCCTACCGTGACAGACGCGCGGCAGATCGATCGTGAGCAAGCGCCGGATGACGTTTTCGAACTCGGCGAGCTCGGTGGGCTTGGGAATGAACGAGGCACCTAGGTTATACGCCCGGGTGACGTCTTCGCGGCTCCTCGAGCTGGTCAGAATGAAGACCGGAACCGTTTTCAAGGGAGGATGAGCCCGCATTTCGGCCAGGACTTCGAGGCCATTTCGCTTGGGAAGGTTGAGATCCAAAATGACGGCATCCGGAATGGGGCTTCCCGCGAACTCTCCTCGCTGGAACAGGAAATTCAGGGCCGCCTCACCGTCGGAAAGCGTCTTAACTTTTACCGGAGACTCTCCGGACTCCAAAAGGCCGGCGGTGAGAAGGGCGTCGGGAAGATTGTCCTCGACGAGGAGCAGCTCGAGCTGTGGGGAGCCCGGCGCCAAGTTTCGGTTCTCTCGCTTGTTCATCGGCAATCGCGCTACGTGGAATTCCACCATACCCCCACACTACGTCTTATTATTTACCGCCGATTGAAGGGTTGGGCAATGCGCGGTACCACGTGTTCTTTCGACGGATGTTTCCTCGATACCGTTGAGCTCGCAGCGGATGGCACATCCGCTGCATTGGCTTTGAGTACCGAAACGGTGAGACTAGAATTCCCTTTAACAGGAGGCAAGCCAATGAGGGGCGATACACTTTCGAACGAAAGATCCCGTCATGTGTTGATTTTAGTCGCGGGGGGATTCCTTGGAACGCTGCTAGTCACTTTGGTGGCCCAGCCCGTTGCTTCCTTCTTGGGTCTGCCAGAGTTCGATTTCGCCAAGGGACTGGTCCGCGGCTTTTCAGAGGGCTCAGTCGTAACCTACTCCGCTTCTTGGTGGCTCGGCATGGTCACCCATTTCTTGATCGGCTCAGTGCTCTTTCCCCTGGTGTTCGACGCTTTGGAACAGCGCTACTTTCCGGAACGTACCATGGGGTTCGGGCTCGGCTTCGGCGTGGGGCTTTGGTTTTTGTCCCAAATCATTCTCTCGCCGCTGGCGGACTTAGGGATCTTCGGCAGACTGACGTCGGATCCCGCTCTGCTTGGCTTCGTCAGCTTCAATGCGCATGTGCTCTACGGAATCACCTTGGGGCTGACCGGGAGCTTATTGTTCAGCCGGGAGCATAAAGACGAGGTCCTTTTCGACACCCGGCAAGCCGCGTGACTGGCGCCGGCTGATCGTCCAGCGCTCGCGTAACGCCGTGATCGGCCGCTCGCAGTAGCGAAAGAAAAGGGCGGAGAAAAACAGAGAGAGAAAAGCAAAAGCTCCCACCCACGTTCTTTTTCGCCGTGCCCTACCTAAGTGAGGCCGAAGCGGGCGCTCTCTGAGATTGAAAGCGCTCGATGTACTTGCAGCGCTGGCAGAGATCTTCGACGAGCTTGCCGTCGCGAAAGCCTTTGAGAATGGCTTTGGCGCGGGGACTTTCCAAAATCGCGGTGACCCGACTGTCCTTGATGTTGCCTAAAGGAATTCTGCCTTCTTTATCGAGGCAGCAGGGAACCACCGTTCCATCGACGAGAATACCGAAGTGAGACGATAACCCGTAGCAAGTGCCCTTAGTTCCCAAGAGAGGAAGCGCGGGATCCGGCCACACGAACTCCGTATCGAAATGAAGGTAGAGCCGGTTTTTCAAGAGCCGGCCCTTGTGCAGGCCGACATCGAAGTTGCGTTTGATGGTGACGCCGAAGCGCGACTCGAGGCGGGCCAGCATGGCATCGGGATGGGCCATGGTGCCTCGCACCTCATTGAGATCCCAGAGCCGGTAATTGATGTAGAGATCGGGCCGCTCATTGAAAGCGAGCTCCGTATAGGAGAAAAGCCTTTCGAGGTAGTCCGTAGGATCCTTGTCGCCGAAATTATCCGCGAAGGAATGCAGCGAGAAGTTCACTTGGCGCAGCGCCGGATGCAGCAAAAGCGAGAAACGCTTCTCGATCAGCAATACGCCGTTGGTCACCAGATAAACCGGAACCCCTTTGGCCAGGCAGATGTCGAGCATCGCTTCCAGCTCGGGATGGACCAAGGGATCGCCCATCAAGTGAAAGCAAACCTGCTCGGTCAGCGGGGCGATTTCGTCCAGAATGTGGCGAAACAAGGGCAACGCCATGAGGCTTTTTTCCCGGATGACCTCGGGGCAAAAGCTGCACTGGAGATTGCAGACATTGCTGATCTCCAGATTAATCTTCGAGAATTTGTGGCGAGCCGGCATGGCCAGCCGAGCTTAGTGCTCTTGCGGCGTTTGAGCAAACCGAGTAGTTTCCCGCCACGTGAAAACTCGAGACGGAAAACGGCCCGGCGTGCGCTGGCTCATCATCGGCATGGCCTTTTTAGGCACGGCCATCAACTACATCGATAGGGCGAACCTCGGCGTGGCGGAAGTGATGATCCGAGCGGAATTGGGTCTCACCAAGGGCCAAATGGGCCTGATTCTAAGCGCTTTCTTCTTCACCTATGCCTTTGGCCAGCTGCCCGCGGGCTGGATCGTCGATCGCATCGGCGCTCGGCTCACCTATACGGGAGCCTGTCTCTGGTGGTCTTTCTTCACGGCTTTGACCGCCGCGGGCACGGGTTTTCGCAGCCTATTCGCGCTCAGGCTTTGCCTGGGCCTCGGGGAGGCGGGCGCTTATCCCTCCAATGCCAAGGCGACTTCCGAGTGGTTTCCCCGAAAGGAACGGGGTGTCGCCAGCTCGATTTTCGATAGCGGCTCGCGCATCGGCACCGCTCTGTCTTTGCCTCTGGTCAGCGCGATTCTCTATTACTTCGGGTGGCGGTGGTCGTTCGTCGTTAGTGGCGTCATCGGCGTGATTTGGGCGAGCCTTTGGTACGCCTTCTATCGCCGGCCCGAAGAGCACCCCTGGGTCACTCCCGAAGAGCTGAAATACATTCAAGACGGAGGGGCGAGGTCGGAGAGCAAAGAGGCCGAGATCTCCGCTCAGATGCGCTGGCGCGATCTCTTTGCCTACCGTACGGTTTGGGGCATGGCGCTGGGGTTTTTCTGCCTGAGCTTCGTCATCTATTTCTACATCACCTGGTTTCCGACGTATCTCCGCGAGGCGCGCGGTTTTACCGCGATGCAGGTAGGCACGCTCGGCATGATTCCGCCTCTCATCGCTTCCGTCGGCGGCTGGTGCGGCGGTCTTCTATCCGATCGCCTCTATCGCCGAGGCATGAGTCTCACCGCCGCCAGAAAGATTCCCATCGTGCTCGGCATGCTCGGCTCTTCCGTGATTTTTTTCGCGGCTCACGCGCCCGATACGGTAACCGCGGTGGCGCTCCTCTCCCTCTCCTACGCGAGCCTCGCCTTCGCGGCGGCGGGAGTCTGGGCGCTTCCCGGCGACGTCGCTCCGTCCCCCAATCTCGTCGGTTCCCTGGGAGGCATTCAAAACTGCGCCTCCAATATGGCGGGCATCGTGCTTGGCCCCTTCATGGGCTACGTGCTCGACTTCACGAAGAACGATTACGTGCTTTGTCTCTCGATCGCGGCCGGCGTGGGCCTGTTCGGCGCCTTGGTTTACGCCTTCGTGGTCGGAAAAATAGAGCCCCTACCGTTACGTAAATAGGCGAGCGATTCCGTTTAGCGAGCCTTCCTCGAAGCGTTCCGCGTGGGGACTCAAGACTTTCTGCGCAACGCGAGCCGCGCCCCCCGTCAGATAAGTCCGGCCGAACTTGCCGACCCCAAGATCCTCCAGGGCGAGGGCGTGGCCCTGCTTCATCGCTTGCAGAAGGGCCGAGAGAAGATCCAGGCCGGCGGTTCCCAAGCTCACGTTTTGAAACGCGGCGGTTTTGGCCTGCATTTCAAGACGGTCACCGCCGAGATAAAACGGATCGAGAACGACCTTGGTCGGATGAGAGAGCGCTTTTTCCACGGTCTCGCCGTAGAAAATTTCCGGAGAGAGCTCCGAGAAACAAAGACGTCGTAACCATTCCAGAGCCGCGCCCCCAACCGGGTTGTGTGTAACGTGGACGAAGCTATTTCCCACGCCAAGCGGGCGAACTAGTCGCCGAGGGTGAGGAACGGGCTTATCGACGATAGTGGCAAGCACCTGAGTGGTGCCCGCGACATGCAGTAAGTCGCCAGCCTTGGCCCCTACGGCAAGTAAAGCGCTCGAGGTATCCGCGGTCCCAAGCTTCACGGGAAGGCCGGCTCTTAGGCCCAGCTCCTTGGCTCGGGTGGCGAGAAGCGTTCCCAGCGTGGCTTCTCCCGATTGCACAGGCGGAAGCCAGGCGGGATCGACTCCGAAATACTCACACCAGCGCCGCGACCATTCTTGTTTGGGAAAAAGCGAATAGAGCCCGCTGAAAGCGGCATTGGCCGGATCGAAGGCATACTCTCCGGTAAGCTCGGCGCCAATCCAGCCGTTCAAATGCAAGTAGCGTCCGACTCCCCTCACTCCCAAGCTGGCAAAGGTAAGCGCCGACATGCCACCAGGCAGAGGGAGATTGCCGGTAGAGGCATGAAACTCAGGGCCCACTTCCTTCCAGATTTTTTCGGAGAGGGCGCGGCTTCGGCGGTCCAAATGAGTGTAAGCCGGTCCTAGAGGTTTTCCACTTTTATCGACGAGAACGAGGGCCGGGGTTAGACAGCTGAGCCCAATGCCCTCGATAGTCGTGGCGTCGATGTCTTTCAAGGCTTCGCGTACCGCAGCTATGAGCGCCTGCCACACGCGCGTGAGCGGCAATTCGGATCGATCTTCGGAGGAGGCGTCGCACTCGCAAGCCACTCGCGCGATTTTGCCTCGGCCAAGGACCGCGGCTTTCACGAACGAGCCGCCTATGTCGATGCCGAGAATCGCCACTACTTGGTTTTCCAATCGGAGTGGAAGCTGCCGGGCTTGTCCCGCCGCTCATAAGTGTGGGCGCCGAAATAGTCGCGCTGGGCCTGCACCACACTCACCGGCAAATCCGTGTCTCGCATAGCGTCCCAATAAGCGACGGAGGCGAGTAGCGCCGGAGAGGCGAGCCTGAGATCCAGGGAAGCCTTCGCCACCGTTCTGAGGGAGGTCTCACAGTGCTTCAAACGGGCGCCCAAGGCGCCGTCCATGAGAAGGTGGGGGAGCTTGGGCTCTTCGTGATAAGCGGCGGCGACTTCTTTCAATAGCCCCGCCCGTAAAATGCAACCGGCCCGCCAGAGGAGAGCCACCTTCTCGAGATCGAGGAGATAGGCGTAATTTTGCGAGGCGACTCTCAAGAGATGAAGCCCTTGGGACAGGGTGATCACCATCGACGCGTACAAAGCTCGTCTTACGTCGTCGGGTGAAACTTGCCCCTTCATTGCGCTCACGCCCTTGGAAAGCGTATCGCGCTCCGCCTTCCAGCGAGAGAGGTCGCGCCAGGTTACTGCCGCTTCGATCGTGGGGATCGGAACTTGAAGGTTACGGGCTTCTTCCGTCGCCCATTTGCCCGTGCCTTTTTGCCGGGCGACGTCCGACACGAGCTCGACGAGAGGCCGCCCCGTCTCTTCATCCGTCTTGGCGCAAATGTCGGCGGTGATCTCGACGAGAAACGCATTGAGCTCGGCGCCATTCCACTCCTTCAAATGGTTTCCGATCTCTTTCCAGGAAAGGCCTTGCCCGCGGCGGAGAAGATGGACCGCTTCGGAGAGAAGCTGCATCCAGCCGTACTCGATGGCGTTATGAACCATCTTCACGTAGTGGCCCGCCGAACTGGGCCCGACGAAGCCGACGCAAGGAACGCCGTCGGCTCTGGCGGCAATGGCTTCGAGCCACGGCCGGATGGCTTCAAAAGACTCTCTATCGCCTCCGGGCATCAGGCTCGGCCCACGGCGGGCGCCTTCTTCGCCTCCCGAAATCCCCATGCCGATGAAGAACAAGCCTCTGGCGGCAAGCGCCTTCTCGCGTCGCTCGGTGTCCTTGAAATGGGAATTGCCGCCATCGATGAGCCGGTCTCCCGGGCTGAGGTAGGGTAGGATGGCCGCGACGGCGGTGTCCACCGGCGCTCCCGCCGGCACCAGAAAAAGAACAGTGTGGGGGGATTTCAGATCTTTAACGAACTCGGCAAGCGATTCGGCGGCCCCAATGGGCTTTCCGGCGCCCTCTTTTCTCAGGGCGGAAACCTTCGCGGCGTCCGCGTCGTGGCCCAGGACCGAGATGCCGTGGTCCGCTAAATTCAGCAATAAATTTCGGCCCATGACTCCAAGGCCGACGAGCCCGAGATCGTATTTTTGCGACATAGTGAAAGGGTGATAGCAGAACTCCGGCTTAGTTTCCAAAGAAAGCGCGGAGAGCGGTGACGACGTACTCGATGTCGCCTTCCTTGAGCGTCGGGCAGACCGGCAGGCGCAGGCCATGCTCGGCGATGCGTTCCGCATTGGGAAAGCTTTGCTGGGCGAAATCGAAGTGTTTCAAGGAGGGTTGCTTGTGCATGGGAAGCTGGAGGGCGGAAAGAAACGCTTCTCGCCGCTGGGCGTTTAGCTCGGGGAGATTCAGTAAAGAAACGCGCCTTGGTTCCACCGGAATCACGCCGCCACTGTCTTTTCCCAAGATCCCGATTGAACGCGTAAAACCAGGCCCGGCTGTATAAGGAATGAACAACGCCGGTTCGATTCGTGCGAAGGGAGGCATAATTCCTCCACAAAGCGCGGTTAATCTAACTAAACGCACTTCAAATCACTACCCGGCTGCCCCCACACCCTACAGTTCTGGCTTTGTAATAGGAGTTACTCTTGCTGACGCCCCCGATTTATCGCCGGCAATGGCTTCGCAATGCGTTCGTGGCTGGACTCGCCTTTTCGGGGCTCGTCTCGTGCACGCGTGGGGATTCCATCATCGGCCAGGACGAGCCCGTGGAAAATCCTCCTACTCCCATCTCCGGGACGAACCGCAATTTCATCAATTCCATCGAATCAGGGTCGCTCCGCTGTGACTACACCTCGAACCAAATGACTTGCCATGCCTTGGTGCAGAACGAGTCGGGTTATCAAGATGCCGAAGGCGTCTCCCCTGAAGTGGATCTGCAATGGTCGCTGGCGCCCGCTTCCGCTAGCACGCCAACCCCTCAATCTTCCTGTAATACGAGCGCCGACAAGCTGACCTACGTTTGCTCCTTCGACTCGGCTCCGGCGCTCTTGAACGTGATTTTACGCTCTTCTCTCGTGGCGGACCCGAGCCACTCGGCCTCGTCGCAAATCACGGTGGATACCGATGACGGAGACGACGGACAGGGCCAGGCGGGTCGGTTCAATCACGTCGATAAGATGAGCATCCTCGGCGACGGTTTCGACGGCGAGGTGAAGCTGTGCCTCAACTACAAGACTGGGGTAATGACGGTAACTCAACAGTCGCCGTGGGCGTACGTACATCTAAACTTCAAATTTAAGGATCGCGACGGTCTGCAAGCCTCCGCGGGCATCAACAGCAGTAACCAGGGTTTCCCCATCGTCGTTCAGTTGCCGGGCAACTGGAGCAAGGTGAAAGATGCGAACCCCTTGGTTAAAGAGTGGCACCGGCAAATTCCCGGTTTGTTGCCCAGGTTCAGGGGAAGCCGCATCAATCAGGATCGTTGTCTGAGCATGGATGACGCGGGCGTGGCGCGCCCAGGAGGCATCCTTTTGGACAGAGTCGAATGGGACTTACCAGATTAGGCGCTTAGGCCGCTTTGGAGGAGACGCCGAGACGTTCTCTTAGGAGCGTAAGCAGGCGCTCGGCTTGAATGTCGCCGAGACCTTGGAACTGCAGGCCCAAGCGAAACGCTTTGCCTCCGTCGAGCGGATATCCCCAGCGAACTTCCGCGATGAGCGGGCTGAGCCCCATGGCGATTAGTTTCTCGTTCCACGCCGAGTCCGGGGTCTTGAGATCGAGGGTGAGAACGACGCCTCGGCCGAGATATTTGTCGAGGACAATTCCCAGTCCTTTACCCGAAAAGTTCTCTAGCCGGCCTTCGCCAAGGGACGTTTTCACGATGAGCGCGGCGTTGGCGGGCACCGTCCATCGTTCCGTCGCCCGATCGGAGGCGGACAAGGATCGGCAAGCGGCGATTGCGGCTTTGAGACGTTCTGGATGAGAGCCGAAAGGATCGGCTTCGACGGCAACCCACGGCTCGGCCGCGTGCTTGATGCCGACGAGTCTTTCCTTCAAAGTGATGTCCATGGTGTCCGCATGGAGAAGCAGATCACGGGTGCTTCTTCCCATGAGTACCTTCCAGCTCTCGCACGCGGACTCCATGCGCTTGGCTAAGTTCACGCCTTGCCCGATGACGGTAAGATCGATGCGCCGGTCATTGCCAAGATCACCCAAAAAGACCGCGGCCGTGTTGATGCCGATGCGAAGCGGGAAGACCATTTTGCCGGACTCAGTTCCGGAAGCCGCGAGTCTCGCGTTCTCCCGCTGGATGGCGATCGCGCAGCGGAGCGCTTGGTCGGCGTGCTCGTCGGCCGCCGCGCCTTCTCCCCCGAACGTGTGGCCAAAGAAAGCTAGAAGCCCATCCCCGAGCGTTTTGTCGACGATACCGCCGTGGGCATGCACCGTTTCGGTGAGTCTTCCTAAAAATTGTTTCAGCTGAAAAAACGCCTTCTCCGCCGTTTCCTCCTCGGCGGTGCGCGAAAAGCCGACGATATCGACGAAAAGGAGGGTCAACACCCGGCCCTTGGGCTCGAGCTTGGCCGCGGGATTCACGATGAGGTTTTTGAGATGTCCCGCCGGCAGAATGCCCTCCAAGGAATCTCGCAAACGGCGCAGCGCCTTTTCCGAGCGGCGGGTGCGCTCCAGAAAGAGACTGGTCGAGGTCAGAAGAAAAGTGACGGTACTTGCGAGCCACGGAATTTCCCGGCCGAGATGGGAAAAGCTGAGTAGGCCAGCCAGCACCATCACCATCGCCCCGGAAGGAATTCCCAGCCAGAGATACTTTCGGGCAAGGAGATTGCCCATCGCTCCACCGAGAAGGGCCGCGATGAGAATCCAAGCCCAAGTCCCCGATTCCGGTGTGAGCCATTGTCCGGTCAGAACACTGTTTATCGTTGAGCCAATGAAAAATCCGCCCGGAATCCGGCCGAACGGACTTTCATAGAAGTCAGTGCCTCCCGTGTACATGTGTCCCAGGACGAGGATGGTGGCGTCCTTGGGAACTCTCGGGACTTCATGGCCGTCTCGCATCGCTCGCAGAGGACCCCAAAGATCCCGTAAGGTCGCGTAGAGCGTGGAAGGCGGCAGAAAATTCAAGACGCCGAGTCCATCCGCGTCCACCGGAATGAAATGCCCGTCGACGCGAAGACTGGCTCCTTCTGGCTGTCTGTGGTTGGCCAGGAGCAAAGGAGCGTAGGGAATCGCTTTATCGGCGCTGAATCTCAGTAGCGGCTGAAAGCGCGACGTCTGATTCAAAATATGTCCGATGGCGCCGAAGGCGGGAACCAGCCGGGGATGCGGGCCATAGAGGTAAGTCGTCTGGATGGGGGGCGTTTTGTTCCCTTTCGGCTCGAACGCGAACGCGGGTCCATCCGTCGGAAGCCGGGGACGAGCCTTGATGGCCAGCTCGGCGGCGAACGCCGCTCCGTACACGGGGAAGGGAAGCGCTTTCACGGCGGCCGCGAACGCTTCGGCTTTATCGATCTCCCGGTGCGTGCCGAAAGTGCGGTCAAAAAGCACGGCGCGCGGCTGATAGGCTTTGAGTCCCTGCAACCAGCGCAACCACTCATCGAGAGTGAGATCGTCTCTGTCCAAGCTCGAAAGGGTTTTGTCGGTGAACGCGTAGATGACCAGGCGAGGATCGACTTTCGCGTCTCGCCCGAGCCAATGACGAAAGCCGAAAGTGAGCGGCCGGACGAGCCGGTCTTTTTGTCCCTCTCGAAAGGAGCCAATCGAATAGAGCGCGAGAACCAGAACGAACCACAAGCTCGTCACGCCCAGAACCAAGGTTCTGGAAAGTCGGTCGGGCGCGGTAGGGTGGTTTGGCTGAGTCATGGGTTCCCCTTCCATTATCGGCTAAATAGGCTCTTTTATTGAGTTTGCCACACCTCCTGCGCAGGTTGCCTAGGCTCCCCCGGCGCGCTGAGGGACAATGGGATCTTCTGAAAACAAATCAGCCACATGTGACGTCATTTCTCTGGCTTTGGATGGCCCTGGGACTTGGTGCTCAACGCTTCCCAGTTTTCCGGCCTTACCGCCGAAGCGTCTCAAGACCAAAGAGCGGATTTCCTCGGCTCGAAGGTGCAGGAAATAGCGGAGGTCGTCGAGGCTTTGAGAGCCGAAGCCCTGAAGCTGAAAACCGCCTTCGAGACCGAGTTTTAGGGAATCGCCGGGTCTTGGATTTCCGCGCTCAGGTCTTCGAGTAGCTCCACGAACGCAATCATGTCGAGCTCACCCGTCGAGGTCTTCATGAGCGGACCGCTCGAGATGGCGGTGCGGCCATCGGGAGTGTAGTACGAGGCGCCTTTTCTGCCGGCGTAACTCGTAAGGAGCTGTCCATTCGGCCAGTACCAGGTCGCGTCCAGGCGATAGGCGTAGAGAGTCATCGTCTGTCCGTTCGGCCAATTCCAGGTGGCGCCGTTTCGGTAAGCGTAAAGCGTAAGGGTTTTTCCGTTGGCCCAGTTCCAGGTGGCGCCGTCTTTTCCCGCGTAGAGAGTCGCCGTTCCGCCGGAGGGGTAGCTCATCGTCTGGCCCATGGAGTACTCGCCGGAGCAGGCGAGACGCCGGATGCGTTTCATTTCCTTGTAGACGATGTGGCTGTCCGAGTCCGCCTGCATTTCGGAGTAGAGACGCGCGAGGGGAAGAAATTCCTTAGCCGCCCGGCATCCCGGCAGGGTTTTATCGGAGTCTCCCAAGGCGCTCCGGCCCGAAGCCAGCGCCAAGAAAAGAAGGGGAAGAATTTGTACGAAACGCGTCATCTTTGCCTCCAATGAGCTAGAACACACCTAACCCTAGGCTCAGTTCGGGAACCTGGCAAAGTTGAAAAATAGCGCGCGATGACGCCTCGGGTCCGTCACTGAGCAGGCGAAAGTCTCGTGGTATGATGGCCAAGTGCTTTTAGCCGTCCTCAATCAGTGCCTACTGATTCCCGCGTTCGTTGGGTTAGGGCTGTGGATGCACCAACTTCTCTCCCGTTCGCTTCAGGAGGAGATGGCTCAGCTCCTCCCCCCAAACGCCGGGCATTTCGGGTTGATGGGGATCGTGGGGGCGGTGGGTCTCGCCTCGTTTCTGAATCTCTTGCTTCCCTTGAAAGAGCCCTACGCGCTCCTCGGTCTTTTGTGTCTAGGATACGCGGCGCTGTTCCGGAACCGAAACTCGGTGCCTGGGATTTTTTCGGCGCTGGCTTTGGCGGTTCTTTTTGCGTTCGTCTTGTTAGCGTCGCTAGTAGCGATCGCGAGCGCCGGGATTTTCGACACGAGCCTCTATCACTTACCGACGATATACTGGGCAAGACTGTACCCCATCCCTTTAGGGCTAGCGAACTTGGCGCCCTACCTGTCCTACAACTCGTCGTGGTTCGTTTTGGAAGGCGCGCTCTTTTGGAAAGCAGGGGATCTGGCCACGGTCTATTCCTTGAACGCCGTCCTGGTGTCCTTCTTCTTTCAGAGCTTTTTTCTTTCGTTGCGGGACTCGCTTTCCTCCTGGCGCGAACGGTATTTTTCTTTGGCGTTGCTCATCGCTTGTTTTCTAGTCGCCAACTATCTGGCCTGGACCGGCAACATCGGCCCGAATGCCGCCACCTCGCTTTTTTCCGTTTACGCCTGGTTCTTCGTGCTCCGCTTCTTTGAAACGAAATTGCCTCTCGGGGCGATACTCGCTTTCGGGCTCGCGTGCTTTGCCCTCACCGCGAAACTCTTCGCCCTTCCCGTGGCTCTGGCGGCGGGTATCGTCGCTCTCTTCTCGTGGTGGACTCACCGGCGAGAGAGCCAAGTTTTTCTGTTCAGGTATCGATCGGTGATCCTCTTTTTCGCGGCGTTCGGTTGCCTTTGGCTGGTACGGGCCTTGGCCACTTCCGGCTGTCTTTTGTATCCGCAAGCCTCGACCTGTTTTCCGTCGCTCCCTTGGGCGTCCTCCCTGGACCGCGTCGCCGCGCTCGGGCAATTGATCCAGGAGAGAAACGGAGGGGCTCTCTACGCCTACTTCAAGTTGAAGCAACCTTTGGCGGTGGTCTTGAAAGAGGCGAGCCGGGCTTTGACGACTCCCTTCGCCAGGAAGGCGGCTCTGGTCGCGGTCCCGGGGATTTTGCTGCTTCTCGTGTCCTGGCTCAAGCATCGTGGCAAACCGTCGCTTCATGCCTGGAAGGTTTTGGTTTTTGGTCTTCTAGCGCAAGTGGCGGGCGTGCTTTTCTGGACGGCGGTCACCAGTCAGGCGGAACGCTTTGGGCTGCATTACTTACTTATCGGCGGCGCTCTGATCTTGGGCATCGGGCTTTCCACCGTCGATAGAATGCCTAAAAATTGGTCGTATCTTCCCCATGCCCTGCTCGCGCTGACTTTTTTCCTGGTGCCACGCACGCTACTTAAGACGGCCTCCGAGCCATTGCGCTGGACGAACTGGCCGGAGTATCTGAACGTAATGGCGGAACGCCGGACGACGGCCTCCGGGCAGGTCGTGTTCGAGTCCTTGCACTGCTACGACACGCCTCCGCCTTGCACCCACGACTTCGATGCGGGCATCTCATACGTACCTCGGCCCGGGGGCAGTTTCATTTTCTACCGGAAATAGGAAGTTCTATTTCCTGCGGGCTGCGACGAGAATGGCCGGGGTGTGCCCGCGGAACAAACGGGTGGGGAGATGAAGGTAGCCTCCGACGGGAAGCAGGTAACGCAGAATGCCGTTCCACTCGAGGACTTCGAAATGTTTTTCCGCCCACTCGAGCCAGGCGCCGCGCGCCCATTTGTGGATATGGGTCGGATCCTTGTCCAACTTGCGAATGAGGGGGCCTGACAACCCGTCGTAGACGGGAACGACGAATACGAAGATCCCCTTGGGCGCGAGCTCTCGGTTGATGTGACCGGCGAGGGCGTCCAGATCCGGCACGTGCTCGAGCACGTCGAAAGCGGTGACCGCTCCGAACTTCACGGAAAAGGGCAATCCATTCGCTCCGGCGTCCGCGACGAAGTTACCGTTCGGCATGCGCTCTCTGGCGCTCTCGATGGCGTGGTGGCTCGCATCCGAGCCGTAGATCTCCCAGCCGGAAAGGCTGGACAGGAAGCGGCCGAAAGCACAACCGATGTCATGCACGCGTTTAGGGAGTGAATCGTTCCAGTGCTTTTCAAGCGTATGACGATAGAACGCGATCTTGCGGTCGGGATTCTGCGCTTCGTAGTTCGGATAATAGGTCTCGTAGTACGTGGCTTCGTAATCGAAGGCCGGCGCAATCTTGGGCTTCATGGTCATCCTCCGAACCGGCGCTTCACCATGAGGCTGAGCGTATTGTTGATAGTGCGAAAGACCTGCATCTTGCTATTTCCCTTTTTGAAGTCATAGCGAAGAATGAGCGGGACCTCGCGGAAGACGACGTCCATCCGGCGGAGCTTCAGGAGAATGTCGACCATGCATTGAAAGCCGGTTTGGTCGATGAACTTCGTTCCGAACTGCTCGAAGGCGGATTTCAAGACGGCGCCGCGGTAAGCGCGGTATCCGCAGGTGTAATCCTTGACGCCGGGAATGGGGAATACCACGCGAAAGAGAACGCTCGCGAGGGAACTGAGCAGGCGGCGAAACAAGGGAACTCCGCGTACGAGAGAGCCGCTTTGATAGCGAGAGGCGATGGTGACGTCGCTGCCTTCACGAATGACCCGGACCATGTTGAAAATGAGGCCGGGGGTTTGCGTATTGTCGGCGTCCATGGCGACGACGATGTCCCGGGCTCCGCATTCCTGGCTCGCGAGGAGGAGTCCGTCGCGGATGGTGTTACCAAGCCCTTGATTCTTCGCGTGCCGGACGACTCTTACTGGGATGCTTTTCGAGTATTGCTCGGCGACTTCCGCCGTTCTGTCCTTACTTCCGTCGTCGATCACCAAAACTTCGTAGGGGATGCGAGCGTCGGACATCGAGGCATCGATGCTTTCCAAAAGCTCACCGAGATTTTGTTCCTCGTTATAAGCGGGCAGCACGACCCATACTTTGTACGGTTGGCGCCACGGATGCGCGTCGGTCTTGGCTGTCTTTTTGTCCAGGTTCAGCGTGCGAGCGGAAGGCATGGATAATTCCCCTATTCTCTTCACGTTTCGACATTTGGGAACGATCGCTGAAGGCACAAATAGGGGTCGCGCGCCGGGGTGGCGCAGAGCGTGAAAAGGCGGGCTAACTATTGAGATTACTTAGAAAGTAGTGCGGGGCGAAATTCCGTTGGGAAAGGCTTCCCGAATTTCGCCCCGCGAAGGCGTCGTTAGTACGAGCAAACCCAGGCTTTTACCTGGCAGTCGCCCCAGCCGTTCGAGCCGCACGCGGTCAGCGCCCGGACTCGAGCGTTGTTGCGATCCGCGTCGTAACCCCAGGTCAGCGTGCCTCCCGAAGCGGAGGTCGCGATGGCCGCGCAGCCACCTTGTACCCAAACGGTCGCGGCGCAATCCGGCTGACCGCAGTACTGAACCGAGCTATAGAGCGCGGTCGCCTGATCGGTGTTATTGAAGCTCCAGCCGGTACGTCCTGTCGACGGAGAATAAGCGATGGCGCCGAACGTCGAGTACCGCTCGCCGTAGTTGAAATACGGATAGTACGAGTACCCGTAGAGCGGAAGATTGCCCACTCCGTTCAACGCATACCAGCCCCAGCCGGTGTAAAGACGGCCGAAACCTCGGTTATAGAAAACGGGCCCGTGGGCCTGCGCCTCCGTAGGCACCGTCATCGTGCCGAGCGCGGATAAACAGACCAGACCAAGAATGATTTTTTTCATGAGTCCCTCCCTCGTTTGCGGACAATAGGAAGCAAACTACGTACCGGAATTACGGTACGAAGGGAAGGCGGTCGCGATTTCTTGGCTGGCTCAGCCTTTCTAGTGACTTGCCGACGGAACAAAAGCTGGTTTCAATGTAGCCGCGCCATGAAGTGGGTCCAGAGAGACATTCAAATTTCGGCCAAGGCTCGCGGTTTCCACCTCATCACGAACGAGGTCGTCCGGGCCTTGCCCGAGCTCGGGGATTTTCGTCACGGGCAGCTCCACCTTTTTCTGCTTCACACCTCGGCGTCTCTCACCATCAACGAGGCCGCGGACGGCGACGTGCGACGGGACTTCGAAAGTTTCATGTCGAGCCTAGTGCCCGAAACGTTTCCCTTCCGGCACGACGCCGAAGGCCCCGACGATATGCCGGCGCACATCAAGGCCTCTCTTTTTGGCCCCTCGCTCCTCATCCCCGTGGGAACGGGCGCGCTTCGTTTGGGAACGTGGCAGGGCATCTACCTCTGCGAGCACCGTGACCAGGGCGGCGCCCGTAAGATCGTGCTGACGCTTTCGGGAGAGTGAGCCGTCAGTAGGAAGTGAAGCCGAGAAGGTCGCCCATCTGACTGGGCCCGTCGCCGCGGTTCACGGCATCGCCGAGACCGAGCCCGCCGAAGCGATTGTAGCCCCAGCACTTCACCTGGCCGGAGCTCGATAAGAGACAGCTATGAGAGTCGCCCGAGGTGAGAGTCACGGGTTCGAGACCGGTGCCTAGGTCGAGCTCGGGAAGCGCGCTTCCCATGCTGCCGTCGGCAAGACCGCGATCGGTGGTATCTCCGAGGCCGAGCTGCCCGTAAGTGTTCTCACCCCAGCATTTCACCGCGTGATTATCAAAAAGCGCGCAGGTGCTGGAATCGGAAGCAACGATCTGCGTGATGGCGTGAGAGCCCAGGGCTATCGTCGTCAAACGGTCGCCCATTTGATTCGCCGCAATACCGTAACCTCTGAGCGGCAATGGATAACTCGCATCCGAGCAAAGACCGACCCTGGCGCTTCCGTCCTGGCAATAGTTCGTGCCGAGAATGCCGTGCTCATTACGTCCCCAGCATTTCACCGAGCCCGACGTGAGCAGGGCACAAGTGTAAGCGCCGCCTGCGGTCACGCTCCGCGCGGTTTCCCCGGTACCGAGATCCACCGCGGGTAAGTTCGCGCCCATTTCGCCGGGTCCATCGCCCCGGTTTTGAATGTCGCCGATACCGAGCTGACCGAAGAAGTTATTGCCCCAGCAACGCACGCTGTGATCTTCCAAGACAGCGCAGGTGTGGCTGGTGTTGGCGGAGATCTCGAGCGCCGTGTGCGAGCCGAGATCGACGGTAGGAAGGCTCGCGCCCATTTCGCCCGCGGCTTTCCCCCGGTGACCTGTGTCGCCGAGCCCGAGCTGACCGCCCGAGTTTTGACCCCAGCATTTCACTTTGCCCGCGTCGGAGAGCGCGCAAGAATGCCCGTAGCCGAGCGCGAGACTTACCGCTCGAAAGCCGGCGCCGAGATTTAGGGCGGCGAGGTTATCGCCCATCTCGCTTGCGCTGCCTCCGACCTGGGCGCTCGAAACTCCGAGACCAAGTTGCCCGTAGGTATTGGCGCCCCAGCACTTCACTTTTCCGTCGTCGAGAATCGCACAGCTGTGCCAGTAACCGAGGGCGATGACCGTTGGATAGCGGCTAGCGCCGAGAGAAACTGCGGGAAGATTCGTACCGAGGGAAAAGGGAGTCGTGCCCCGGTTGGTGAAATCTCCTAAGCCAAGCTGACCGTAGTTGTTCTGTCCCCAACACTTGAGTTGCCCAATTTGAGTGCGAGCGCAGGAATGATTGCCGTTAGCGGCGATGAGTTGAGCGATGGTCGCCGTCCCCTGAGCCGAGCCCGAGAAGCCCACGGTGCTGACGCCGTCGAAATAGCTGCCATTCCAAATCTGGGTGAAATTGCCCGGCGCCGTAGGAGCGAAACGAAGCACGGCGCTGCAGGAGCCACCGCCTGCGAGAGTAGGGCCACAAGTCGTCGATGCCAGAGAGAAGGGCGCCGAGAACGTATTGGTAAGAATTTGAAAAGCGGAAGCCGTGCGCACTCCCGAATTAGACAGAGTGATCGTACGGTCTTCGGTCAGCCCCATGGCCATCGTTCCGAAGTTTGCACTTCCCGCGCTGATCGTGATGCTGATGGTGGCCGCACCCGTGACCGCGGCCGAGAAGGTCGCCGTTCCGGCGCCCGTCGCATAGCTTCCGGCGAAGGAAGCCGGGAAAGAACCCGCGTTGGTCGGCGCAAACCGCACGACCGCCGTGCAACTCGTGCCACCCGCCAAGCTCGTTCCGCAAGTCGTGGATGCCACGGAATAAGGAGCCGCGACAGCCGGCGAATTGAGGGCAAGGTTCGTGGCCGTGCGCGTGCCCGAGTTAGTCAGGGTAACCGTACGGTCCAAGGACGTGAGAATCGGAAGCGAGCCAAAGCCGGCGAGAGAAGCGCTCATCGTGATCGAGACGGTTCCTGTTCCGCTGAGGTTACTATTCACGATGGCCGAGATGCTTCCGTTGTGAAAACCCGCTTGAAGGTAGCCGCCCGAGGCGATGGGAGAAATCGGGGAAAACCGAACGGTAGCCGTGCACGACGTACTTGCCGCCAAGTTCGTTCCGCAAGTGGTCGACACTAGCGTAAACGCGCTCGCCATGAAACCGGTGTTTAGCGCAAAATTCGTCGCGGCTTGCGTTCCCGTGTTGGTGAAGGTGACGGTTCCCGTGGGAGTCTGGTCCATGGCGACGGAGCCGAAAGCGAGTGGGCTCGTGGCGACGACCGCGATGTCGATACCCGTGCCGTTCAAGACGACGGAAGCTTGTTGGTTGCTCGTGCCGTTGAAGTAGTCGAGCGTAACCGTTTGCGGTCCGCGGGCGCCAATCGCAGAGGGCCGGAAGGTGACCGCGATCCGGCAGCTCGCGGTGGAAAGGGTCGTGGGGCAGGTTCCGCCCGTTCCCGGGAAGCTTCCGCCGGTGAAAGTAAAATCTCCCCCGAGTCCGGAAAGGGAGAGACTCGAGGCGCTTTGGTTGCCCGTGCGATTGATGGTCAGGGTCGCGTTCTTTCCGCTGCCGAGCAGCACCGATCCGAAGTCGTAGGTCGCCACGCTGAAATTTAGCGCGGCGTTGGCCACCGCCACTCCCGTTCCGCTCAGAGCGAGTGCCACAGTTTGGGTCGAGCCGGTGCCGTCGTCGTATTGTAGGTTGACCGTATTCGAAGCGGCTCCCGCGACGGTCGGACTGAAGGCGAGCTTTACGGTGCATTGAGCGGAGATGGTGGCTCCGCACGTGCCGCCACCGGGATAGCTACCGCCGGAGAAGGCGAAGGGAACCGCGAGCCCATTGAAGAGCAGGTTTTGCGCCGGAAGCATTCCGTAATAACTGAAGGTCACCGTGGTCACCGCGGCACTTCCCACTAACACGCTGCCAAAGTTGTAGCTCGTGACCGAGGGTACTAAGAAAGCCCCGGTAGTTCCCTGGCCAGTGAGACTCACGTCGAGACTTCGGTCATAGGCCAAGCCGTTGAAGTAGGAAACGGCCACCGCGCCCGCGGCCGGGCTCGTTCCCGTCGGCGTGAAGAGGACGATGAAAGTACAAGACGCTCCGGGAGCGAGAGTGGCACATCCGCCCGTACTGGAGAAGGGAGCGCTGAGACCCGAAATCGCTATAGAGGAAGCGGTGAATCCCGCCGTGTTGGTCAGAGTGAAAGAGTGGCTGACCGCCAGTCGTATAGGCGTCGATCCGAAATCGACGGCGGAGTCCGGAGTCAGCGTAAGCATAGCCGGTCGGCTCACTAACGCCGTGATCGCGCGGCTCGCTTGAGTATTCGCGGTGCCGTTATGAAACGAGAGTGTGAGGTTGTCCGAGAGAGAGGCGCTCGAGGCGGTGGCCAAGGTCATGACCACCGTACACGCCGAGGTAATGGTGGCGGAGCAGGTTCCGCCTTCCCCTGGATAGGTCCCGCCCTTGAAAGTAAACGCCGGCGAAGCGAAGCTCGCGGCCGAGACGCTCGTCGCGGGAAAAGTTCCCGAGCGAGTCACCGTGAAGGTCTTGTCGTAACTTTGTCCCGTGAAGACCTGGCCCCATGAGTTGGTTCCGCCATCGGTGATGGCGAGGGTTGCGGGAAATATCAGAGCCGTGGTGTCGCCTTTCAAAGTAAAGACGCTTTCGGCGGCGTAAGAGCCATTGTTGTAGGTGACTTTCAGCGCTTGCTGAAAATGGCCGAGCGTCGAGCCCGTGTAGCGAAGCACGACGTTACAGAGCTGATCCACTTCGTTTCCGCAGGTCGTAGACACCAACGAAAACGGCGGGTTTAGGTCAGAGAAAGTGACGCCGGTCGCAGGCAAAGCGCCGAAATACTGCAAGACGATGGCCTTCGTCGTGTTGGTTCCCGCCGTAACCGATCCGAAATCGTAAGAAGGCTCGTCGTCCGTCTGATTGGAAAACTGCAGTGTCGCGATGTCGGTCGCGGCACCCTTCAGCGGAATCGCGAGGTGCACGCCGGTCGTCGCGCCGTCGTAAACGAGATTGAAAGTGCTCAAAGGAAAAGCGCTCAGCGTTCCCGGCTGAAAGCCGACGACGATTTTGCAGCTTTGCCCGCCGTTTAACGTGTGCGAGCACGTGCCGCCGAGTCCTGGAAAGCTACCGTGCCGAAACGAGTACGGGCCACTGAGTCCAGCCGCGCCAAGGTTCGCCGCGGGTTTGCCGCCGACATTGGTCACGGTGAAAGTGGCGTAAGTCGAGGAGTTCAGAGATTGAATCTGAAAATCGAAACTCGTGGGGCTCACCGCGAGCTGAGCCGGTGGACGCAAATCGAACACGCCTTGGTCGCCACCCGCGCCCCAGGGATTGGCGATGTTTCCCGACTCGCCTTCGCCATTGCCGCCGGTGCCAACGTCAATTTCGCCTTGAGTGGTTTGGGTGTTCTTGGGAAGAGACGGGCCGCTCTTAGGATCGCTCGAAGCCCCGCTACAGCCGGCCAAGGCGAGCAACGGCAAGACTAGTAAATGCCGTCCTAAGATTTGTCCCCATCCCAACATGCGTGCCCTTCTGGGTAGTTACCTACGATCATAAGACGGAACGAGATCGGGTAAACGTAAGGGGGGATTTGCCTGTAGGCAGGGGGAGCTAAGGGCTCGGGATTAGCCGGGTCTTAGGATTGTTCTTTTACGCGCAACATAGTCGCTACAAAACGCCTTTGATTTTACAGGAAAAATAGTACGGGCCTTCCTCTATAGAGACCGCTTTCAAATCTTTGAGGAGACTCTGCGTCTAGTGGTCATGGCGCGCGAGTGCCCGGCTCAATGTGATATGGCCGAGACCGTGATTATTAAGCGTTCTGAGTGCCGGCTATTCCCGGCTCTTTTCAGCTCCTCGTGACCAGACTTTCCGGATGAATCAGTCTGGGGCCTGGATGTCTTCAATGAAGCGCATTCCCAGGAGTCCGGTGGCCGCCCGCAGTTCAAATGCCCGAATCGGGTTCCCTGAAGGGCTTCCTACCAGGTTTACAGTAGAACCGCCGCTTGGTCAGGACGAAGGTAACGTGTCTCCACGGCAAAAGTTAGGCGTCAGATACCTAAATTTTACCCGTAGCCACCATGCCCGCTTACCTTCCTAGGACGGTAACCACCATACGTCTATGGCACTACTGCCCACACCGAACCGAGAAGAGTCGCAAACGGACAGTTAACTTGCCCTACTCCCAGCTGCAAAAAGGCGTTCGCAAAATCGGCATTGAATGTCTTTCGCCTTTCTTCATTCCGGAGTAGTTCTAACGCCGCCGCGGGAAGGTATTCGTAAGTTCCCTCTCTCGTATCGGGGCGGTTAGCGAATGTTCTCATTAAGGAGAAGTACTCGCTTAAGGTAAGGGGGCTTTTTCTTAGTGAACTGAGAATGGCTACCTTTATATCCCTAAGGAAATCAGAGTTGGACGGTTCCGTGCCGATCCTTTCTCGAAAGGCAGTTTTAGTTCCACGGGGGACCTCAATGGCTCCCGGGGGACTTTCCGAAATGAGCTTTTCGATAATCTCTCTAGCCTTAGAGCCCCGAAGAAAAGGTGGAGTTGACGCGAGTCTGTGGACAACTCGAGCGACAGCCGCAGAATCCTTCACGTCCATTATGTACAAAAACTCGGCCGCCGCGGATACGTCTGTATTTGTATCATTAAGAAGTTGCTTGAGCACTTTAGGGGTGTCGCCAGGGTACCGGGAGATGGATGGCCCTAAACCACCAAACTCTTCAGTGCCTCTACGTTCCGAATTGAAGAGCTCTGGGCTCCACGCACGACCCTTGCTTTTAGAAAGCACGACCCCAAATACATTGAGAGCCTCGAGCCAAAAGTCCCGTGGAAGCTTTTCGGGATGCTTGATGTCCGCCAAGTATTTCAAGATCTGTGTTTCATGGGCGTTGGCCGGGGATTGTTCGAGCAAGGCTTCGCAGGCGTGAACCGCATTGCCAATATCAAAACTGAGCGAGCTCTTATTGGCCTTCATTAAGCTTATGGCCCGCACCGCGTTC
>JAYUGC010000076.1:0-13842 GCA_043767805.1 Pseudomonadota bacterium | reverse complement strand
GCGATCATGACGCACGCTTCGATTCCCGCGGAAACCAGAAAGACCCTCGGCATCACCGATTCCCTGGTGCGCCTGTCGGTCGGCATCGAGCACGTCGAGGATCTCCGCAAAGATCTCGATCGCGCGCTAAACGCGTAATAATTGAGTCCGAAACGCGCGGCCGGAAGATGCCTCCGCTTGTTTGGCGATCTATGCGCCGTTCATCTTGAGCACGCCGGTTACGTTCGAGCTGAAAATTCCGTCGGTGGAAGCGTTCGCTTCCCGTATTGGGGAGATTTCGGCCAAATATCCGTGGCTGGTAGCCGAGAAAGACGGCGTGATTCTCGGCTACGCTTACGGCTCTCCGCATCGATCGCGGGCCGCTTATCAATGGAGCGTAGAGGTGTCGGCGTATTTGGCGCCCGAAGCCCGCCGGCAAGGTGTTGGTACCGCGCTCTACGATCGCCTGTTCGCGGAGCTCCGCGAGCTAGGCTACGTGAACGCCTATTCCGGCGTGGTCATTCCGAATGAAGCGAGCACCGCGTTTCACCAAGCGCTGGGCTTTACGTTGGTCGGCATCTACCATCGCATCGGCTACAAGCTAGGCCGTTGGCACGACACCGCCTGGTACGAGCTTCGCCTCAGCGAGCCCGCCGGCACCCCCCCGAATCTTAAAAGGTAGCGGCCTACTTAGCGGTGCGCGGCCGTGCGCGTCGGTTGGGACAAGGGGCGAGTGACCGCGATGTCTTTCGTCGGCTCCGATTTCAGCCAGCCGAAGCGTGAATAAGTGCCGAGACCATCGGAGCTCGCCGGCCCAATGGCGCTGATCACCGGGCGGTCGATGAGCTTTGCGAGCTCGGCCTGCGCGGTCGGCTTGCCGGGATAAAAAAGCCATTCCCCAGTTTGCTTGTCTTTGTCCGCGCCGCACGTGCTGAAGATGACGGGCGCTCCGTCTTCGGAAATTTCCCGCAAGCACGCGCCGATCTCCTTCATGAGAGCCAAGTTGTTCGGTACCACGTCGCGTTTGCTGGAGTGGTGATTGATACCAAATACTGTGGGGTAGCGATCGTTTCCGATATAGAGCGAGAGCCCGATCGAAACCCGGTCCGCGTGTCCGGCGATCTCGATGGAGCTGCAAGCTTTCGGACCGAGCTCTTTTTTGATTGTTTGGCACTCGGAAAGCATTCCCTCGGCGCTGGCGACGACCTTCAGACGATCAGAGGGCTTCACTCGGCGTTCGATGACGCTATTGGAACCGTACCCGTAAAACCGGCAGGTCGTTTCCTTTTCCAGGAAAGCGTTCACTTCGTCGCCTTCGACGTTTGGCTTCGCTTCGGGAGCGCGAAGCCCAAGATCCTTTAGAGGATAGTGAGGCGCCGCTTTCGCCCAGATCGCATCTTTCGCTTCCGCGGTGATTTCGTCTTGCGCGTGCGCGCTGAGAGATCCGAGAAACAAACAAAACACAGACGCCAGTTTTAACTTCGTTCCGACTTTCACGGAGGAGCGTTTTTGCAAGGACACTGCCAGAATTCAGGGGGTGAAGACTCGCAGTGCTCACGGACCTGCGTGCGGGAAGGGCGGAAGGCGGCGCGAGCAGGGACGAAAAGGGCTGTACACTGCTTGTCTCTTGGGCAATCGGGGTCTCTTTCGTTGGATCCTTTTGAGGCAGCTGTACTATCTCGGGCACCGCCTTTATTCCGCCGTTCCTCATTTTCTCTGGATCTTGTTTGCGCGCAGGCTCGACCTTGCTTCGAGGAGACGTATTCATGCGGTTAAAGGCGACTTTTGAAAATGGTCCCTGCCTTGCAGTTAATGCTCTCGTACTGGGGAAGAAAATGAAAAGCATAGAACTGCTTCTGGTTTTGGTTTTGGTTTTGGCGCTGCCGTTCGTTTCCGCGGGCGCGGACGATCACGCTTTAACGGCCCCGGTCGCGGAGACTACCGCCCGGCGAGAAGGAACAGCGGACCCAAGACGCAAAAGTGTCTTCGAGGGCGAGGACGAAGTGACTTGGGGATTCGCGGGCGAGGCCCCTTACGTGGATATTTTCAACGACACTTTCATGCAGAGGCGCATCGCGGGGCAAATCAACGCCACCATGTACGGGGACGAGACCAATCCCGAGTTTAAGAAACGGCTTTATCAGGGGACCGCTCTGAGAGTTTCTCTCGATGGGCTCACGTTTCGCAAAATGAAAGATCGGCCCGACCTCTTCGAGGTCATCATCGTTGGTCCGATCCGCACGGTTAAGCTCGTGAAGAAATTTTCCGTGGCGGACCTCGAAAGCGGTAAGAGCTTTCTCGACGTGCCGATGCCGAAAGTGGGAAGAAATCTCGCGGGCCTGGGCCAAGCGTCGGGCGGAGGAACGCTCAGCTTTCACTTCGATCGCGCCAAGGGGCAAGTCATGGTGGATGAGTTCAAAGGGGACTTCACCCTTGCCTTGGGCCTCACCCAAAAGGACTCCGGGTCTATGTCCGATCTGAAGCTCGTTCCTAAAGAGCTTTCCGACCGACCCGAGATGGAAGCCAAGTTCCTCCTTAAGGAATAGCCCTAAAAGCCCGCTATCTTTAGGAATTACCGCGTTCCCCTTGATTGTGCGCGTCGGATCGCCTCTAATGGCGCGCTCATGTCGTCCGTGGACTATCAAAACTGGTACGAAGCCCATTACCCCAAGCTCATCGGGCAGGGGCTGTGGCTCAGGGGAGGGGAAATAAATTCCCTCTCTTCGGAAGCGTATGCGTCTCGCGACTACCGCGTGCTCTTCACCCGCCTCTCCACTTATTTCGATACGGGCTACTCGTTCACGCATCAGCTCCTCTATCAACTCGCCGCCGGTCTGGAAGGGGTGTACCCGGACCTCGCGTATCTGCCGCCGCGGTCGGATCAGGAATTCTTCGAAGCGGGCGAAGTGCCTTGGATTCTCGCGACGCAGACCAAGCGCGGCCCGCGCGATTACGATCTCATCGGCTTTTCGAACTCCATCGTCCAAGAGCTCATCAATCTGCCCACCATGCTGAAGAAGAGCGGCCTCCCGCTCAAAAAAAGCGAGCGAATGGCGGATGAGGGTTGTCCGCTCCTCATTCTCGGGGGTGCGAACGCGCTTTATTCGAGCGTGCTTTGGACTTCGGACCCGATGGTCGACGGCATCTTCGTGGGCGAGAGCGACAAGGCGATTAAAGAGCTCGTCCGAATTGCCCGCGACGGAAAACGCGCCGGGAAGAAGAAGGCCGAGATTCTAAAAGATCTTTTGGAGATTCCGGGATTCTTCGAGCCGGAGGCGCCGCGCTCCACTCGCAAAAGCTTCATCTGGTCCTTGAACGCGAGCGAGGCTCTCGAAAAGGGCCCGGTCTATTATCTCGAAGATCAAATCGGCAGCAGTCACCTTCAGATTTCCGAGGGTTGTCCGTGCTTTTGTAGCTTTTGCGCCGAGTCCTGGGATCGTAAGCCTTACCGCGAAAGAAACCGGGAGAACCTTCGCAAAGTCGCGCTGAAGATGAAGGCCTCCATGGGACTCGACAGCGTCGATCTCTATAGCTTCAATTTCAACATGCACTCGGATTTCTACCCGGTGCTCTGGGACTTGGTTCCGCTTTTCAAACACGTGGGCTTGAAAAGCCAGCGCTTCGATCTCTTGGCGCACGATCCTGAAATGATCGAGTTTCAGCACGCCATCGAGAAGGCGAGTCTCACTTGCGGGCTCGAGGGAATTTCGCCCCGGCTGCGCAAGTACCTCCACAAGAACCTCGAAAACGATCAGCTCCATAAGAGCTTGCAGGTAATCTTCCGCTCGAAGGCGCGCGAGCTCAAAGTCTTCCTGATTGCGACCGGACTCGAAGAAGAGGCGGACTTCGCCGCCTTGCAGGACATGCTCGGCCACTTCAGAAAGATCCGGGAAGAGGCGGGCGTGCCGACGCGTCTGATTTTCTCCATGACTCCGCTCGTGCGGTTTCCCTGGACGCCGCTCGAGTTCGAAGAGGGCCACTCGATTGCCCGCTACCAGAAGATCATCAACCAAACGGCGAAAGTCGTGCGCGCCGCGGGCTTTGAGTTCCGCGAGTCGGCGGATTTACCCGAGTACTGGGTTTCACAAGTCCTGGTGCGTGCTTCCGATCCTCGCATCGGCCAGGCATTGAATGACGCGGTCGACGCGACGGGCTTCGTCTACCACCGAGAAGTTTCGGCGGCGTTTCGTAACCGCTTTGAAGAATGCTTGAAAGCGCGCGGTTTGGATCCGGTGGCGCTGCTCGCGGGCGCTACGCTCGAGGAAGAAAAGCCTTGGGTGAAGATCGATACCGGCGTGAAGCGGGATTTCCTCTGGCAAGAAGTTTTGAGAGCGCGCTCCTTCGTCGAAATCGATTACTGCTTGGGCCGCAACTGGAAGGAAGCCCAGTGTTTCCTGTGTGGGGGCTGTCCTTCGGCCGATCATATTTTGGATATCGTAAAGGCCAAGCAAGTCCGCGACTACACCCTCGAGCAGTTCAAGGCCCGGCTCGCCGACGCCAGAAACAACGAGCGGGTCGTGCGCCTTCTGGTGAACGTTGGACCGCGCGGAAATGGCGTGCCCCGAAAGATGGTGGCCGTCGCTTTGGCGCGCGCTTTCATGCTTTCCTATCCGGATCTGACGCCGGCGTACCGAGGCTTTTCGGGATCCCATTGGTCTGCCGACGAGAAGCCCTGCGGCGTCATCGGAGACGATGCCTTCGACATGCGTTTCGATCGTTCCGCCGTGGCGCTTATCGAAAAGATAGCATCCGGCAAAGATTTGCGCGCTTTGGTCAATAGCTTGATGGAGGGCTGGGGTGAGCTCATGGGAATCGCCGCCGCCGACTGGACCCCGAAAGAAGTGCACCTCACCGGCGAGTTTAATTTTCAGCCTGAGAAGTACTTCAAGGCCCGAGGCCTGAAGTACACTTTGCGCAAGCCCGAGGCCGGCCTTCAGCTTTTTGATCTGACACCGCCGTCGTTAAAGAAGGGCTTCTTGCAGGACGTGCGCTATTTCCCCGAGTCCCGGCGCTTGTCGCTGAGACCCGGTCCGAAGTTCGAATACGGAGAGTTTCTGAAAACCGCGTTCGCCTGGTCCGATCCTTCGGACTCAGCGCGACTTAACGGCGTCTCCGTTCACTGACTTCTTTCCGTAACGCCACATCCCGTAGAGAGCGAGCGGTAAGAGACTTAGCGAGATGAGCTGGGAGTAGCTCACCAGTCCGCCTAGGATGAAGCCGCGGTAGTCGTCGCCCCTAAATCTCTCGACCACAAAACGCAGGATGGAATAGATAGCGATGCCGTGAAAGAAGATTTGCCCTTCGTAGGCGCGCCGTTTGAAGCGCCAGCTCAAGTAAAAGAAAATACAAAGCCCGCCCAAGGCCTCGTACACTTGCGTCGGGTGCACGGGAATGCCCCGTACCGAGGAGAACGTCTCGGGGTGGTTGAAGACCACGGCCCAAGGCAAGTTCGTGGGCCGTCCCCAGCAGCAGCCCGCCAGGAAACAACCCATCCGCCCCAGAAAGAGCCCGAAGGCGGTCGCCGGTGAGGCGATGTCCAGGTAGGGGAGGCCCGAAATCTTTTTCCAGCGGCAGTAGAGAAAGATGCTGGTCGCGGCGAGAAGGAGCGCGCCGTAAAACGTGTAACCGCCTTCCCAAAGCGCGATGATTTTGCCCGGGTGCCGCAAGTAATAAGACGGCTCTTCGAAAAGAACGTGGAAGAGACGGGCTCCGACCACGGAGGCCAGCACGACGGTGATAAAGATGTTCTCGACGTGCTCGGGGCCATCTCCCGTTTTCATCGCGCGTCGAAGCGCTTCGAAGTACGCGGAGGAAAAGGCCAGGGCGAGGAGAATCCCGTAGGAGGGGATCCGGTAAAGCTCTCCGTTCATTTGCCATTCAAGCAGGTACGGGTGCATGGCGATCCCTCTTTAGGCTGTATAAACAGCCTACCAGAATCAGCAGGCAAAGGCCGACGAACCAATCTCCGAACCGCAGGTAAATGGTGCGAGGCGCCACGTCGGGGAGCTCGATGTCTTGGACGAGGTAAGCTTCCTGGTACACCGGCGTCTTTTCCGAGGTGCGTCCCAAGCGATCGACCGTGAAGGAGACACCCGTATTGGTGACGCGAACCAAGGGAATGCGGTGCTCGAGAGAGCGGAAGACGGCGAGCGCTCCGTGCTGGTGCGGCTCGGACGTGGGACCGAACCAAGAATCGTTGGTGAGATTGACGACCGCTTTCACGCCCGGCTCGACGGTGCGCCGGAAAAAATCCGGGACGATGGCCTCGTAGCAGATGGTGATGCCGATGGGTGTGCCGTCGGCCAGAAGGAGCGGCCGCTGATGCGTGCCGCGCGCGAAATGCGATACCTGCGGAAAGTATTTATAGAGCGCCGGAAAGATTTCGCCACCCGGAAAGTACTCGCCGAAAGCGAGCAGAATGTTCTTTGGATAGATCTGAGCGGTGACCGTGCCGTCTTCTTGAGGCTGAAGCAGAAAGGCCGCGTTGTGATCGAGGTTTCGATCGGTGACGCTTTCGGAGTAGGCGCCGGTAATGAGCGGCACTTTCCAGTCCCCGACTTTATTGCGGATGGTGTGCGCCCAAAGGCCGCCGCTTTCCAAAGAGAAGGGCATCGCTGTTTCGGGCCAGACGATGAGGTCGGGCCTCTTCGTTTCGGCGAGAGCGCGCTCGGTGAGCGTGATGTAGCGCTCCAGGACACTCTCGATGAGATTCACCGCGCCTCGCCGGGCCTGGGCTTTTTCGAGAGAGCCGATGTTGGCCTGGATGAGAGCGACTCGCAAAGTCTTGCTCGGAGGCGCGGGCTCGGAGAGCCGCCACAGACTAAACATTAGCGGAATGAGAAAGAGCGCGAGCGGCAGAGCGAGGAGCGCGTAACCTTTTCGTCTTTCGACGAGAAGGGCGCAAGTGCTACCCAAGCTAAAAACCATGAAGGTGAGGTACGACGCGCCGGTGATTTCCACTATCTGATTGAGCCAAGAGGTCAGGTGAAAGCTATGCCCCACGAACCAGGGAAAGAGCTTCGGAACGAAGTACTCCACCAGCGTGAAGAGAGCCGGAATGCCGAGTGCGTACCATGCTTCGCGGGGAAAGCCCTGCGCCTTATCGGGCTGAAACCGAAGGTGCAGATAAGTCGCGAGCGCCGAAAAGATCGGAAAGTTCAGCGCGCCGAAACCGCAGAAGCCCAGGAAGAGGAGGAAGGACACCGACCACGGCATGTAGCCAAAGGTGTGGATGACGTACGTGACCCAGTAAAAGCCACCGAGCACGATGAGAAAGGAAGTGAGAAAGCCCCACTTAAACCCCTCTCCGGGAGAGCGGCAAAGACGCACCAAGAGAACCGAGAAAAAGGGCAGCACCACGACGAAAGGAACTAGGCTTATCGGTGAGAAGGCCAGAACCATGCCCAAGCCGGCGAGGATCGCCAGCCCCGCCCTATGCCGAGAGAGTTTTTTCCACATTGGCGGCGTAGCGCTCCAGGAGCTTGGTGAGCTCGGTGCGGGCGAAGCCGGACACGAGGGCTTTGAGGAGGCCCGGAACGGGTAACTCCACGTTGAACTTCAAATCGAGATCGGCTTTGGCGCCTTTCCCGTCTGGACTGACCGTCCATTGCAGGAATAGTTTGTGAGGGCCCGAGTGCGGCGAAACCGTCGCCGAGAGGGGCGGCGTCGCCCTCATCTGGGTGCTGAAGGCGATGGCGAGCTTGATGTTTTGATAGCCCACCTCCTGGAACTCCCAGGCGTAAATACCGGGGTCCGTCTGGCGGAAGGATTTGAGTCCCGGAAACTGTTTGCCGACAGACTCTTCCCATTTCGACAGGTACGCCAGCGTATCGGCAGGCGAGCGCACGCTGTGCAAAGACGCTTTAAAGGGGATGTCCAAGGAGACGGCCATGGATCAGATCCTACCGCTCAAGGGCGGGGCCCGGCAACCGGCGATCGGCGCGGTTCAAGGATCGAGGATTTTGGACGCTTCGCGAACGAGCTGATCTTTATCGCGGCGGCAAATGAGCAAGTGGCCTTCGCTCTCGACGATGATGAGATCTTCGACGCCGACTAACGCGACCTTTTTCCCGGAGGGAAGAGACACGAGACAGCCTTTACTCTCCAGCGACGTCGCTGTGCCCGAGAGGACCGCGTTGGTCGCCGCGTCTTTACCGGTGAGTTCGTAGAGCGCGTTCCAGGAACCAACGTCGCTCCAGCCCATACTCGCCGGCAGAACGTAAACATTGTCCGCTTTTTCGAGAATGGCAGTATCGATGGGCGCGGCTTTGAGAGTCCGATACACCGTCTCGCGCTCTTTGGCGTCTTTCGCGGCGCGCAGCCGGCGCCAATCCTCGCCAAGGTATTTCTCGAAGGCGGAGGAGATGGCCTTCAGCGTCCACACGAACATGCCGCTGTTCCAATAAAAATTGCCCGAGCGCAGAAACTGCTCGGCCTTTTGCGCGTTCGGCTTTTCGACAAAGCGGCGGACGCGGTTTAAGTCCGAGCCGGGCGCGGGATCGCCGGCTTCGATGT
The DNA here is from genome assembly GCA_043767805.1 of Pseudomonadota bacterium. Taxonomy (GTDB): domain Bacteria; phylum Bdellovibrionota; class FAC87; order UBA2466; family UBA2466; genus CAZZHG01. The sequence goes on along the minus strand of JAYUGC010000076.1, from coordinate 5,349 downwards.
AGCCGTAGCCTGTGTGGGGACAATCAGGCTGAATGCCGAAGGTCACGAGCGCGTCGTGACGGTGCGCGAAGGTGGCGGCTTTTTTCAAGGCCGCGCGAAACGCGCCTTTGTCGGCGATATGGTGATCCGCCGGAAGTACGGTGAGCACGGTATCGAGCGGAACGTTACGATTGATAAGCTCCACCGCGGTGAGCATCACACAAGGGGCCGTGTTTTTCGCTTCTGGCTCGAAAAGATGATTGGTTACTTGAGGGAGCTGAGATTTCAGGAGCGCCCGCTGCGACTCGGTCGAAATCGTGTAGAGGTGATCGGAGGCGACCACGCCTTCCAGGCGATCGGCCGTCTCTTGAACGAGGGTGAGCCCGCCAAAGAGGGAAAGGTATTGTTTCGGAAGCGTCTTCTTGCTCAGAGGCCAGAAGCGAGTCCCGCTGCCACCCGACAAAATGACGGCTAAAAGCTTAGGATCTGCCATAACGATCTTGGAGACGGACGACGTCGTCTAAGTGAGGCGTGGAGACTTCGAAGATGCGGCAATCGGTTTTCGCGGTCAGCCGGTGAATGCGGCCCGGTACGATGTGGAAAACGCTGCCCGCCGTGAAATCGACGGTCTCCAGGGAATCTTCCGACATCCCGGTTTGCAGGATGCAGTGACCGCTTTCTACGATCATAGTTTCTTCCTTGATGCGGTGGTACTGCATGCTGAGACTTTCGCCTTGTTTGACGAAGAGAATCTTGCCCACGTAGTCCCGGGTCAATGCCCAAAGGATCTCGTAGCCCCACGGTTTGACGGTCTTCTTACCCTGGGTTATCAGATTTTCGGATGAGATAATTGTTCACCTCACCCCGCTGTTGAAGGAACTCACCGCTCTTTTTGGCGGTTCCCATGTCGGGGTAATAGCCTAACCATACTCGATACCAAATTTCTTTTCCATCGCCGAACTTCTTCACGGAGAGGTAGGCGTGGGGGAAACCAAGCGTCGTCAATTGATTGATGCGATCGACGGCGTCGGCTTTCGTGGGATAGGAACCCACTTGCACCGTGAACGGGCCGTTCGCGAAACTCGGAGGTGCTGCGACCGGAGGCGGGACGGAGGCGGTCGCGCGCGGTTCTTCGGGAGCGATTTCTTTTTTTACTTCGGGAGTCGGGGCCTTCGCGGCGACTTTCCCAGCGGGAGCGCCGTAGCCTTCGAGCAGCGCGCGGATCTTCGGATTCTTGGTGAGGGCTTCGGCCTCTTTGTGGGCCGCGACTTCCGCCGGGGTTGCCGCGACTTTCACTTTCGGAATGAGCTTCAAGGGCTCGGGGGCAGTAGGCTCTTTAGCTTCAGCGGCGGGGGCTTCGGCCGGGGCGCGGTTTGCGAGCGCGGCCGGGTTCTGCGTCGGGTAGTTCACCGAGCTGCCGCCGTGGCGCTCGAACCGATCGGCCGGAGGAGGAGCGGGAACCGGGGCGTTTTGGGTCAGGGTGGCCGCGAACCCCTCGGGCTTGGCCTGGGTGATGCCTTTGCCGACCACGATACCCACCGTGAACATAAGGAGCGAAACGAAGATGAAAAGGCTAAAGATGACCGCTACCTCGCGGTGTTCAAAGCGGAGTGCGGAGGGCTGATTGCTCATATTTGGCGCGGTGTTTCCAGGGATCGGGCCGGCTGATGTGGGATGGATCTATTTTAACTAGGTTTTGCGGCGATCTCAAATACTTGACGTAGCGGAAGAAATCTTTAGATTAGGCCGGTCCCTGGATTTCTATGTGGTGGGTGTAGCTCAGTTGGTTAGAGCACCAGACTGTGACTCTGGGTGTCGGGGGTTCAAATCCCCTCATCCACCCCAATTACAATAGTATTCGAACCCAAATCGGTGGATTAAGCGCGTTAACCCCGCATGCGAGAGCATGTGGGATTTTTTTTGTTTAGCGGTTCACGTTCGCCAGGCGAAGCGTAACCGCTTTTTTTGTATCACCCTCTTTTTGAGCAGTGGAGTTACCGAGGCGTGCTGCTCGTCAGGGCCATCGGGGTGTGTTTGGGCGCACCACCGCCATTGGGTGTAGTCAGTTGGCTAGCTTTGTCGCGAGTTTCAAATCCTCGACCCCGTCCAATTGACCCCACTGGGTAACCGAACGAGTTGTCAAAGATCAGCCGGCGCGGCGGGCGCTATCCTGATGCCCAGGCCGGAGCAGGATGAAGCGGTAACTGCCAAGCTTTGCGTAGGCGTTGCACCTCCTTGAAGAATCGTTCCGGTATTTTCATGCAAAGGGACCTTGCATGTTGGACGACCTTTCCCGGAATGAAGATGAATCGTCGCCTAAGCTTTTTGGAGAAGTGAGGTTTGTGGGGCCGCTCGACGATAGCTACCCACCTCAGGATATTGTGAGCGACCATGGCAAACAGGCCGTAGGCGTAATTGGCTCCGAGCTTCAGGCACGGAAAGTGTTTGAGGTCGTAACCGTACTTTTCCTCTCGGATGAAGTTTTCGGCATTTCCCCGCTTGTTGTGGAACTCGACCGCCTGTTGAAGGGTAAATTTCAGTTGGGGTAGCGCAATGACGATGCCGTAGTAGTCCCAGTGTCCGTCGCCGAAGAGGGAGGCTTGCTCCGATTCAACCCAGGTTCGCTTTACGACGATATTGAAGCGAATATTGTCCGCCCATCCCGGGGTCCAAAGCATTGAGCCCACCTCGATTTTGGGGGGCGGTTTTTCTCGGTTCAATGCCTTTGTTGTCTGCTCGATTGAGTACTGCCAGCTGGTCCAGTTCGAAACCTCGCCGACATGGGCTCGCCAGTTGGTGGTGGCATCGTTTGCGGTAATCGTAAAATGGATGCGTCTCTCCAGACAGGTCCGAATCACGTCCTGATTGCAGTAGGCGGAATCGGCGCTCAGGTACTTCTCCTCCTGCTTGCCCCAGGGCGAGAAGGCGCTATCGATAAGGTCTCTCGCACCCACGCTATTGCCGGTGTTGCCCGCTCTGAGCTGCATTCCGTAGTTGAGCCCCAGCTCGTCGAAGATAACCTGAGAATTGAGGCACCATTTATTTTCGTAATTCCACGCTACTCCTTCCATCTTCTGCCCGCATTGCTCATGAGAGGTAGAGTCTATGCTCAGGTGAGGGGCAAGGCCGGGCCGGTGGACCTCGGGCAAAATAGAGCCCATCTGTCGGCGTATTCGATAGGACATCTGCGCCAGGTATCGATTGAGCTGGGCGAGATGCTCGGGCTCAAAATCGCGAAGGAAATCTCCCATCGTTCGAGGTGCTACCGTCTCCCCACGCATGATGGCTTCCAGAGCCGGGTCATCTTGGAACTCCTCTAGGTCATCTAGAGAATCGTGGCCGTAGAGGAAGCTGGAAATCTGAATGAGCCCCAACCGATAACTACCGAAGGACCGAGGGCTGGTTCGAGGTGGTAGGCAGCGAGCAAAATCCTTGGATAAAGTGCTGTGGTCGAATACCTCGACCATGGACCCCAGACCCACCGCATCCGTCAGCTTTTCCTTCGTCGGCACCAACTTTACATGCCGTGGACGCCATTCTTTCCTAACCATCGCAGCCTCCCAACTCCACTACGGGTACGATCCGAGCAGATCCTTGAAAAGCTCATTTTCTGGATGCGGCGGATCAAAGAAAGGGGAAAGGGGGTCTCGGCGCTTCACCCAACGGGTGATACAAGACTCCAGCCTGACTTGTGCCTAAATTCCTGATTCAATCCGCGGATGCAGGTCCCGACGTAGAAGTGCATCCGGAAACTGCTCGGTAACACCTCGATTTTGGCAACGAGCCACTTGATGAGATTGGATTTGAATTCCACTGAGTCCGAGAAGCTTAGAAGGGATTGAAGCGCGGACAGGAATTCCTGATAGTCCTTTAGACCAACCGGCTCGTCACCACAGGTGCTCTCCCTTGCCAGGTCGTCCAGTTCCTTCATCGCTTCCGCCTTCCGCCCTTCGAGCTTTTGCATCTGCGAATAGACCGGCGCCGGAGAGACTCCCTTCGGGATTTGGGAAAGGTGCTCTGCTAATGCCTCAATTTGCTCATCGACCTCTCGTGTTCGTGCCCGGAGTTTGTCTGTTTCGACGACCGAGCCCTTTGATTTATGTTCCTTATGGGCCTGGTTGATAAGTGAGTGCGCTATCTCCGGCGAACCGAGAAGTTTCCCGATTTCGTCCCACACGGCGATTTCTAGCCGCTTGGCCGGAACTCGATGGGGTTTGCAGGTGAAAGTCTTCTTTTTTAAGCAAGACTGACGTTTTGTAGCCCAAGCATGCTCGTAATAGCCGACTTTTCCCCCATTCCCATGAGCGGATTTTCCCGAAAGGTGGTCGCCGCATTGCGCGCAAAAGACACGCCCTGAGAGGGTGTAGGGATAGCGATCTCTGCGAGTTAATTTGTTCCGACGATGGTTCGTAGCTAAACTATCTTGCACACGCTTGAACGCGGCCGGATCGATGATCGCATCACAGGATGACTTTGAGGTTCGCTCCTCTCCATTCACAGTGAATCTGCGTTGCCCGGCATACAAGGGATTGGTCAATATCTTCCACAAATTTTCCACCGTGAAATATCCCAAGCGCGACTTGGAGCCACTTCCTTCGCGTCTTCGACTAAGACGGAAGCCTCTTTCGTTGAGCGAAACCCCCGTCTTGGTGAGAGTCCCTTCGTTCAGAAAGGTACTGAATATTTCCCGCATAAGAGTCGCTTCGGTATCGTCGATAAGGAGGTAGCCTTTTTTCTCTAGATCACGCCGGTACCCCACTGGAATTGCTCCACCATTGAATAGGCCCCGTTCCGCGCGAGCCTGGAAGTTCAAGCGAGTTCTTTCCGAGGTTTGTTTGCGTTCGAACTGCGCGATATTGGCAATCGTGTAGAGGATCATTTCGCCAGCGGCGGAGGTGGTATCGAACTGTTCTCTTAACGATTGAAACTCGCAATCGCACGAGCGCATGAGATCCCAGATCTCACAGAAGTCTCTGATCGACCGAGAAAGACGCGATAGCTCTGTGACAACGATTAGACTCACTTCTCGGTTTCGGATGGCTCGAAGCATTCGTTGGAGTTCCGGCCGATTCGTATCCTTTCCCGACCGCGCCCGATCAATGAACGTCGCAACGATTTCCCCTGAGTTTCCATTTTGATTTTGAAACTCGACGTGTTGTCGGAGCCGTTGTTCCTGGCTCTTGATAGAGCCTTCCGGATTATTGGCCTGCTCTTCGGTCGATACCCGGACGTAGAGGGCGATTTTGTGCGAAGTGTTTTTCTTTATAAGACTGTAACCATTCAGTAAAAAAGGTGCGCGCCTACGGCGCGAGCATCTGACGGTTTAAGCCTTGGCACAGTCCAACACGCCGTCCCGATCCTTTTTTTCGG
>JAYUGC010000075.1:0-13848 GCA_043767805.1 Pseudomonadota bacterium | reverse complement strand
CGCGGCGGCCCTCGAGTTCGGAGATTTCAAAAAGCGGTATCCCAACGACGATCTCGTTCCGAAGGCCACCTACCGTCAGGCCAACGCGTTTCGCAGTCTCAAGAAGAACCGCGAAGCGAAACTCTTCTACCAAGAGCTCATTGATCGCTTCCCCAAGAGCTCCCTTACTCCCAAGGCCAAGACCGAGATGGCCGGGCTGAAGTAGCGTGTAGTTCAGCCGCTAGGCACGTACGGTAGATCTCAGTTTTACCGGCTGAACCAGCGAGGCAAACTACTCGGAGGCATTTACTTGCCCGAGGATTTCGGATTCGGGCACGTCCCTCACTTTGGCGATGTCTGTCTCGCCGGTGGGTTGAGAGCAGCTGAACTACTCTCACCACATCTTCATGCCTTTGAGATGAAGAAAATCCCTTCAGGGACCACTGAGAATGGACGGGGTGTCAACAAAGCCGAGGGGTTAAGGCTCGTCTCGGCGAATCTTAACCGGCTGGCGAGTGACCCGGCGGCCGATGAGCCGAACCACGAGGGCCAGAGCGGCAAGCGCCACCATCCATCCCAGGCTCGGAGGACGGGTGTCGGGTTGATGAGTCGCCAGACAACTCGCGGCGGTACTGTCCCGGATGATGCAGCTCGGGCCAGGGGAGGGCGTCGTCTTTTCGCCGGGGCCTTCATACGCGGCGAGCAGCCCTCCCACGTCGTTGGCCTTCAAGGTCCGCTTTTTCAGTTCGTTCGGAGAGGCTTGCGCGAACATGGCGGCGTCGCTGTTAAACGGCGTTACTTCGTGACCCAGTCCGATGAAGTGCCCCACTTCGTGAGTCAGGATGTTTTGCACGTCGTGCTTGCCCGATTGCGCGAAGGTCGTGAAGTCGTGATTCACGCCGTTTAGTAAAATGTCGGAGTCCAGAATCATGCCGGCGCGAGGCGAGTCTCCCGCCAGATAAAAATTGCGGGTGATGGCGATGGCCGCGGTATCGAAAGGCCAGCTCTTCGTGATGAGAATGACGTGGTTGATGCCGTCGTTGAGATTGCGGGCGCCCTTCGAGCAGCCGACGGCGACAAACGTCATGCGCGATCGTTCTTGATTCTGCCACGTTTGAAACCCGCGATCGATGGCCTCGATGTAGTCGGCGTGTCCCGGGAAAGTATCGGCGGAAATGGCGTAGGGAACGGGGAGATAATTTTTCCCCCAATGAAGGAAGGGCCCGTCGCCCTCGCCGTTACTTCCGTCGGTGCGGTTTCTGGAAAACTCTCTGAGCCCGTCGATGGGCTTTAGCCCGGACTCGAATCCGGTGATGGAGAAATCCCGTCCATCTCGGGCGAGATACGCTTGATAACGACGCCCGACGTGCGGGCGAGGGTAGCCGTTCAGGTAGACGCCGAGCCCTCCCGCTTCCCCGCCCAACCCGCGGAGAAAGATCGTGTCGCCTTCCGCCGGCAACGAAGCGCCGTCGGGTCTCGTTTCGAGAATGTGATCCAGGCGAACGCGGGCTTGATAGGTGATCGAGTCGTCTCGCTCGGCCGAGCCCAAAACGTCGAGCACTTCGATCTCCGAAACGAGAACCGCGTGGTCGAGTTGCGCTTGCACGGCGCTCGGTTCGACTACGAGAGCTCGTGCCGGGACACAGAAAAGCCAGCCGATCCAGAGGATGAGGGAGACGCGCATGGAGGGTGCTCTCATTTTAGCACGGGAAAACCGACGACAAACTCCCTCTAGGTGCGAAATTCATTTCGCACTTACCCCTCTCGTGAATTTTTACAATGCGTCACGTCTAGTCATTGGAATCAGAAGCTATTTTGTCTTTACACAACTTTTAGTGCCTGGTTTGGACGCGCACGCTCAATAATCGCGAAGTTCTTTACGCGGTTTTTAAGAATCGACGCGCCGGACCTTAAAATAGAGATCAATGATTTCAATTGGTTAAGAAACATTTGCCCGGTTCTCGTTTCGGTACGGTACTTGCTCTTAAAGACTGGTTAAAGGAACCGCACTCACCATGGCTTACACGCAAAGCGCCCCCCGTCTTGAAGGAATCCGTCAATTGAAGCTAGCTGTTTTAAACCGAGAACGGTCTCTGCCGCATTTCGAGCGCAAGTTTTACCATGCGCTAATGGGCCTGCTTTGCTTCAGCCTTTACGCTTTCATTCTGACCCGCGAACAAGCGCTTCTCGCTTTGGGCAGCATTGGCGGCTTGTTCATCGCCATTGATTTGGTTCGTCTCCGGTTCCCCGCCGTGAATGCTTTGACTCTCAAGTACTGCGGTAAGCTCATGCGCCGCGAGGAATTGAAAAGCGTCTCGGGCAACTCTTTCTACATTTTGGGACTCTTTCTCGTCGTGCTCTTGTTCCCGGCGCCGGTGGTGATGCTCAGCGTGCTTTATCTCGCCTTGGGCGATCCGACAGCCGCGATGGTTGGCAGTCTCTATGGCCGCCACAAGCTCATTGGAAAAAAGAGCTGGGAAGGGGCTATCGCCAATTTCGCCATTTCGTCTTTCGCGACTCTCTTGGTGGCGCTCTTTGTTTTCGCGCTTCCGGGTAACCGTGCGGTTGGACTCGCGTTGGTGGGTGGCCTGGTGAGCGTGCTCGCCGAGCTCTGTCCCTTGCCCATCGACGATAACTTCTCCATTCCGGTTATCTCGGCCTCCTTGCTCTCTCTGGTTCTGCCCCTCTTTTAAGCTTTTTAGCCGTCGGATGCGTTATCCTGGATGGATGCGGGCACCGTTTTGGAGGGCAAGTCTTCTTCTCTTAATTTCAGCCTCCGCCTCCGCTTGTCCGCTCTATTCCGCCTTCAGTCCCTTGCAGTGGTTCAACGTCCTCAAGAGGAACGTCTCGAGCCGGGCCAAGAGCGCTCCCGTTCCTTCGCTCTTGGCGGCGACCGGGAAAGCGAATGCCCTTTTTCTAGTGCAGAAAAAGTATGGCTACTCATTCGATCCCAAATTCGTCGAGCCGATGGGAAAAGCGATTGAAGAGGCCTCGGGAAAAATCCAGGGAGCGCTTGCCGGGGGGCAACCCATCACCGAAGCGCGGGTTTTTGAATGGATGGACGGCATAGCTCGTACGAGAGCTGCCATCGCGAAAAGCCGGGGCGAGGATGAAGGTTATGGCGTAGCCCATCCCCGAACCGAAGCGGAGTTGCCGCGGGACTTTTTGGGAAACGTCGAAAGGGATGTCCTCACTAAAGACTATCTCTCGATCAATCCTGACCACGTGGCGTTTCGGCACGCTCCGTTCTACGAGCGCGCTTTGAAGCGCGCGAACGATAGCGCTGACAATCGAAAGCGGAAATCAGAGACCCGTAATTTTCAGGCGTTCGGAGAAGAATTCCCGGGCAGCGTCGCTATCAATTTCGGCGATATCATCATCATCTTTCATCCGACTTTGGAAGAATCCGTGACCACGCTAAATCGAGGGATGAAGGAACTCGCTCTTGCCATCAACGACAAGCACATTTCCGAAGCTGAGTTCATCGACAGAGCGGCGCAAGCGTACGCGCTGCTGATGCACGCGACCCCTTACGAGCGGGGCACGCCCTCCATAGTCGAAGGCTTCATCGACAGCGCCTTGCGCGCGAAGTTCGGCAAAACCCTAGGGCAAAAGACGGAAGAGCCCTTCTGGGAAGTGATCTTGAGAAGTCCTGCTCAGGGCCCCTTCCGAGGCCCCGACTTCCTCCGCTGCTTCGCCGGCGGCTCTTAAAAGGTACCTTTTAAGATTTAGTCGAGGCGGCTGATGTTGGCGTAATTTGCGCCGCGGATGCAGCTGCCGGTCATCTGGTTCTTCGTGCTCGGTGAAGAGTCCACCTGATCGAAGAAGGCCTGGATGGCCGGAACTGTCGTCTTGATGTCGTTTGCGCCGCCATCCCGCATTTCGAGAAGCAGAGACCAGATGCCGTGCTTCCAGTACACGTAATCTTCAAACGTGCCTTCCGCGGAATAGATGAGGTCCGTCGACGTCCCATAACGGTAGCTGTTGAAGCTCGCCGCTTGCGCGAACATGCGATCGTAAGCGTTGTGATCGTTGCTGTGCGTGTTGGTGGTGTTCACGCCCCAGGGAAACGTCATGGTGCCGATGTAGCCATGGACCGTGACGCTCGCCGCGAAAGGACGAGTATTCAGGAAGTCCATCATGAGACGGATGCTTTTTACTTGTCCGCCCTTGCCGGTCAAGCACGGGCCCGGATAATCGCGGTTGGAGTCTTGGCCGTGCTCGTAACGGGAGTTGCTATTATAGCCGGAGACGTTCAGCACGGGGATGATGGTCCACTCGATGTCCGCGAGCTTACTCGAGTAGAGCGCGCGGCTGCTGTCGTAGCGGCGAAGCAAATCTTCGGTGAAGGCGAGGGTGAAGTCTGTCGCCTTCTGCTCGTTGCCGTGATGGGTCGAGACTACGAGGTGGCCGATCTTGCGGGGGTCGACCTGCTTCGGCGTGAGGCTCACGCGCAAGCCGATGATGTCCACGCCGTCGTCGTTCGTTCCGATGTTGATGAGCTCAGACTTATCGGAATGCGCCTGCTGAAGCTGTTGCAGCGCGTCCAGTGCGGCTTTGTAACGGCCCGTGGGCGGCGCGGCAAAAGCGGCGGACGTGAGCAGGACGGACAAAAAGAAGGCTAGAAGCGATTTCATGAAACCCCCAAAAGGTATGAATGATCCACTTTCAGCTAAGGACGAGCGGGAACTCGTCGCCAATATACCCTTGCGACACTTCGACACGCAAAGAAAACGCACTTAACATTTAGCGATCCCACCGCTAAGATCGACGCTACCTTTTCAACCTGTATCCAAAGTAAGGGGAATCCATGGCTAAAAAGAAAAGTGGCGGCAGCAAAGTGGCGTACGTGGTCCAGTCCAAAGTGAAGGACCTCGTCCGTAACAACAAGATGAAGTGCTCTTCCGACGTCGTGACGGGCTTGAGCTCTCTCGTTTCGGACGCCATCAAGAAAGGCGTCGAGCGCGCCAAAGCGAACGGCAGAAAGACCCTTCGCGCCGCCGACTTGTAAGCCATTTTTGGTTTTACGCTCTAAGACGGGTGCCCGCGAAGGGCACCCGTTTTTTGCTTCTGGAGGTCACCATGGTCGTCAAACGCTTCCAGCACGGAAACAGTGATACCACCGCGGATAACACCCGGAGGCGTCTCATCGAGTTTTTGGACGAACAGCTTCGGCCGGGTCTCGAACACAGTTTGAAGGAAGAATATCCGTCGCTCTTTGGGGAATTTCCCGGCGGCGAGTCCTTCTATATCGAAAGCTGCGGGCAAGTGGCGTCTCACGCCGCTTTTCTGATTCGCGAGTTTCGAAACGGCGAGCGGCGTTTGAAAGTGGGCCTCATCGGCTCGGTCACCACCGGCCCGGATTTTCGCGGGCAGGGGATGGCCAAAGCCGTTCTCAATGAGACGGTCACGGAGCTCAAGCGCCAAGGTTGCGTCATCGCGGTTCTCTGGTCCGGCCAGCCTGATTTTTACCGCCTCCTGGGTTTCTTTCGCGCGGGCCGCGAAATGGATCTGCGCTTTACGTCTGAGAGCGTTCCCGCGGTCGAAGGCAGTGCGATGGAGTACGATCCCGATCGCCATGCCCATCTCGTGTGGCGGCTCTACCAGAAACACGATGTCCATCTGGACCGCTCGCTCGAAGAGCAGAAGTCCCTACTACGTATTCCCAAGGCCCGCGTCTTCATCACGGAAAAAGATGGCCGCGTGACGAGTTATGTCGCGATCAATAAGGGCGCCGACTTCACCGACTTCATCCACGAGTGGGGAGGCGAGACCGACGAGCTTCGCCGCAACGTCGCTTGGGTGCAGAGGCACGCGTTCTCCGACCGGCCGTTAACCATGATTGCGCCCTACCACTACCGGCTCGAGGCCTTGCGGCAAATCGCCGACCGTTCCACGGACGGCGTGCTCGGCCTCGTCAAAGTACTCGACCGGGGAAAACTGCTCGCGGCCTACCGCGAGTTTCTTAGAGCGAGCGGCATCGAAGCAAAGTGGGAAGGCGACGAGCGCGTGACTTTCGCGGAAGGTACCCTAGAGACGGGCACCGACGAAGGCCTACTCAAAGCGGTTTTCGGCGGCGAGGACGCTTTCAATCACCCAGCGTTGCCGTTTTTTCTTTGGGGATTTGACTCGATCTGATCCGGCGGTTTTCTTCCCCTAGATAGTTGGTGATGACCTGCTGAAAGCGCTCGCCCGCTTCCCGCTTCAAGATGCCCGTGGGAAGCGCTTCGTAGAGGAGCCAGTTGCGGATCTTGATGCTGCCCTCGAGATAGCCCCACATGCGGCTCGGTTCATTGTCGGCTTGAAAGAAAACCATCTTTGCTTTGCCGGAGCTCATCATATCGTCGGTCGAGTCCGGCATTTCGGCGTTGATGACGACTTTTGATTTTCCGGCGTCAGGAACGAAGCGGAGCTTTCTGCGCAGATCTTTTTTGATGAGCGGAAAATCCAGGCGCATCAACGCGAAAAGCCCGTTGACGGGATCGGCGGGATCTTTTTCGAGGCCCATGATTTTCACGGGGTAAGTGCCGCCGTCCGGCTTGTCGTTTATCTTATTGAGGAGCCAGGAGCCGTAGTCGGTAACGTCGGTGGCGATTTTACCGAACCACTTCAAGTCCCCGTCCATGGAAATGAAACACTCCAGACGGATGGTCTTGTCGCCGATGCGCTCGACTTTTCGCTGAATGTAGTCGCCCTTGCCCTTGAGGTTCGTTCGCAGCAGGGCCCGGATCGCCTCATCGCCGTTCACCGCGAAAAGCGGCAGGGTCAGCAAGAAGGCCATCAGCAGAAAAAATCGTTTCAACGTCTCGCCTTTCGCAAGGTCCAGAGTCCTTGTCCCAGAATACTGAAAGCGCCGAAAAAAGCCAGGAACGACCAGACAGGAACCCCGAATACCCAGGGGCCGCGATCGAGGACGAGGGTGACGAGGCCAAGAGCAGTCAAGCTCAGCGAGAAAAGGCACGCCACCATGTGATACGTGAATTGACGAAAAGCTTTGGCGAGCCTGGCCGTATCGGGGCTGCGGGTCTCGAACGCAAAACCGTTCTGCGCCCACTGACGTAAGAACCGTTTCCCCACCCGAGGGACGCGCTCGACGAGCAGCTGCACGTCGCGGCCGATGACGAGAAGATCTTTGAACAGGCGCTCTTTGCTATAGCGCTGGGTGATGACCGAGCGCGCCTGGCGGTAGCCCACCTGGAGAATGTCGAACTCGGGCTCGAGCTTTTTGCCGAGCGCTTCGATGCTCACGATGGCCTTGAACAAAAGCATCAGCTCGCGAGGCACTTGGAGATTGTGCTTGGCCGCGATAGCGGTGGAGCGCAGCAGAAGCTTGCCGACGTTCACTTGGCCGAGGCGCATTCCCATGTAGGGGGAGATGGCGTCCATCAGGTCTTTTTGGAGCGCGCTCGGATCGGAGTTGCCGGTCGCCTGGCAAAGATCCAGGTACTCGGAGGCGACCGTCTCGAAATCCTCGTCGATGAGGGCCGTGAACATCGAGATGATGCTGTCCTGCACGCGGATGGAGAGCCGTCCGACGATGCCGAAATCGATGATGCCGATGTTGCCATCCCGCAGGACGAAAAGATTGCCGCCATGCAGGTCGCCGTGGAACAGGCCGTCCCGCATGACCATCTGGAAAAAGGCGTCGCTACCCGCGGTGACGATGTCCGCGGGCTTGATGCCCGCTGCCAAGATCCCGGCGCGGTCGGTGAAGCGGATGCCTTCGAAACGCTCGAGGACGAGGACTCGCGATGTGCTGAAATCCGCGTACACGATAGGCACGCGGACGTTCGTCAGGTTCGCGAGGTTTTTGCGGATGCGACGGATGTTGTTGGCTTCGACTTGAAAATCGAGCTCGTACAAAATGGTGCGGAAGAACTCTTCGACGAGACCGACCGGATTGAGAGTCTTCGTCTCAGGGACGTAACGCTCCAGAAGCTGAGCGATCCCACGCAAAATCGAAACGTCGTTTTGAATGAGCGGCTCGATACCGGGCCGCTGAATCTTGACGGCAACTTTCTCTCCCGATTTTAGAATCGCGCCGTGCACCTGCCCGATGGAGGCCGCGGCGATGGGCTCGGTCTCGAAATGCGAGAAAACGTTTTCCAGCGGCGCCTTCAGCTCGCTCTCGACGAAGCGCTTGATGTCCGCATAGGGGACCGAAGCGACGTTGTCTTGAAGCTTTTCAAACTCTTCGACGTAGGGCTCGGGGATCAGATCGGAGCGCGTGGCGAGAAGCTGGCCGAGCTTCACGAAGGTCGGGCCCAGCTCCTCGAACACCCGGCGCAAGCGCACTGGAGCGGGCATCTGGTGGTACTCGGTGTCCTGGGCGGTCTTAAAGCGCACGAGCCGTTCGAGCTTCATGCGTTGAACGAGATCGGCAAACCCGTGGCGCGCGAGGACCGAGAGAATCTCAGATGCGCGGCCGACGTTTTTGAACGCGGTCCCAATGACGGCCGCCGTGGAAATGACTCTCATGAGAGGGCCACCTTAGTTGGGAACGAAAGTGATCTGGTGATCTTCGAGCGAGACTTGCTCGATGATGATGTCAAAGGGATCGCCCACGCTGAGCATCTTGTGGCCGGGGCGTTCCCGGAAGCAATTTCGTTTCTCGTCGAATTCATAAAATCCGCCCATGGTCTCCAAGGGCACGAACCCTTCGATACCGTAAGGCTCTATCTGAACGAAGAGGCCTTTGGCTACTACTCCCGCGATGGAGCCCTTGAAGCTTTCGCCCAGGTGCTCCCTGAGGAACCAACACTGCTTTCGTTTAACGATGAAGCGCTCGGCTTCCATGGCCCGGCGCTCGAGGGCGGACATCCGTTCGCCGACATCGGCGAGAGAGGTCTTTTCCTCATCTTCCTTATCGGATTTCTTGGGTTTTTCAGTGAGCGGGTCACGTTCGAGAAGCTTCTTTAATTGCCTATGAACCACCAAGTCGGGGTACCGGCGGATGGGGCTGGTGAAGTGGGTATAGTCCCTGAGGGCGAGGCCGAAATGACCCTTCGGGTCAGGCTCGTATTTGGCCTGTTTCTGGAGCCTCAAAATCGCCTGATGCAAAGTGGCGGACCCGGCCAAGCCTTTGGTCGCCTCCAAGACTTCGGAGAAGGCCTTCGGTGTCAGCTCCTCCATGCGCCTTGAAATGCCGAGGTGCTTCATCATTTGGTTCACTTCCTCGAGAGCGCCTTGGGCGGGAGGCTCGTGGACGCGAAATAGGGTAGGGAAGCGGAAGCAATGTTTCGCCACTTCCGAGTTCGCCGCGATCATGAACTCTTCGATGAGCTTATGGGCCTCGAACCGCTCGCGGATGCCGCACTGGGTGGGCACGCCTTCTTTGTCCACGACGATTTTCGATTCGGGCAGCTCGAAATCCATGGTCCCGCGCTCGTGACGGCGGCGGATCATCAGCCGATACAAAGCCCGCATCGACTTTAAAGCGTCGGCGAGTTTCTCGGTGACGGGATCGGTGCCGCCACCGGGCTTGTCAAAGTAATCCTGGACCTGCTCGTAAGTGAGTCGCGCCGCCGTCTTGATGATGGCCTTATAGAACTTCGCGGAGGTGGCCTTACCCTCCCGGTCCATGTGAATCTCCGCCGTGAAGGCCAGGCGATCCACTTGCGGCATCAGACTGCAAAGCTCGTTGGAAAGCCCCTCGGGCAGCATGGGAATGGCGGTGCCCGGAAAATAAACGCTCGTCCCTCGCTGCTGGGCCTCTTTGTCGAGAGACGTGCCGATAGTCACGAAGTGGCTTACGTCGGCAATGGCAACGTAGAGGATGAAGGGCGAGCCTTCCACGTTTCGGACGACGCAAACGGCGTCGTCGAAATCTTTCGCGTCCGCGCCGTCGATGGTGACGAGCGGGAGGTTTCTCATGTCGACGCGATTTTGGGGCTCCTGGATCTCTTTTCTCGCCGTGAGCTTGCCCATGAACGCTTCTTCCAAAGTCTCGGAAGTGAACTCCCGCGGCAGGCCGAAGCGCGCGCAGGTGAGCATGATGTCGTGCTTCGGCTCGAGCTCGGGGCCCAGGATCTCGACGACTTTCACCTGCGCCGGATGATTTCTCGTCGGGTACTTCTCGAACTTGCAGAGAGCCCAGTCTTCCCGTTGCGCGTCTGGCGGCGCGGGCGTCACGACGTGAGCGTCCCCATCGAGAGTCAGGAGATAGAGCCGGTCGCCGTCGAAATCAAAGCGGCCCACCACTTCGGTTTGGGTGCGGCGGACGATCTTTTTAATCTCGGCGCGCGGGCGGCCCTGGCCGCGCACGATGGCATATTCGACGATATCGTCGTTTAAGAGCATCCGCGCTTCTTCGGGCGGAACGTACTGATCGCCGCCGGGTGCGCCGGTCAGGATGAAAGCAAAGCCTCTGGGATTCTTTTGAACTCTTCCGGTGCGGGCCCCGGCTTGGGCGCGGACAGGCTGAAGGTTAGCGCGACGGCTTTCCCTTCGCGTCTTGAGATGCTTTACTGCTTCTTTGCGCTTGCGATGCCTACCCACTAAGCAAACGCTAACCCATGCCGACTACTTTGTCGAAAGCGGCGGCAAGAGCTGCTGCGCGGACTGCGGCGGAGGAAGGTTCAGCTTCAACGAAGGCGCACTAGCCGCAGGAGCGGCGGGAGTGGCGGCTCCAGGTAGAGCCCCGGTGCCCGGCTGCGGCAACGAGGGCAAAGTCAACGGTGAGGCTCCGGCGACACTCGCGCTCGGCGCGCGGGCGGGTCCTGGGGCGGGAAGCGAAAGACCCAACACGGGCATGGGCGCGGCCGGTTTCGAGGCGCCACCGGGGGAGGGCAAGCTCAACAGGCCGGAAGAGCCGCTAGGGGCGGCTCCGGGCGAAGGCATCGAGAGAGACAGCGCCTTTGGCGACTCGAGAGTGATTGGGCTCTTATTCAAAAGATGGTTCGCGGGCGCTCCGCCAAGGACCGGTGCGGACGGAGACGGAAGCATCATCCCGGGCTTCGGCGTCGCTTTGACCACGGGCATTTCCTGGCGAGCCGCGGGCGTGGCTTGCACTGGATCCGGGGTGCCGCCGTCGTCATAAGTATTCGGGTTCACGCGGCGGTTCTTCACGGCTTTCACGCCGTCGGCCGCGGAATGATCGAAGGAAATGGAAGCGCTGAGCTGCGTGTTCTTCGGATAACAAACCACGGAGCCTTCGTCGCCGTTGCGGGCGCCTTCGACGGGAAGGGCGATGGAATCGATTCGCTTGCCCGTCGCTTGAAAGGTGACCTGCATGCCCACGGAAGCGGTGGTCGGAAAGCAAATGACGTCGCCGGCGTACCTGCCCGAGCCACGGCGAGAGCCGCGTCTCTTGGGGCTTCGCACGGAAGCGTTGTTACGTGAGCCGCCCGTGCCATACGCATCCAGAACGAGACGGAGCGGGCTGTCGATCCAGAACGCATCGACGCGAGCTTGGGGCTCTTTCAAGAAGGTACGGATCGTAAAGCCGCCACGCGGACTATCGTTGCTGACGGAGATAGGACCTAAAAGATGGGAACGGGGAACGAAACGATCGTTAACTTCGGACTCGGGGATGGATCCTCTTAAAGCTGCGTCTCCAACTTGGATGGTAACTTCTCCGGCGGTTCCGTCGGTTCCTACCCGAACCGAAGGCAAATCGGCTCCTGAGTTATTTTTAAACTCTAAGACCAAACGTTCGAAGCCTTGGCTGTCGTGCCGGCTGAAGCGATGCTTACGCATCTCGATCTGCCCGTCCGCAAAGCCTGTC
Source organism: Pseudomonadota bacterium (assembly GCA_043767805.1). Taxonomy (GTDB): domain Bacteria; phylum Bdellovibrionota; class FAC87; order UBA2466; family UBA2466; genus CAZZHG01. The sequence continues at coordinate 2,144 of JAYUGC010000075.1, read as the reverse complement.
CCAGTTGCGAGTATCCCCGCCACTAGGATGTACAGAGTTAGTGTACGCATAGTAATAACCCCTATCTCAGCTTACGCATCGGGCGATTGTGGTAAGATCTTTAGCTGATGCGCGTCGTACCCTTAAAATACTTACGCGTTGCTTTAGCGGGCCTCCTCTTAGTGGGGTGCGCTAGCTCGCCGGACTCTCCTTCGTCGGTCTTGGAACCCGTGACCGAAGCGTCTCCCGTGGCGGCGCCTGTCGTTGAGCCACCGGCCCCGCCCAAGCCCCATGATCGCTTGGTCGAGCAACTCAAGGCGCTGGGTTATGAAGGGTTCGGGCTGGAATTTGAAGATCCCTCCACAATCGCCTTTTTAGAAAAAGTTTTCGCATCGCCCCAGACCCATAATCTGAACTTGAAGCACGTCTATACGGGCATGCGCATGCAGTACGACCCCGTTCAGAAGTCGCTGACCATCGGTGGCACGAAGAGCCTCTCGGTCGTGCTCGCGTTCTTGAAGAAGAAAGTGCCGAAGCGTCCGGCGATCGCGCCCATTCCCGTATTGAAGCCCGTCGCGAAACCCGCGTCGGCGAGGCCGGCGCTTCCCATGGCGCCGCGGGCGATGAGTCCGCCGCCGATGCCTCCTCCGCCTAAGCCGACGGTGGCCCCGGAAACGCCGCCCCCCATGCCCGAGCCACCGCCTCCCGCGCCGGAGCCCGGGCCGCAAGCAGAGCCGCCCGCTGAAGTTAGCCCGGAGCCCACGCCCGAGCCCGCGGCGGAAACAGAAAATCCCACATCGAATCCGGTACCTCAAACGCCCGAGTCATCTAACCCGTAGAAAAAGCCGAAACGGGAAGGCGTGAGACTCCGCGTTCCAAGTTTATTTCGAGAACTATTTCACTTCCTTCCGGGAGCTGGGGTCGCTCGTTGGAAAGACGTGAACGCGCTTCATCCGGGCGCGCCGACGATCGTGCTCGTTTCCGGATTCACGGCGCCTCGCCGCTCGCTCTCCGTGATTCGCCGCCGCTTGAAGCGAGATGGCTACAACGTGCTGGTGGTGAGCCTCGAAGGCGGCATCGGTTTCGCGGGTCCCGCGCGGGAGCTGGCTCGGCAAATCTCGAAGCTATCGTCAGAAAGAGACGTCTCGGCTTCCCAAATCTTTCTGGTCGGACATTCCGCGGGGGGCTTGGTGGCTCGCTACTATGTTCAGTTTCTTGGAGGCTCGCGTTACTGTCGGGGCCTTCTCACGCTGGCGACGCCTCATCGCGGGACTTGGATTGCCGTAGTTGGCTTTTTCACCCATTTCATATTGAAGGCACGCTGTCTGTCGCAACTGATGCCCGGCTCCGTCTTTCTCCGGCATCTAAACGGAAACGCGTATCCGGCGGGCTTTCCGCTCATCTCGTTATATTCGCGAGAAGATTTGATCTGTCCGCCTCGCTGCTCCCGCTTGCCCAAGGGATGGATGAAATCTCCCGACGTCCGCACGGAAGAAATGCGCGGGCTCTCTCACAGCGACTTTCTTTTGCGAAAGCGCGCCTACCTTCAGATCTTGGGCCACCTGACCCGCTACATGAAACCGTTCAATGAAGAGCTCACGCAAACCAGTACGGAGCTCAATCGCGTTTCCTGAGCGCCCCGCCTCGCCAGGCATTATGGGCGTGGCAACGAACGGTCAGGTTATCAGCGGCTTGAGAGCTACCGCCCAGACTCCACGGTACGACGTGATCGAGCTCGAGGTAGGCGGTGCCGTCTCAATGAACTCCTGCTTTCGAAACGAAGGAGCAGCGCGCTCCGTCCTTGCGCCAAACCTCTCGTTTCACGGCGGAAGGAACATACCGCGTGTGTTTCGCCCGCGCGGCGTGAACCTTCCGCACCGGACCAGGCGCGGGGTCACTCTTCTCGAGAAGCAGCTTGAACGACTCCTTAACGATGTCTTCGATACGCCCCTGAGGAAACTTCCGCCGAAACCGATCCTGAAGAGCTTTGAACATCGCAACCATCTCCTCATCCCCCGAAAACTGGAACTTCGTACGGGTCGCAGTGAGGGGCTCGAGTGCCTGACTTTTACGTTCCCCGGGGCTCATCTTTCGTCACTTAGGGCGGGGAGTCGAGCGGTGTAGAGTCGCACGCCGACCTCCATTGTCAGTAATTCACGATAGCC
>JAYUGC010000074.1:0-33537 GCA_043767805.1 Pseudomonadota bacterium | reverse complement strand
CATTCTCTGCTTTGATCTTACCGCCGGACCGTCTCCAAGAACCGCAACGTAGATTCCAGGTTCGCTTCCACGTGCTTAGGAATATCCGAGACAGGCGGAGCATGAGCGCCGCCAATCTCCACGCCGAGCGCAAGGGTGCGGTTCTTCCAGTAATAGTAATCCGCGCTGGAGCCTGGCGCCGGGTAAAGAATTTTCGAAATCTGGCCCACGCGGTAATGATTGACCTGAGCCATGTACTTCGTGGTCAGCGCAAAAGATTCGGCGTCCTGACGATCCGGCGAGTCGTCGGTGTAGGCCCACGGGTACATGATGAGTCCCCCGAAGCTGTGAAAATCGATGGACCCCTTGATGCTGCGCGTGCTGAAAAAATTCATGACGCTCGTGATGCACTCGTTCGGCGTCCGATTGGGCTTGTCGGGATAAGGGTATTCGCGATTCGGATCGACGCCGTTGGCGTAGCGCTGCTGCTTCACGTAACCGTCAGGGTTGATGACGGGCAGGAAATAGATCTGATGCCCATCGATGATTTGTTTCGCGCGCGCGCTCGTCGTGTAACCCGCGAGCAAGCTATCCAAAACTCCGAAGAGCACTTCGACCGTGATGATCTCGTTGCCGTGGGTCGCGGCCGTCAGCATCACTGCCGGCTGGTTATTGCTGGTCGCGACTCTGAGCGCGTAAAGTGGACGGCCCTCGTGAGACTTGCCGTACGCCTCTAGCTTCGTCATCTGCGGGTACTTGGTGAGAATCTGCCGCAGATGTTCTTCCACCGCGGTGAAATCGTGGTAGCCCCTGCCCCACGTGCCTTCCATGGCCCGGCGGGCTTCCTCGGACAGATCGGCTTCGAGAAGCTTCGCTTCGGGAACTAGGCCACTGAGCTCCGCCACTCGGTACGCGGGCACGATGACGAAGAAAGTATTCCCGTCCCGCCCTTCCACTTCGAACTTCTCGGACAAGGTGCGCAGGACCGCTTCGGAAACGGCCGTAACCGAGAATCGGGAAAGCTGCGGATCGTTCGCGTCGAACTGACCGACCGGCTGAAAACCGGTCGCACCTAAAATAACGACGGCAAAGCCCAAGGCTTGAACAAGGCGTGTCATGAATTCCCCCCCGTAGATGACCCTAGCCCAATGCCTAGGGCCGACGCACGGTCTTGCCGCCTACCCCTGAACGGTTGCTAACGGCCCTCCAACCCGATAAAAATCACGCTATGTCAGATGCGCTTCGGTCGAAACTAGCGGCGTACAACCCGGAGTTGTCTCTGGAGTGCGCCTCCACGATTCCGTCCCTCTGGTACCACGACGCTCAAGTCTACGATCACGAGCTAAACGTGGTGTTCCGGCGGACGTGGCAGCTGGCGGGGCGCACCTCTCAGGTGATAGAGCCCGGCTCCTTTCTTACGACCGAAATCGCCGGCGAGCCAATCATCGTCGCCCGCGACAAAGACGGCACGCTCCGCGCGTTCTCCAATGTTTGCCGCCACCGGGCCGCGCGCGTAGAGCGCCGCTGCGAAGGCAAAGCGAACGCCTTTGCCTGCCGCTACCACGGCTGGAATTACGATCTCACCGGAGCGCTCAAAACGACGCCCGAGTTCGAAGGAGTCGCCGCGTTTAGCAAGGAAGACAATAGCCTTCCCGCCTGGTCGGTCGACACCTGGGGCCCTTGGGTCTTCGTCCACTGGAAGACACCGCTCCAAACCCTCATCTCCTATTTGGATCACCTTTCGCCGAAAATGCCCGAGATCGACCTAAACCAATATTGGTTCTACAAGCGGGCTTCTTACGACTTGCACTGCAATTGGAAGGTCTTCGTCGATAACTATCTGGACGGCGGCTACCATATCCGGACCATTCATCCCGCGCTTTCCTCGGTCATCAATTACGCGACCTACCGGTCCGAGATCGCCGACCGCTCGAGCGTTCAAATCAGCCCGCTCAAATCGGCGGGGGCTTCGGAGATTAGCCGGGTGCGCACCGGTGAGAACGCCTACTACTGGTGGGTGCACCCCAATTTAATGCTCAATATTTACGAGAACACCTTGGACACTAATTTGGTCGTGCCCCTCGGCCCCAATAAGTGCCGGGTGCACATCGATTTCTTCGCCACCGGCGACAAAGGCGAAAAGACGACGAGCTTCATGGAAGAAAGCGTGCGCGCGGCACATGAGGTGCAACTCGAAGACGTCGACATCTGCGAGGATGCTTACCGCGGCATTTGCAGCGATTCCTACGATACGGGCCGCTTCAGCGTGAAGCGGGAAGCTCCCGGCTACTACTTCCATCAGCTTCTCGCGCGCGAGCTTCAAGCCGCGCTTCGGTGAAACTAGGTTACCCGGCGTCCTTCGCTTACAATCTACGGATGGAGCTACGCCATCTGTCCCTCGAGGAACGGGTACAACGGGTCGAAGTGGCTTTGGGGCAAGGACCGGCTCCCGCGCAGATAGACTCTCGTCACATTCTGATCTCCGTCGCTCTCGGGCTACTGACGTGTGCGCTGGGTTTTAAGGGTTTCGGGCTTCCGAATCATCCTTATCAAGTGGCGGCGGCCTCCCTCACGGTTGCCCTCGCTTATCACCGCGGCTGGCTCCGCCGTCCTCTCGGCGCGCTCTGGGCGCTGATGATCCTAATCAACACGGCTCAGCTCTCCTTCTTGATGATGCTCTTTATCGGCGGAGGACGGCGGTATCCGTTTTTCTGGCTTAAGTACCCGAACCTAGTTCAGCCGGATGCGGCCGGTCGCAGCTGGTATGACGTCGTGCCGAAATGGTCGATGGCTTGGGAGCCGACGGCGCTCACCACGTGGGACATCGACTTCACGGTCATGCAAACGTTTCTGCTGATCGTGACTTTGGTCGGAGCGCTCTTTCGCTTTCAGCCGTTCGTCTCGCTCACGGCGCTGGCTCTCATCCTAGTCTCCCTGCCCTCTTTTCTGGGCTTCCAATGGAGCTGGGTCTTTCCGGCCATGGCCTGTGGCGCCGTCTCGCTCTACCTTCAGTCCACTACCGCTCGTCGCTAAGAATGATTAGTAAGTGATCTGAATTTCGTCGCCGGGCTGCACGCGGGTCAGGATCTTGTGCCAGCGCAGAACAACTTCCTTCGTCTTCGCGTCGTAGTACCACGCATCGTCGGAGGCGCCGGTGTTACCCGGCAGCGTCGTCAGCGAGCCGCGCTTTAAGCGGACCTTCAGATTCTTACCGAGCGGCGGCCAATCGAGCTTGATCCGCTGATTCGAGAAGACCTGGGCCCGGAAAGCCGCCGCTTTCAGGAAGTCACTAACAGCGCCTTTGACGCCATCCCGGCAAGTTTCGTCCTGGTAGAAGTAAGTGCCGAGCGTCGCGTTCGAGAGCGTCAAGTAAGCCGGTCGCGCCGCCGGATTGGCCGGGTCATAGGCCGGCGGACAGCGCATGTCGTACACGCTGACCGTGAAGGGCTGACCCTTCTGCTCGTGGAAGCGCAGGAAGCTTCTCAAGAAGTCATCGGTCGAGTACTTCTCCTTATCGGTTCCCGCGACGAGCTGCGGATAATTATCCCCCGCGCCCGTCAGTACGAACACTTCCATGGGAGTCGCGTCGGACCAGAAGCCTTTCGACACTTGAGTCGTCGAGGTCTTGCTGACTTCAAACAGTCTGGACAGCGCCCAGAACGGAGAGTTCTGGATAGCCCCCGTGGGAGCCCGCTCCACCCGGCGGCGGAAATCCGCCGCTACATCCGCCGGAGCCCCGGTGAGCAGCGCGCTTCCGCCGTTATCGGTCAGGAAACGCCCGTCCCATTCGCGGGTGGAAATGACTCCGGAGACCGCCTTCACGCCCGCCGTTTCCAAGCCGGTGTAGAAGGTCTGCACGCCGGAATAGAGACTCTTTAAGTACGGAGCGGTAGCCGCCGAGTTGTCGATGGCCCAGAGAATTTCCGTGCGCGGGTTTTGTCCGCCGTTATCCAGCGGGAACTGAACGAGATAGAGGTTCGTGCGCACGTTGATTTTCAGCGTTCCCTCGATGGCGCCGTTCGCGCTGGAGGCCGAGATCTGGAACGTGTTGACGCCGACGTTAGCCGTCGCCGGCGTGCCCGAGGCAACGCCATTTGCGGCGACGCTTAACCACGACGGTCCCGAGACCTTTTGGAAAGTCAGCGCGAGACCATCGAAGTCCTGCACTTTTTCCGTAAGGGAAATCGTGAAAGCTTGATTCGGCGAGGCGCCGACCTGCACCGGATCTTCTAGCCAGAGCGGCGGGCGAGGATCCTTCGAAATGCGAACCGTCATCGTTCCATTCACGGAACCTTTGCCGTCACTGACCGTAAACCGAAGCGTGAAGTTACCCGCGTTGAGCTCCGTCGGGCTCAAGGTCAACTGACCTTGCGACGTCAAAGCCGCCCAGACCGGGAATCCATCCGCCGTGAAGGTCAGCGTGTCGCCATCGGCGTCATCCACGTACTTCTTTTGAGCGAGGTTCTCGGAAAGGCTTCCCTTCGCTTTCACGAGGAAAGTAAGCATTGCGCCCTTGAGCACCGGGAGCGAGTTCGTGTCGCCCACTTTGCCCTTCGCGCCGACTTGCATGGCTACCTTGCCGTCGCTGACTTCAAACACCGCCGCGTAGTCCCCTTGGTCGCCGCTGCTCGGCATGCCGGAGACTTTGCCGTCGGAAGAGAGCGTCATCCAAGACGGGCCGAAGACCTTCGTGTAACGCAGGAAATCGCCATCGGGATCTTGGGCGTAAGCCGACAAATCGAAACTAAATGGAAGATCGAACTTCGCCGCCGGGAGCGTCAAAGGATCTTGGGTCCACTGCGGGGGCCGATTGCCCTGGCTCACGCGGACCAGCAACGTCGCTTGAGTTTCGCCGATGCTGTTTTTAGCGGAGACCATGAACTTCGCTTCGCCGACATCGGCGTCTTTGGGCGACCCGCCCACACGCCCCGCGGCGTCCACCGCGAGCCAAGCCGGGCCGGAAACTTTCGAGAAGGTGAGTTCTCCGTTATTGAGCTCCTTCGCCTTGTCGGCGATTGAGAGCGCAAAGGGTGTCCCCGAAATGGCGGAGACCCGGATCGGATCTTCGAGCCAAATGGGCGCCTTCGGATCGGCCTGCACGGTAACGACGAAAGTCCCCACGGCTTTGGAAGTGCCGTCTCCTAAACGAACGGAGAGCGTGTGATCCCCCAAGTCGGCGTGCTGCGGCGCCATCTCTAGCTTGCCATCTGGCGCGAGTCTCGCCCACGACGGGAAGTTCATGGGCTCGTAGGTCACAATCTCGTTCTCCGCGTCGGAGGTGAACTTACCGAGATTTTCCTGATACGCCTTGCGCTCTTTCAAAGTGAATTTGAGTCCCGCCTGAAGGGTGGGCGGCTTATTTGCTTTCACCACTTCGGTGGTGACCGTGGCGGTCGCCGAGAGTCCGCCCGCGTCGGAGACACGGACTTTCCAGGTCTGAACGCCCAGGAAATTGACTGGAGGCGTTCCTTTAAGGAGAGCCGGCGGCGCGATGGTAGCCCAAGTCGGCCCGCTCACGATTTCCAAAAACAACCCGTCGCCGAGAGCCAGATCCGGATCGTCGACATAGGAGCTGAGGTCCGCGAGGTAAGGATTGCCTTCGAGGGCTCTCGGCAGGAGCACGGTGCTTTCTTTCCAAATCGGCGCCTTGTTGATGCGATTCACCTGGAAGGTAAAGCGAACGACTTCCTTTTGCGTAAGCCCGGCCGCCGAAGCGGAAAGCTCCACGTCGATGCTGCTGGCGCCCAGGTGCTGACGGCGGGGAACGCCGAAAAGCTTGCCCTGATTGGTAATGTTGATCCAGGGGGGGAATTTTCCCGCGACCAAAGCGAAGTTCAGAGGAAGGCCATCGGGGTTGGAAACGAACTCGGCGAGCACGCGCTCATAAAGGGTGTCTTCGGTGGCGTCGTCGATGGTGACGACGTTCTTCGTCCACTTGGGAAGAATGGGAACTGGGCGAACCTGGCCCGCGGCTCCCGCGGTGGAGTAAGTACCAAAGGGTCCATCCACGCGGAACATGATGCCGGTATAAGTTCCGAAATCGGAATGGCTAGGCAGGCCGGACAAAAGACCATCGGCCGAAAGCGACATCCACGGCGGCAGGCCCGTAGCGGAAAAAGACAAGGAACGGCCGATCTGATTCTCGATGTAGTCGTTCAAGTCCAAAGTGAACGCGCGGCCTTCCCATTGCGTGCCTAGCTCGACGAGCGGCTGCTTCCACTTCGGCGGAGAAAAAACCGTGTACTCGATGAACGAAAAATCCGAAGTGGATCCTTGAGAGACTTCGATGCCAAAGCGGTGCACGCCGTTCGTGCCCATGGGCGGAGAGCCGACGAGGTGCTGCGCATCCTGATCGTGGCTCAACCAGCTGGGAAGATTGTGCGCGGTGTAGTGAACGGTTCCGCCCAGGAGGGAAACCTCTTTCACGATCGTCTTGAGATCCAAGTTTATTTGCGCCCGCGCGGGCACCTGAAACTTGAACTCTCGCTGGGTGAATTTAACCGCGAAGGCCGTCTGAGTGACGACAAGAAAAAGAGCGGCCACGGCGACACGAGCGCGAACCAAATTCGGAATCACAGAAACCTCCAACCCATTCCCAAGGGTTTTATAGATCTCAGTATAGGCGAGGCAATCGAAACCTAAGGAAGACCCGAGGTTTTCTCTTAACAGCTGACTGTCGGCCTTCTCCGTCGACACTATGCATTATTACCGAGAGTGTTCTTTCGCTGAAGCCCCGCTGGTTGCCCCACTCCGGGCGCGGGGGTAATCTCAAGGCTCTCTTCAATACTCATGGGACTCTTCCTCGATCCGCGCTTCTTTCTATTCATCGCGGGCACGTTGGTGCTTCATTGGATATTGCTGCGAAGCGCCAACTCCCGAACTCATTTGATTTGGATAACTTCCGTTCTCTTTCTCGCGGCGCTCCATCCGCTGTTTGCTGCGATCGCGCTGGGCGCCGCGACCCTCGTTCACCTGAGCGCCAAACCCGGCCGCTCCCGGCCGCTCCTGCTTCTGCTCTCGTTCTCGCTAGCGATTCTGGCAATGGTGAAGGCCGCGCCGTGGCTCATAGGGCGTTTGGCCTCGGGAACCTGGCTCGAGCGCTACTTTCTCGCGCCCCTGGGCATCAGTTATTTTATTTTTCGCCTGCTTCAATATGCCGCCGACAGATACCGAGGCACCCTGACCGACACGTCCTGGCCCCGGCTCATGGCGTTTCTCTTTTTCTTTCCCGCCTTACCCGCGGGCCCCATCGATACGTTTCAGAATTTTTACGGACAGAGAAACCCACAGTGGGACTGGGACCGCGCGGCCCAGGGTTTGCGCCGGATCCTCACGGGCTATTTCAAGAAGCTCTTCCTTGTGAGCTGGCTTTTTGAGTACGCGTTCGGCGACTTCACACGAGACTTTCTCTCGCAGCCTTCGCTCGCTCTGGCGACTTACCCTCCCGCGTCCCCCCTCGCCTTCGTGATCTTGATGTTTCTCTACGCCTTCTTCGATCTCTCGGCGTACACGGACATCGCCGTGGGTCTCGGCGGCCTATTCGGCTATAGGCTCCCCGAAAATTTCGATAAGCCTTTTCTACGTACCAACCTCGCCGATTTCTGGCGGAGCTGGCACATATCTCTCTCCCACTGGTGCCGGAATCAGGTTTATTTTCCCGTGCTCGGAGTTTGGCGCAAGCCTTGGATCGCCACTTACGCGTCGATGCTGACGCTCGGTCTTTGGCATCAAATTTCCTGGAACTGGGTGGCGTGGGCCGGTTATCACGCGTCGGGACTCGTCGCTTATGCGAAATGGCGGCGCTGGCGGCCATGGAAAGATCGGCCCGCCCTGGACTCCCTCGTCGGTATTCCACTGACCCTCCTCTTCGTCGCTCTCGGCTACGCGTTCGTGACGGCAAAAGATCTGAGCTCCGCTTGGTCACTCTTCGCGGCTTGTCTCACCCCGTGGCCGAGTCAGGAGGCGGGATGAACCGCCGGCAAAGTTTCCTCGCGGGCTTTCGCCACACGAGGCCGAGGTACCTTTTGGCGGGCGTCCTGGTCGCGGGGCTCGTTCTGGGAGGGATGGAACTTTCGTTGCGCTCGTTCGTTTTCTCTCGCGCTCCCGCCGGGCGTTTTCTCATCTGGACGCACGATCTGTGGAGTTACATCCCGTACCGCCTCGGCAAAATGCGCGCTCACCCCGGACGGGAACGCGTGATCTTATTAGGCTCGTCAGCGCTCTACCACGCCTATTTCGGGGAGTCCGCGCTGACTCGTTCCATCGAGCGCTTAGGCAAAAAGGAGCCGCCCGAAGTCATAACTTTGCACACGCCGACACAAGCCATGGCGGAGACCGTGCAAATCATCGAGAACTTGCCCCCGGGACGGGGACTCGTGCTGATTGCGACCACCGCCATGCGCTTTCGCGAGCGTTCCGCCGATGTCGCGAAAGCGGCGCGCACCAGCCACCTCATGCTCGCATCGCCAACGGTCGCGCGCTACGCGGAGAGCCGCGGGGAGAGTGGCTGGCGGTTTCGTTTCGTGCTTCCAGCTTTCGTGAACTACCTGCGCCTCTACCTTCCCATGAACCGAAAGCACTTACTCTCCGGTAAGATCCCCGAGTGGAGCGTGTGGCCGAAACGGGAAGAAGCGAAACAACTCGCTTACGTCGAAGGCGCGCCCGTGCCTTCTCTCGCGTTTTCCCGCGAGAGTAGCCCGCGTCTCAAGCCGGAGAGCTTGCGCCATCATCTTTTTGAGAGAAAAAATGCCTATCTCGAGTCCTTCGAGCTTCTGGCCGAGGCCATTCAGATCGCGCGCGCCAAAGGCTACCGAGTCGCTCTTTTCGAAACTCCGATGAACCCCGATTTCCGCCGCTTGATTCCCGCGAAAGTGGAAGTGATAAGCGCGTTCACGCGAGCGCTCGCCGAAACCGAGGGCATCGAGTACCTGGATCTCGCCTGGACCCTTGGGCTTACTCCCGAGGATTTCGTCGATTCCGTGCACCTAAAGCCCACCAGTGGCGGCAAGCTCCGCTATCACTACGCTTTGGCGAGCGCGATCGCGCGCCTGAGGCCGTCGGCAACGCCGCTTCTCACTCAGTGGGGGAATCCATGACGCCTCAGCGCCCCTGGTTTTCTCTCGGAGTCGCGGCGCAAATTCTTATGACCGCCCTGCTGGTCTTGGGCGCCCTGGCAGGCTACGCCTTGCTCACCCAGCTCGCGCCTTTCCGCTACATGGAGTTCTAGGCGTCGCGGGGCGCGTGCTTTCTTTCCAAAAAGCCTATTATCCTGTCCACGGAATCGAAGTTCTCCAGCACGATCTCCATGGGGGCCACCCACACGTCGTAGCATTTCTCGACGTGATCGATGAGCTCCATGAGACGAATCGAATCGAGAAGCCGTCCCTCGAAGAGTGACGTCTTTCCGTCGAGGTCCGCTCCTTTACCGACCAGATGCGAGGTCAGGTAGCCGATGAGCTCTCTGGCGGTGGCTTCTTTGTCCATGGCCGGATAATATCCCAACTCATGAGCCGGTTTCACGTCGTTTCCCTGCTTTTACTCCTCGCTCTGGACGCGCGCGCCGAAGGCCCCGCGGCCGAAGAAGTCGCGGGCACTTCCGGCATGGCGCTCTGCTGCCGCCCGGCTTACTGGAACTGTTTCGAGCAATGCCCGACGAAAAAAGATCATACCGATCCCGGCTGCCTCGCTAAATGCGAAACCGTCCACTGTATCGCTCGCTCGGGGGCTTGCGCGAAAGGCGCGGGGGGGACCGCGGAATCGGCGGAAACTAGCGCCGAGAGCGACGACGGACGGGCGCCTTCTCGCCCAGGCTCGGTGTCCAGCGCACGGACGCAAAGTTCGGGCACACTTCACTACGACGGAAAACTGACGGGTCCCGGCTCGGTTTCGTTCGAAGCTTATAACCTCGACACCATGAATCGTACGCTCGCGATCAATGGCGTCATCTTCGGCCGGCTGGGGCTCAACGTAAAAGTTTTGAAAACGTCTCAGGTCTTCACCGTCGTTCCCGGAAAGCCCACGCGTTTCACTCTCAACGTCACTCAGCGTGAGTTCACCGAATGGAGCGACAAGAAGATGACCGGCCTCACGGTCGCCATCGGCTTCGCGGACGAAGCGGAGCGCGATCGGTGGCGCTTCGAGAACCTGCTCACCCAAAAAGACGTTTTGGCCGCCCGTCCGGGCGAGTTTCAGGTGAAGGGCGCGTTCTCGCCCACTGCCGGCGCGAAGCGATGACGCGCGAAGCAGGCAGGCGCCTGGCTCTCATTGGCGCGTTCGAAGGCTCTCTCTTCTTAGTAGCGGCTCTCCTCGCGCAACTGACGAACGTTCCCCTACTCAGCCGTTTTCACTCCACCGTTTCGGGGTGGGCCGTCGCGTTAGGACTCGCTGGAGTGGGCTTTATCGCCTTCCAATTCACCTACCGATCTTCCTACGCGCCCCTCCGAAAAATACGATTTTTCCTCGACGAGCGAGCGCGCCCGTTGTTTTTCGGCCTCGGACCGCTGGGTTTGTTAACGGTTTCCGCCCTCGCCGGTTTGGGAGAGGAAGCGCTCTTTCGAGGGTGGCTTCAGAGCTGGCTGGAAAACTTCGTAAGCCTTCCCCTATCCTGCTTGCTGGCAGGAATCGTTTTCGGCGCGGCTCATTCAATTACGAGAGGTTACGCGGTCTGCACGGCGATCATCGGAGTCGCGTTGGGAGCTCTGCAAGTACATTCCGGCGGATGGCTCGCGCCCGCTTTCGCCCACGCGCTTTATGACTTTGTCGCGTTAAGTTGGTACCTACATAGAAATCATTAAGAAAATTTAACTCCTTTTCAGAAGGACAAATGGCCTATTTATGCGCAACCTTATGACTTCAAAGAATCACGTTGTACGTTACCAGAGGAGTGATCCGTGAAAAGCCTGCGCCGGTTGGTCCGAAGTGGCTGGCCGTTAATTTGGATTCTAGGGATGGTGACATCGCTAGGAGGTGCTTTTCTGCTCCTTTCCGGGCAAACTTGGCAATGGGGGGCCTTCGCGGCGCTTCAAGCCTTCGCCGGTTTCGCTCTGATCAATTTTTCGCGGCGCATGTCTTGGAGATTTTCGAAGTTTGGGTCCACCGCCGAAGCTCCGCTGTGGAAAGCAGCGGGAGAAGCAATCCATGACGTTGGGACTCCCTTGCACGTGATGCGCTTTTGCATTCAGCAACTCACCGAGAATCCCGCCGTCGCGGGCACCCCACGGTTCGTGGAGCAACTCACTCGCAGCTCCGATCGCACTCTCGAGACTTTCGATCACCTTCGGGTCTTCACGCGAGCGATACGGGACGAAGAAGGGCCCGTGTCCTTTCGCCTGGCTTACGAACAAGCCCTGCGCGTGGTACGCGCCCGCTTCCCCGATCATCCGGCGCTTCGCTCGCTGAACGCGGCGGCCGCTCCGGATGAAATGGTGCAGATCGGATCGGGAGCGCTGGTACGCGCTTTGTCCGTTTTGCTCGGCAGATGCCTCAGCGCTCCTGGTACCATCTCGGTCTCGGTCGAGCCAGGGTCTGAACAACTGCGTATCGCAATCGCAGGGGAAACTTGCGAGGACGAGAGTTTGGATTTAGAAACGCAATCAGTCCGTAATCTAATCGAGGATTGGAACGGGGACCTGAAATGCATATTTTTCCCTGAGCGCGGTACCTTCGGATACGCTTTGCGCTTAACGCGAGAGGCGCGAGCATAAATGTTAAATACTCGCAAAAATGTCTGGGTCCTCGAGGATGAAGAAGGCGCACGTTACGTTTACGAGAACGTCTTCGGCGATCAATACGCGCTGAAGCTGCTTTCTTCTGTGGAAGAGATGCGTGCCGCCCTGCCTCACGGCAAGCCGGACCTCATGTTGTGCGATCTTCGTCTTCCCGGTGAATCGTTTCTTTCTTTCCTGGAATCACCGGAAGCGAGCCTCATCGATGGCATCCCGTTCTTGGTGGTTTCCTCGCTCGATGACACCGACGCGCTCAGAAAGTGCTTCGCAAAAGGCGCTTTGGATTACATCACCAAGCCTTTCGGTAAGGGCGAGCTGCTCGTAAAGACCGAGTTCATCTTGAACCGTCCTTCTTCTCAAGCCACCGGCCCCTATTCGAAACCGCGGGGCCTGCGGATCGATCCCAGCACCATGCGCGTGCACCACGACGAGTCCACCTCCGCGCTTTTGACCGCGAAGGAGTTCCAGATTCTAAGCCTGCTTCAGGAAGCGCCTCAGCACACCGTAACTCGCAATGACATCGTGCAAAAGGTATGGGGAAACGTGAAGGTCGGATCGAAGACGCTCGACGTGCATATCTTCAATCTGCGCCGGAAATTAAATCCCATTCACGTGGAGATCTCCTTCGGTCCGCCGAATCAATACCGGCTGGCGTTCAAGTAGATCTGAACGCTGCGTTAGCGTTTCCCCACGGTTTTTTTTGACAAAGCTCCTCTCGAGGCCCTGGATCGCAGGTAAGAGGGGGGCCGTCGGTGGTGGCGAGCTGGGACTTGGGTCCCACCAACATCGACTTCACCGATTCCGAGTTCATCCCGGATCAGGGGGTGCTGCTGCTCTACTCGCATTCGGGTAACGACACCACCAAGTGGACTATTTCGTTTCGAAAAGGATCCACGGGCGCCGCCGAAGGAGTCGTTCACGGTTTTTCCAACGGGAATACCGGCCTCGATTACGACCTCGTCCTAAAGCGCCCCTGATCAATCGGGCAACCGATACACGTCGTAACCGTCTTGGCTAAAGAGTAAGCGCCAAGCCGGGTGCGGTTTTATGTGCGGAAATTGCACGCGCTCTTGCGGCCCGACGAGCGCGTAATCCACGCGCATATCGGTGGGGCTCGCCATCTCGCCCGCAAAGAGGCGCTTTAATTCCGTCTCCCGCGAAGCGGGCTCCCAGCCGTGACTCCATACGTGCGCCGTATAACCGAGGTAAGTGCGGCGGCCGGTAAGCACCGCGGGTGTGTTGTAACTCGTTCCCTGAACGAGGCGAGAGCCCTTCGGCGTCGCCGCGCGAATCCGCTCGGCGACGGCGCGGGCGCCCGCGTCGAACTCACTAAACGATGCCGACGTGGGAAGAAGCACTTTCCAGGTATCGAGCGCGCCAGATATCAGATGCAGCCCGATGAGAATGCCCAAGGCCCAAGCCCTACCCTTCCCGCCCGCCTCCTGCCACTGAACGCCGAGCGCCACCGCCGCCGGCACGGCGAAAATCCACGCGAAGTAAAAGATCTTGTAGTTGTCCCAGATCCAGCGCGCGAATTGAAACGAGTTCCCAAGCACGAACAACACGAGACCAGCGAGGGCGAGTTGCTTGAGCTCTTTCTTAACCGGCGCTTTCAGCGCGAGGGCGGACACTAAAAAGACGACGCCGCAGTTTCGCAGCCAAAAGAGCAAGGCATTCGTTTTCTCCGCCATCCAAAACGCTTTGACGGAAAAATGCGAGCTCATGGGCCCAAGCGCGAGGAAATAGATTCCCTCGGGAATTCCGAAGAGTGCCGCCGCCCCGAGCGCCCACGGCGCCATTTTCCAGCGCGGCTTCGGCGTGACGAGAATGAGGCTTGGGATGAGCGCCAAAGCAGTATGGGCGTGAAACAGAGGCAACATGCCGGCGAGTAGTCCGGCCACGAGGGCGCTAGCCTTGTCTTTTCCTTTTCCCCATAGCAGCAAGAGGCAAAAGGCGATGGGTAAACCAAACAGAAATGAACGCTGAGGCAGAATCAAGGAGACGACGGGATTAACGAAGTGCAGTCCCTCCGCGCTGGCTCCCGAGCCGGAAAAATCCTGATAGGGGAAATGAAACGGAACGAGATACCAAGGCTCAGGGCTCACCCGAAACTCTTGAACGATCCGAAACCAACCTACTACGGATCCGGCGAGCAAGAGAAACAACGTCGAGAGAGCGGCGACCTTCGGCCGCCCGGAATATTCGCGCACGAGAAAGTAATAGAGCGTTGCGAGTAACGGGAGGAGGATGACGGCCGGTACGTTCATCGCGGTCGGTAGAGTCGCGCCCCAGGCCAGAGAGCCGCCACTCAAGAAATTCACAAGGAACGGGTAGACCAGAGGATGGCCGGAAAAAATGGGATTGTCCGGCGGAAAGGCCTGTCCCTCGGCAAAGGAAGTTGTCGTCGCCACATGCCAAGTGACGTCGCCCAAAGCGCTTACGATGCCCGTCCAAAACGCCCCCTCCCGATCGAAAAAGAGCTTCAGGGAAATGGGAAGGTACAAGAGAAAGGTCACCCCGAAGACCCATACCCCTCCTCGGTCGAGCCCGAGCTGCTTCCACTCCTGGCTCAACTTGCGATCGTGTCTCGCCCAAAGAAAGGCGAGGAGCGGGGCCATGAGCGCCAAAGCGCATCCGATTTTCGCCGAATCAAAGGGGATCGAGAAGAGGTAGGCGAGTGTCGTATAGACCGTCAGACCGAGTAATGCCCCCACCCCGGCCACTAGTCCTTTTTCCTTAAAAAGGCCCAGTTTCAGAACGACGGAAATCCCCGATCCGACACACGCCACAAGGACGACAAGCCACGCTACCATGGGATGATTATATTGATTTTTGAGGTTCGTGTGTTATGAACGGTGGCCTCATAGCCCCCATCGTCTAGAGGCCTAGGACGTGGCCCTCTCACGGCTAAAACACCGGTTCGAATCCGGTTGGGGGCACCAGACTTCGCCAAGGCTCCGTCTCGGCAAGCCAGCACTCACTCAAAATAGCACGCTCGTCGCGCCGTAGCTTTAGCGAAGGCAGAATCCGGTTGGGGGCAAACATTTCGCGCCAGCGGAATTTTTCCGGTCATGCTCATTCTCGAGCTCAATCTCATTCTACTTCCCGGGCTTCGACGGGGCGCGAAATTTAGCATGAGTTCTAGATCTGAGCATTAGCCTCGGACTAGGAGAGGGCGAGCCGCTCATTATGACGTTATCTGGCTAAGGATCGTCCGGAGCCGGGTTTTCCCGGCCCCGGCACCATAGAAAGATCAAGGAGCCGCTTTGCACTGAACCTGAAGAGAACGTGATTTGTAATCGGCCGTTCGGGTCTTGCTCACTACCGATATTTCGAACTTCTTTTCCGAGAGCGAAAGCGTTCAGCTCACGAAGACTTCGCCAGGCGCGGGGACGTCGAGCCACAGGCGAAGGTCGACTTCATCGTTCTTCGTGTAATCGACAAGACGGAACTCGATGAGGACGGAGCCGCCTTTGGTAGCTTGTGCTTCGGCTTCGTCCGCCGCTTCGCCCTCGACCCGCACCCATTCCTGCTAAGTAAAGGCGTGGGAGAGACTGGCCCCGATTCCCGCTACGAGGCTGCCGCTCTTTGCTACGAAGGAAAATGGCAGGCTCTTGTACTTCACATAGTGAGGCGTCTTATTCGTAATGTTGTAGACGACCTGAAAAGCGGCGCAGGCGTAGGACACATTCGCGGGTATGACGGCCTGGGGTAATCCACCGCTGCTTTCTCCGGCGAAGCAAGGAACCGATAAAAGAGTGAAAAGAGCGACACTGAAAACTGAGCGAGTCATATGGGCCTCCAAGTTTGTTTCAACAGGGAAGAAGGTAGCGCATAGCATTGCCGCCCCTCCAGATAAAATTACTACTCGTCCTGGAAGTACGCGGCCGCTCACATGGGAGTTACCCTTCCCTCCCTTCAAACGAGAGAGGGCCTGGCGCGTAGATTAAGGATCTCCGCGACGGAGCTCGAGTCCATTTTGGAATTTCTGGTGTCCGTGGGTTTGGTGAAAGTGGAAGGCGCAAAGCTAAAAAACGGAGCGAACCGTATTTTTCTCGCTAACGACTCCTTGATGAGCCACTACCACCACGCTAACTGGCGTATGCGTGCGCTCGCTGCCCTGGATCGGGTCGCTCCCGACGACATTCATTTCTCCGGCGTTTTTACATTGGCACGAAACGACATCAAGCGGGTGCGGGAAGAAATTTTGAAAGGAGTCGACGGCGCCCGCAAGGCAGTGAAGGAGACCGTTTCCGAGGAGGAAATGGTCTGCCTCAACGTCGACTTTTTCGAGGTCTGAACGCCCTCTCAATCGGGAGCTCCGCCTCCGTGAGGACCGAATGGGAAATAGTGGCTGAGGACGCCGCTTTCGGCTAGACCTAGACCTCATGGCGACCATTCCCTCAGCTTCCGAGCTCCTGTATTTCATCGAGGTTTCCAATACCCTCAATGTGTCGCGCGCGGCTGAGCGCTTAGGCATCAGTCAGCCCACTTTGAGCCTGGCGATTCAGCGGCTCGAAGCTTCGCTCGGAACGGCGCTCCTCATCCGGAGTAAGTCGGGCGTCAAGCTCACCCACGCCGGCCAGAAATTCCTGGGCCGTGCCCGTCAGCTAGTGCACGAATGGGAACGGCTCCGAGACGACACGCTCAAGGAAGAAGACGAGATCCGCGGCCGCTACGTCATCGGCGCGCACCCCTCCGTAGCGCTTTACTCTTTTCCAGAGCTCATCCCGGCGCTCCTTGGCGAGCATCCCAATCTCGAATTGAAGCTCACCCACGATCTGTCCCGCAAGATCACGGAAGACGTCATCAGCTTCAAGACGGACTTCGGCATCGTCGTGAATCCCTGGAAGCACCCCGATCTCGTCATCAAGACCCTCGGCAAAGACGAGGTTTCCCTATGGACCTCGAAGAAACCTTCTAAGCTCCAGGATCTCACCGGCGGCCACGCCGTGCTCATTTGCGATCCGGACTTGGTGCAATCCCAGTCGATACTCCGCCAGCTCTCCAAACACGGACTGGAGTTCTCGCGCGTCCTCACCTCTTCCAATCTAGAAGTGGTGGCGTCGCTCGTCGCCGCCGGCGCCGGTATCGGCATTTTGCCGGCGCTCGTCGCGACCCGCCTCGATACCTACGGCATCAAGCCTCTAGACAAGGGACCGAAGTTCGCCGATTCGCACTGCCTCGTCTATCGCGCCGATGCCCAGACCTCCAAGGCCAGCCGTTTGCTGTCCCGGAGGATTCTGGACATCTGTTGCACTAAGCGTTCGGCCGAATCGTAAAGTCGAACCGGCCCGATTTGGCGGCAGGCTCGTTCACTTTACCCGCGGGGCGATAGAGTACGATCAGGTCCGCCGACACCGACTCGAGCTTATTCAAGCGATCGACGATCTGCGCGAGCTTGGCGTCGTTGTAGGAGCGCGGATCGAAATAGATCTGCGTCGTCAGCGACAGAAAACCACTCGCGTGCACCTTCACGTGAATGTGGGGCGGCCGAAACGTGCTGGGGCTCGTCGGATAATGGCCCGGGATGACAGTCTTGAAGAGATAAGCTCCCTTCGTGTCCGTACGGGTGCGGCCCCAGTACTGGAAGTTCGGATCGAGCTTCAAATCCTTATTGGGATCCTGAGAGTGGTTATAGCGTCCCGTAGACGCCGCTTGCCAAATCTCGACGACGGAATCCCGTATCGGCCGGCACTCCGGATCGAGCACGAGACCGCCGAGATAAATCACCTGGCCGACCGCGCCGGGCCGGGCGGGATTCATCACGGTCAAATCGTTGTCGCGATTTAGGTCCGCTTCGGGATAGTAAGGGCCTTCCTGCTGGCGAGGGGTGAGCTGGCACTGAGCCGCCGCAAACGCTTGAGCGGTCGCCAGCATCCCCGCGGCTCCCGCGATGAGCTTTCGTCTAGAAATCAGTTTGGTATCGGTCATGGATCCTCCGTTATGTCTTCCAACATGAAGGAGTCCGGGCATTAAATAAAATCAATGCATCCTATGCCGGTGATAGCTTGGATTTATGTAGGTTTCACGTTGGACAGAACTCCGGCTTGCACCCAATCGGAAATCTCTTTGTTGCTGAGACCCATGGAGTGCAGCACGGCGTAAGTGTCCTCGCCGAGAGCGGGGGTTTTGCCCAGGTTCGGATTTGGCGCGAAGCCGCCCCAGGTGAGCGGATCGGTGGAGAGCTGAGGCCGCGCTTGAGAAAAGCTCAAGTGCTCTTCCCACGGGACCACGCGGAAGAGGCAAAGCTCACGCGTGCCGGCCAGTGCTTCCCAATAAGCGGCCGGAGCGTCGAGAAAGAGCTTTTCCATCTCCGGAACGAGGGACGGATCGGTGCCGCGCGGCTTCCAGGCCTCCCGATCGACGACTTCACAGAACACAATCCAGTGTTTGTCCTGAACCGCGTTGAGCGACACCCATTGGCCGTCGCGGCAACGATAAAAGCGGGAGTGCGGCAAGGAGCCGTCGAAATTGCGGTGAGTGCCGTAGCGCTTCTTCACCTCGTCCGGCATGCTTTCCGCCTTGAAGGCGTCGTAGGCCCGGGCGAGGTAAAGCGAACGAAAGCCTTCGTCCATATTCGAGACGAGGTGCATCCCGCGGCGATTGGGATTGGCGAGATGAAGCATCAGCTTCAAGGCCGGCATGAGCATGCCGCCCACGATGTCTCCAAAGTGAGTGCTGTAGTTGGGCGACCCATTTTCCAGGTACCATTCCCCTACCCCGGACTGGGCGATGAAGTTGAGATCATGGCCCGCGTGGACCGAGTTTTTTCCGGCGAGCCCCCGAACGGACAGATAGAGTAAATCGGGGTTTTCCTCGGACAGGTCGGAGTACCCGAGGCCCATGGAATCGAGCACCCCTTCGCGGAAATTCTCCACGAAAACGTCGGCCTCCCCGGCCAGCTGGCGGACGAGGGAAATTCCCTCTTCGTTCTTCAAATTCACGGCAAGGGAGCGCTTTCCCCGGTTCAAAAGCTCGAAAATTGAGGTGTCTGGAAGGGCGCGCATGGGATCGCCGTGGGGAAGCGCCTCGATTTTGATGACGTCGGCGCCGTACTGGGAGAGCACCCGGGTCAGGTAGGGCCCGGGGAGCATCACCGTCATATCGATGATGCGCAGATGCTGAATGGGCCGGTCCTGTTCATCATTCCAGAGAGAAAACGACACTGATTGCCCCCTTTGGCGCACCGCCACTAAAGTAGTCCCAGTCATTGTAACCCCCCGATCCCTCAGTCACAAATGAACCGGAGTTGGGACTTGAGGGGGTGGGCTCCGTAGGATATGAACGGGGCAGATGAATCAATCCCCAAAGCTCTTGGCCACGGCGGTCGCGTTGGCTCTGCTCTGTGCGGGCTGCGCCCAGACCGAGCTCGTCGAGTCGCCGAAAACGGCGTTCGTTTCCGACGCCGAAGAAGCCAAGACCCCTGAGCTCATTTGGACCAGCCGCAACTTAGCCCGCCCCTTCGATTACCTGGGCCAGGTTAAAGTGCGCGCCTGGACGTACGACGGGGCTTTGGAACGGTTGAAGGACGGCGGCAAGCAAATGAAAGCCGACGCCGTTATCGACGTGCATTACGAGCGAATCGGATTTTTGAAGGCGATGCAGGCCTTCGCGGTCAAGTTCAAGAAGTAGCTATCATGAAAAAACCCATCAAGAAAATCGCCTTGCTAACCGGCGGGGGCGACTGCCCTGGCCTCAACTCCGCCATCCGCGCGGTGGTGCAAACCGCCATTCAGGAATACGGCATTCAAGTGATGGGAGTTCCGGACGGCTTCAAAGGCCTTCTCGAGAACAAGTTCGTTCCGCTGAACCTTATCAACACGACGGGAATTTTCTCAAAGGGCGGCACGATGCTCGGCTCTTCGAACGTCGACACGCCCTTCCGGGTGCCAATCATCCGGAACGGAGAAAAGACTTACGAGGATCGCTCCGACGAAGTGGTCGAGCACCTGAAGCGCGAGCACATCGACGCCATGATCGTGGTCGGTGGCGACGGCACGCAAGCCATCTCGCACGCCATGGTCCAAAAGGGCGTCAATATCGTCGGTATTCCGAAGACCATCGACAACGATTTACAAGGCACCGAGTTCACCATCGGGTTTTTCACGGCGGTAGCAACCGCGGTGGAAGCGCTCGATAAGCTGCACACTACGGCCGAGAGCCATCACCGCATCATGGTGGTGGAAGTCATGGGCCGCAACGCGGGCTGGATTGGCCTTTTCGCGGGTCTCGGCGGCGACGCGGACGCGATCCTCATCCCCGAGATTCCGTTCGAGCTGACGAAGCTCGCGGCGCACTTGAACGATCTCTATCACACGCAGAAACGCTACTCGATTGTCGTCGTCTCCGAAGGCGCGAAAGCCGTGGGCGGAGCTCAAGTCGTGAGCCGGATGATTGAGGACTCACCAGAAGCCGTGCGCTTGGGCGGTATCGGCAATCACGTGGCACTGGAGCTCGAAAAGCTCACGGGCCGTGAGAGCCGCGCGATTACCCTCGGCCATTTGCTCCGGGGCGGATCGCCCGAAGGTTTCGATCGCGTGCTCGCGAGCCGCTTCGGTGTCGCCGCGGTGAAAGCTGTCATGGAAGGCAACTTCGACACGATGACGGCGTACCGCAACGACAACGTGGAGCTCGTGCCTTTAGACACCGGCGCTGGCAAAAACCGCTACATCGTGCCGGACTCGCCCTTCATGGAAGCCGCGCGCAAACGCGGCATCCACTTCGGCGACACGTAATCTTAAAAGGTACCAGGGTACCTTTTAAGATGGCTCACAGGAAAAACTGAAACTGGATCTCGGGGTGGACCTGCGCCCAAGTATAGTAGTTCACCGAGAAAGGCTCGGTGTCCGTTGGGTGGTTCGGAAACTAGCAACCGTCTCAGTGGTTCTTCTCGTTTTTGAAGCGCTCGCCCTCTTTGCGCCAGAATTCCTGGCCTTCGGAGGGGAGCGTATCGATAGGATCGTAGTACTCGTACAATTTGTTGAGCGCCTCGGGCTGATCCTTCTCGATGCTGGTCAGGTAATTCTTCGTCCAGTAAGAGATGCCCTTCACTTTATCGTAAGAATGAATCTGGTGGACCCAGCGCTTACCGACGAACGGCACGTCGCACAGAAGGCGCGGGGTATTAAAACCGGGCAAGTAGCCCATCATATCGTGCTGAATACTCTGAGCGCGGGCGACCGAAACGCGCCAATGCTCGGAGTTCGGGATCATGTCGCACATGTAGAAGTAATACGGCGTAATCCACGCGTGATCGATGAGCCTGAAACACAGATCCAGGAGAAGCTTCGGAGAATCGTTCACGCCTCTGAGCAACACGCCCTGGTTACGGACATCACGGAAGCCCATATCGAGAAGCTTACGCGCGACTTTCGCGACGAGCGGCGTGATGCTTTGCGCGTGGTTGATATGCGTATGCAGCGCGAGGGAAACCCCGCGAGAAATGGCTTTCTTCGCCATGCGGTCGAAAGCCGTGAGCACTTCGTCTTGGAGAAAATGCTGGGGTAAGCCCGCCATGCCTTTACTGGCCAACCGGATGTCCCGGATGTTCTCGATGTCGAGAAGGCTCGAGATGAACTCTTCGAGAACGGCCGCCGGCATATTGGCGATATCGCCCCCCGAAACGACGACGTCCCGAACGGTGGGCGTCTTTCTCAGATAATCGAGCATCAAGAGAAGACGATCTTTTTGTCCCGTCGCGAACTTCCGCTTATCGACCTGAGGCACGCTCTGGCCTACTAGATCCATGCGGGTGCAATGGCCGCAGTACTGGGGACAGGTTGAAAGAATTTCCGCGAGAACTTTCGTCGGGTAGCGGTGCGTGAGCCCTTCGACGGCCCACATGTCGTGCTCGTGAAGGCTGTCCCGGCTCGCCATGGGATGGCTCGGCCAAACTTTTTCGCGGTCGGAAAGGACCGGCGCCATGTAATTGCGAATGGGATCTTTTTTGAGATCCTTTTCGTTCATGGTGTTGACCATCTGGGGCGGAATGAGCATGGCCATGGTGGCCATCTGCTTCTGGTCCGCGAGCATGTCGTTCGCGAGCTCGTCGTTCAGAAAATCGCCGAACACGGCTTTGAGCTGAGGAACGTTTTTCACCATATTCCGGCGCTGCCAGAGGGCATCGTTCCATTCGGCTTCGGTTACGGTTTTGTAACCCGGCAAGCGGCGCCAGTCGGGCTCACGAAAATCGGTGGTGTACTTATATGAGTAGGGCTGGGGAGCGGCGCCTTGATGTGTTTTCTGCTCGGTCATGAACTACCCCTTGGGGAATTTCAAAGCACGGAATCTACACTAGGAATCGGTTTTGTGGTACCCCCAGCGGATGGAACCGGCCCTCCCCCTCCCCGAAACGTCCTGGCAGCTGGAATGGGCGAGAAACCTCCGTTCGGCTGAAGACCTGGTGGAGGCCGGCCTGGTACCGCCAGAGAGGGCCGCCGGACTCGATAGAGTTCTGAAAAAGTTCAAGTTTTCCCTCCCGCGCTACTACGCGGAGCTCATCGATCCGAAGAACCCCAAGTGCCCCATCCGCCTTCAGGCCATTCCGGCCCTGGAGGAGCTCATCGAAGTAGAGGGTTTCAAGGCTGATCCTTTGTCCGATTTGGAACACCAGCCGGCCCCGCGTATCACGCACCGCTATCAGGGCCGCGCGCTTTTCCATCTGACGCCCAATTGCTCGCTTTATTGCCGCTACTGTTTTCGTAAGTCCCTCTTGAACGAGCTCCGGACCGACTTGTTCGGAGGAGATTTTTCCGAGCCTTTGGGATATCTCGCCGAACATCCCGAAGTCGAAGAAGTGATTCTCTCCGGAGGCGATCCCTTCTTGGTGACCGACCTCACGCTTCGGCACCTCATTTCGGCTTTGGCCGCCCTCCCTCATGTGAAGCGCTTGCGCATTCACACTCGAGTACCGGTCACCTTTCCGGCTCGAGTTACGGACGCCCTCGCGCGAGCCATCGCTTCGACTCGCCTTCCAGTGGTGCTCGTGACTCATTTCAATCACGGCAAGGAAATCACCGAGGCAGCTTCGGCCGCTTGCTCGCGACTAAAACAAGTCGCCGCGATGATGCTGAATCAGTCGGTTTTACTCAAAGACGTAAACGACAGCCGCGAGACCCTGGCGGAGCTCAGCGAAAAGCTTTTTGAGATTGGGATTCTTCCCTACTACCTCCACCATCCCGATCGGGCGGCGGGAACCGCGCACTTCGACGTCTCGCGCGAGCGCGGCTTACAAATCCATCACGACCTAAGGGCGCGGCTGAGCGGCTACCTCGTCCCCCGTTACGTGGTCGACGAAGTGGGTTTTCTCTACAAACGGGGCGTCGGCGACTCTATTTCTTCGCTTTGAAGAAGCCCTTGGGCTTCGCGAGGACCGTTTCCTCGGGAACAGTAGCGAGGCCTTCGATCTCGATCTTGTGCTCTTCATTCTCGGAGTCGAGCACTTGCTGGATCTGATCGGCGCGGCTTGTTTCTTTCTGCTGCTCTCTCGCTTCCTTCTCGCGCCAGTCTCCCGACACGATACCCGCGAGACGCAGCTGGAAATCACGCACGTTGGAGCAGTAGTTGAGCGCTTCTTCCTTGGTGATACGGCCCTGCTGGAAGAGGCCCATGAGAGATTGATCGAAAGTCTGCATGCCCGAGCTTTGGCTCTCGCCGATGGCGCGCTGAAGATCTTTGGTGCGTGCCGGATCGAGAATCATGTCGGTGATGCGCTGGTTCTTGAGCAAAATTTCCAGAGCGGGAATCCGGCCCTTGCCATCCGCGCGGCGAAGGAGGCGCTGGGACAGGACGCCGACGATGACGGAAGCGAGCTGCGAGCGCACCGCCTGCTGAACGTCTCCCGGAACGGTGCCGAGAATGCGGTTGATGGTCTCGGGAGCATCCACAGTGTGCAAAGTGGAAAGCACCAAGTGACCCGTCTCCGCGGCGTTCAAAGCCATGTGAATCGTTTCGTAGTCGCGCATCTCGCCCACCAGAATCACGTCGGGATCTTGGCGAAGGGCGTACTTCAAAGCGTCGACGAAACTTCTCGTATCGAGGCCTACTTCCCGCTGGGTGACGATGCTTTTACGATCTTTGAAGACGAACTCGATGGGATCTTCAATGGTGACGATGTGGCAGGAACGGTTTCTCGCAATTTGATCGATAAGGGCCGCAAGCGTCGTCGACTTTCCGCTACCCGTCGCGCCCGTAACCAGAATGAGGCCGCGTTTTACCATCGCGAGCTCGCCCACGACCGACGGCAAGCAGAGCTCGTCGAAGGACGGAATGACGTCGGGAATATAGCGGCAGACCAAGCGCGGGTTCGAGCGCTGCTGACAGAGGTTGATACGGAAACGCCCGGCTCCCGGGATTTCGTAACCGAGATCCACTTCCTCGCCGTTCTCATAGCGCTCGGCTTGGCGCTCGGTCATGAGGGCATAAGCGAATTGGAAAAGGAGCGGATTGGTCAGGCGAGAGACGTCATCGGCGGCGTCATCGCCCAAATAGTAAAGCCGGCCATTCACCCGAACGATCGGGGGAAGGCCGGCTTTTAAATGGAGATCGGAGGCCCCTTTTTCAGTGGCCTTTTTTAGAATTACCTCGAGCTGCAGGAGCGCGGCCTGCTTTTTCTCCGGCGTTAGTTTTGGATCCCTCGTTATCATCGAGCTCATCCTCGTCGTCCGCCGCTTCTTCAGCGCTCGCGTTCGCCGTAGTCAAACGCCCCAACATCAGGGGGTTTTCCTTGGCGACTTTCTCTTCGATCTTCTTACGCAACTTATCGACGAACTGGGGGTTTTCCTTGAGGAAAATCCGGGTGTTCTCACGGCCCTGTCCGAGCTTCTCGCCTTCGAAGGCAAACCAAGCGCCGCTCTTGTCGATGATGTTCTGCGCCAAGGCCAAGTCGAGGACTTCGCCTTCCATGGACAAGCCTTCTCCGAAGATCATGTCGAATTCCACCGACTTAAACGGAGGCGCCATCTTGTTCTTCACGACCTTGATGCGCGTCCGGCTACCGGTGACTTCCTCACCCTTCTTCAGAGCCGACACGCGACGGATATCGAGGCGGATGGAAGAGTAGAATTTCAGAGCGTTACCGCCCGTGGTGGTCTCGGGGTTACCGAACATGACGCCGATCTTCATGCGGAGCTGGTTGATGAAGATGACGCAGGTCTTGGATTTGCTAATGCAGCCCGTCAGTTTACGAAGCGCTTGCGACATGAGACGCGCCTGGAGACCCATGTGGCTATCTCCCATCTCGCCTTCCAGCTCCGCGCGCGGCACGAGGGCCGCGACCGAGTCGATGACGATGACGTCCACGCCGCCGCTGCGCACGAGGATTTCGCAAATCTCCAAAGCTTGTTCACCGGTGTCCGGCTGCGAGATGAGTAGCTCGTCCGTGTTCACGCCGAGCTTCTTTGCGTACACCACGTCGAGCGCGTGCTCGGCATCGATGAAGGCCGCGACGCCGCCGAGCTTCTGCGCTTGAGCGACGGTGTTCAAAGCGATGGTCGTTTTACCGGAAGATTCCGGTCCGTAGATTTCCACGATTCGGCCGCGGGGCAAGCCGCCGATGCCGAGGGCCAAGTCGAGAGAGATGGATCCCGTGGGGATGACTCCCAGGTCCATGGAAAGGGCCTTGTCGCCCAATTTCATGATGGCGCCTTTGCCAAACTGTTTTTCGATGGCGTCTAGCGCTACCGATACTGCCTTCTGCCGATTTTCCGAGTGGGCCGTGCCTTGTTTTTGGATTTCCATACTGTCTCCTTAAAATTGCGCCCGTAACATGAGCCGTAAAATTATGTTTGCGTAAACCCCAGCCGCTACATCGTCCAACATGACTCCCCAGCCATTCTTCACCTTCTCATCGAAGTAGTTGGCGGGGGGAAGCTTGATGACATCCAAGATGCGAAACAAGACGAAGCCACAAACTAGCCAGTAATCGGTCAGCGGTATTCCTACCATGGTGATCAGGATGCCGACAATTTCGTCGATCACGATCGGCTGAGCGTCTGCTTTTTTCAGAATTTGACACGTCTTGTCACTCGCCCAAGCGCCCGTTACCAGGACTACCGCGATTAATACGATGTGAACCCAGAGCGGAATTCCGGGAACCACCCACAAAAATAACGACGCAACGAGAGATCCGGCCGTACCCGGCGCGACCGGAAAGAATCCAACGAATCCTCCCGTCGCAATTGCCAAAGCACCTGTCCGTTGCAGCCGCGTTTTCCACTTCATAGGGATCCGAAAACTATGCCAGAACTTCTAGCCTGTCACGGTTCGGATCGGGACCGGAGATCCTTTTTACAGAGCCACTTTCCGGACTCCGACGTCCCGCAAATCAATGCCGGTGGAACCAAGCGTTTGGACAAAAAATAAATCACCAAACCTGATATAAGTTTTCGGATGAACCGCAAAGCCAGCATTCTTTTCATCTTCGTGACGCTGGCCATCGACGCCATCGGCCTCGGTATCATCATTCCGGTGCTTCCCGACGTGGTCCGCCGGTTCATCACCGACGAAGCGTCGGTCTCGCGCACCTTCGGTTACTTCATCGCGCTCTACGCCATCCTCCAATTCGCCACCTCCCCCATCCTGGGACGGCTCTCCGATCAGTACGGCCGCCGACCGGTACTCCTACTGTCCTTACTCGGCGCCGGCGTCGACTATCTCTTCATGGCGTTCGCGCCAACCTTGCCGCTTCTTTTCCTCGGCCGCATCATTTCCGGGATCAGCGGCGCGAGCTTCACCGTCGCCAACGCCTACATCGCCGACATCAGCGACGACTCGAACCGCTCCAAGAATTTCGGCGTCATCGGAGCGGGCTTCGGCCTGGGTTTCATCATCGGCCCCGCCATTGGCGGCCTGCTCGCCTCCCACGGAGCGCAGTGGCCGTTTCTCGCGGCGGCGGCGTTCAATTTCCTGAACTTCATTTTCGGTTTTTTCGTTCTCCCGGAATCCCTTCCGAAAGACAAGCGCCGGAAGTTCGACGCCAAGGCCTTGAACCCCTTTCACGCGCTGAAAGCTTTGGGCCGGTTCAGAGGCGTTGGCACTCTCGTCTGGATTTTCTTTTTGCTGAACCTCGCGGGACAAACGCACCCGACGATGTGGACGCTTTATACGAAGCACCGCTACAATTGGGGGCCGACCGAGGTCGGCATCTCGCTCGCCGTCGTGGGAATCCTGAGCGCCATCTCACAAGGAGGACTCACGGGCCCCCTCGTCAAACGCTTCGGTGAGATCAATCTCGTCATCTTCGGCTGCTTCGGCGAGGCGATCAGCTTCTTCCTCTTCGGGGTCTCGTCGCACGGCTGGATGATGATCGCGATTCTCGCCGTCGGATCGATTTTCTGGGCCGCGAACCCCGCCCTTCAGGCGCTTATTACGAAAGAAGTCCCCGAGACCGAGCAAGGCGAGTTCCAAGGCGCGCTCATGAGCGTGATGAGCCTGACCTCGATCTTGAATCCGCTCATCATGACGACGCTTTTCTCGCTCACCTCCGATAGAGCGAGCCCAAACTACTTACCTGGCTCGCCCTACTTCCTCGGAAGCCTCATCCTCGTGCTCGGCTGGTTCATCACGCTCCGCTGGAAAAAGCGGGTTTAGCCGTTTTCGGATCTCCAATGCACTGCGCTGCGAGATTCAGGAATAGCTGAGCAAAATCCCGGGATCTTCCGATAAGAAGCCATGGATTTGCCCCCAAAACAGGCGCGAGAAAACCTTGTCTCGCTGCCCTTTATCGACGGGCTGCGCGGCATCGCGATTCTCGCGGTAATGGCCGATCACCTTTTCGTTCAGGGAATTGGCGGCGAGGGCGCGAAGCTCGCCGGATCCTTTACCTTCTTCATGGCGCTGGGACAAAGAGGCGTCCAGCTTTTCTTTCTGGTCAGCGCCTTCACTCTCTACGCCTCTTATTCACGCCGGGCGGGGCAGGAGCGTAACCCTGCCAGGAACTTTTACATCCGCCGGGCCTTTCGCATCTTACCGCTGTGGTGGGCCTCCATGCTTCTCTTTGCTTGGCTGCGCAACCGGTTCACCCTTGGAGATCTGCTGCCGAATATCTTCATGTACTTCGGCTTCTACCGCTTTAGCGGAGTCGAGATCGGCGGGTGGCAGTGGTCCATTTTCGTCGAAGAATCGTTCTACGCCATCTTTCCCCTGGTCGTGGTGCGGCTGACGAGCCTCAGGCGAGCGCTCGCATTCTTCGTCGCCACCTATTCCGTGAGCTACGTTTGGCTGAGGGCCGCGCCTCTCCTGGGACTCGAGGATACTCTGTACTTCATCTCGTGGTTCCCCTTGAACCATTGGTACTCGTTTGCCATGGGAATCGTCTTGTTCTTCGTATGGCGTGATCCTTCGATGCAGCGTCAGGTTTTCGAGGATAAAACGGCGCGACGATGGCTTTACCTCGCCTGTGTAGTAGCTCTGATGGAAGGGTTCACCAAGGCAAGTGACCGCGGCATGCTCTCGATGACGGCGTTTTTCTTGATGAGCTTTCACGACCGGAGCCCGGTTGGCTGGCTATGCCGCACGCGGCTCGTCAGGCAATTCGGCAGGTGCTGCTATTCGCTCTACCTATTTCATATGCTGTCGATGGAATGGCTAAGAGACTTGCCTATAACGAAACTGCTCCCGTGGACCTTGCCCGCCGAGGTGAATTTCCTTTTGCTCTTTCCCGCCGTCGCGCTCGTCAATCTCGGGGCGGCGAAACTTCTCTTCGTGCTCGCCGAAAAACCGACCATCGCCTGGGGCTCTTCGCTCATCCGGCGGATCGAGTCCAAAGACCAGAGCAAGCCGAACGCGCCCCACATAAAAGCAGCGTAAAAAAGCCCGGAAGGCCAAAGCCCCCGGGCTTTCAAAAGGTACCTTTTGGCTATTGTCAGTCAGCGTTCAAGCTTCGCTTGAACGCTGACCAGCTATTTATTGTCGCCGCCGAGCGATTTGCGGAACGCGCCAATCAGCTGGCTCCACTTCTTTTCGATCTCTTTTCTGACCGTGTTGGCAAACGCCGTTTCCGCCGCGAGCACGACGTGAACGTTGTCTTCGACGAGAATGCCGCCCTCGTAAGGAATGAGACGGATGCTCTCCTCGGCGAGCGTCAGGCTGTCTTTGTAATTGGTAATCTCGTTTTTGAGCGTCCACTCGGAAATGGCGTCTTTTCCGGCCACGATGTTCTGCTTTCCGACGGGCTCGATCTCAAACGACAGGACCGTGTACCAAATCTTCATCTTCAGCCAGTACGAGAGCTCGGTCTTCTCGTTGTTCGAGGAAAGCGTCTTCGCGTCCTTGATTTCCGCAAGAAGGCCGATCCATTTCTTATGGCTCGTATAGAGATCCGCGTAAGCGTCCGGGCTTACGCGATTGAAGTACGCGCGAATGACGCTGCGAAATTCCGTCTTGGTCGACGGCAGCTGCTCAACGACCACGTTTCCCTTCAAAAGCTTGGCGAAAAGGACGGGATCTTCAAAACCCGCGGGAGGGGCTTGGTGGGCCGCTTGAGCGACGAAAGTAAGACACGCCGCAGCCAACAATAATGAACCTTTAAACATTCAACACCTCTGATTAGTTGTAGCGGGGGTAGTGAGGACTGACATCACCCTTTTCGGGAGGAACGCGTTCGCGGGTTAAGAACTTCGAACTGCGTCGTTACAAAACAAAAGACCTGAGCGAGCCTAGAGCCATGAAAATAGCGTCTCTTAGCGTGTTTCTGTGCCTGCTGAGCTGTGCGTCAAGCGGTCCCGCTCCGATGGTAACGGCTGATCCCATTTTTGTTAAACGCCTCAACGCTTCTTACAGTGAGAGCTCCGCAGGCCTCAATCAGCGGCTCATCGATCAGGGGTTTCACAGTTACTGGAAAGGCGATTACCCCCGCGCCATCAATCAATTTGAAGCGGCGTTTCTTTTGGACGCGCAAGCCCAGCAGACTTGGGCGAAGTACATCCTCTATTACTGCTACCTCGCGACCGGCCTGCACGAGCGCGCCCTCACCGTGGCGGAAAGCCTCGTGAAAGAACGGCCGCACGAATCCCTCGCCTACCTTCAAGTCGGCATCGCTCACGTGTGGCTTGGTCATCCACACGAGGCGATCCAAAGCTTACTCCGGGCGAGAGAGTTCAGTAGCCGCTCGCCTAGCGTCGATTTCTATCTGGGACTCGCCTACGAGGCGCAAGGCAAAGCGAAGGAACGAGACCAGTCTTTCGATCGCGCGGCCGATCAGTACGAGCAGATTCTGAAAAAGAACCCGTCCGACTTCGAGGCGAACTACGAGCTCGCTAAACTCTTGCTCTACCGCAATCAAACGCCGCCTCGCGCGGCTCTTCTTATTCAAGCGGCGAAAGCGAGCCTTCTGAAACGATCGCAAGAGCAGCTCGGCCCCGAAAGAACCCTGTACGCGGGTTACTATTTGCCGCGGCTCGAGGGCATTTTGCTCCATCGCTTGGGCGATCTCGCGAACTCTCAGAAAGCGCTTTTCGATTCGATTTCATCCGCTCCCTCGGGAGCTCACGCGGATCTCGCCGAAACGTACCTCTACGTCGGGCGCAATTACGCGAAGCTTGGCGAAGCGACTAATGCCGTCGGCTTTCTCGAAAGAGCGCTTACCTTAGATCCGATGGGTCCGTACGCCCGCGAGATCAAGAAAGAGCTGAAAACGCTGTCCTCGTCTGCTCGCAGTAACGAAGCCGCCAATCCGAAACAGAGCCGCGGCGCTTAAGTGAGACGGTGGCAAAAGGCTCCCAGCGCCACCTTTTTATACTTAGCGCGTCACGGCAATTCCGCCGTTTCAGCCCGAATCCTTCTGGTACGCAATTTGCTCAAGCATTCGGCCAACCGAGGCAGGTCTCAAACAGAGGGACCACACATGAAATATCTTTCCATGATTCTTTTCATCTCCTTTTTGCTCAGTCTGAGCGCCCAAGCGGGCGATCTGGAAGTAAAGGAAACGCTCTTCGCGGCTGCGTCCACCAGTGCCGAAGTCAGCGACCTCTTCGACCAGCGCTGCGCGGCCTGGAAAGCCGAGCTCAAGGCGCAACTGGGAACCAAGGCTCTCTAGCCAGTACGGCAACGAGTTCCTCTATAACGCGACGGGAACCATCTACTACCAGTGATTCATTTCGAAGAAATGAAGTAGCGATGGCGCACGCTCGCCAGCCGGCGATAGGAAGCGTCGAGCCGCATGAAGCGGTTACCCGAGCGCGTGATTTCCGGATTGAGATCGGGATGGTACCGCTTGGCCAGAACCCGGTAGCGGTGCTGGATGAGTTCCCACCTCACTAAACCTTCGAAGCCCAAATCTTCGAGCGCGGCTTTCACTTCGGGCGGCAACTCGGCTTTCTTTGAAACGAGGGCGAGCGTGCCCGCGCGTTGGAGCGCGGGAGCGAGGGTGGGCGCTTTCTTCCGGACGCCGAGACAAAACTTTGCGATCCGAACCGCATCGTGCAAAGACGCCTTAACGAACCAAATGGCGACTCCGAGAAGGACCACGGGAATCGCATTCCAATTCCAGCGCTCCCGGAAAAAGAGCTGAGCCTCCAAAAAACTTGGCTTGTAATAAGTGTAATAGACCGCCCAGAAGATCAGAAAGCCGAGCGGGAAAATCAGGCCCGAAGGCACCATGGTCATCGCGGTTTCAGTCACGTACTCGGCGGCTA
Source organism: Pseudomonadota bacterium (assembly GCA_043767805.1). Lineage (GTDB taxonomy): Bacteria > Bdellovibrionota > FAC87 > UBA2466 > UBA2466 > CAZZHG01. Next base: position 2,201 of record JAYUGC010000074.1, on the reverse strand, counting down.
GAAAAGCGCCCGACGAAAAATACACGCGAGAGAAGGAATCGCGGTAATCGACTAAATCATGAGGGTCGGAGTCGTCGCGGTGGGCGCGTTCCCGGTGGAGTCGATCGCGATAGGATTGAACTTGCTGCGCTTTCATCGCCTTCCTTCCCCGTTATCTAGTGCAAGCCAACGGCCGACATTTCCAGGCTCGGGGTTTGGCGATCTTCCAGGCAGGGAGAGCGGCACAATCTGATAAGTACGTGAAAGGCCGTAGATCTGCCCGGCTAGTGCCCAGACGAATCGGGGAAGCGCACCGAATCTCAACACGGTTCCGCCGTGTTACGCAAGAATACACCTACGAAACGCTCGCCTTCGGCGCTCGATCCGGCCCAGTCACTGGTTGCTGGTACGAGGTAATCAATTAGATCTTCCCCTGAAGGGCGGCTCGTTAACGCCAGCCCGATCTCAATGAGGGGTCCGTGAGGCCAAGATCAAAATAGCCTACCTTGTAATACCTGGCCCCTTTCGCTGGACCTGGAGCACGGATAAGTGAGCGGCTTTCCTACCGAAGCGCCTTCGAACGAAAAAAGACCGCACGACATCCTAATGAATCGCGAGAGGTTTCAAATATCTCCTGCCCGTCCAGGACCAGTGTAAGGGGCCAGGTATTACCTTGTACCAGCATCCAGTGACCGCCCCGGATCGAACGCCCGGAAGGCGAGATCAGAAATAGTAAGAGAGGCCGAGCGAGAGGAGGCGCGAGCTGCGGCTCGAAGAGAGGAGCGACACGGGCCGAGTTCCCCTGCCCGCGAACTGCGCGCTGTAACCCTGAAACAAGATCTTGGCTTCTAAATCCAGTTCGGGGGTGAAGTTGTAGTAACCCTTCACCAGAAACTCGATAGCCGAGACTTGAGTCACTTGCGCGCCGCTGGTAATCGGGCCCTCGTCGAGCGACGGAAAAATTAGAGCGAAGACATCGGCGCCTAATCCCCATTTATCGGTCAGCGGAAGCCGGGCGCCCGCGCCCAGCGAAAGGCCTTTGTAGTTCGCGCTGCCGAAGAACAGCGGATCGCGCGCCGGATCGATCGTGAATTTGTGGCTCGTGTAGCCCAAGGAGAACCGCGCGGTGGGGCCCTCGCTCCGAGGCGTCAGTAGCAGGCGATAACCGAGCGACCCGCGAAAATCGGAGAGAGACGAATTTAGATTTTCAGTGGTCCCGCCGCCCGTTGTGGTCAAAGTGGCGGACGCGAGCTGAAAGCCCAGGTCCATGAAGATTCTGCCGGTGAGCCAGAGCTCACCCTGGAGAGAGGCGCCCGGGTAAACCGCCGTCTTCGAATTGGAAGCCGTGTTGTTGGCGGTCGCGAGAGCTAGCGTCACGAGCGAAAAGCCGAAGTCGACATTGACCGTTCCCAGCTCGCCCTTTTGCATCGTCACTTCGTTGGAAAAGATCGAGGCGGGACCGCGGGTATTTGCTCCCGCGAGCGGCAAGCGATGCGCGTATACGGCCGGCTGGTTGAGACGGATTTTATTTCCCGCCACTACTGAATGGCCCTCTTTTTCGACGAGAACGGTGCCGAAAGCGAGATTGCGCTCTACGCGTGTGAGCTCGATAGCTCCCGTCTCTTCAAAGGCCAGGCCGCCCCTATTCTGCTCGAGACTGTAAACGGCGAGATGCTGCCCCACGAGAAGCTTCGGCGTTCCGCGGTTCAAGATCACGCGGTACCCTTCCCGCTTCACGATGGCTCCATCAAAAGGAATGGAATTGGAAAGCTGGTCGGCGGCGTCTTTCGCCGCGGTGGCGAATCCGACGAGCTGATGGCTTTGCGCGACGGGAACGACGACCGAGTAAACGACTTCGCCCGTGGCGGGAAGTAAAAGCGCGGCAAAAATCTGATAGACCTCTTCGCTCTTTTGAATCTCCGCCATGACCACGCCGTCGATGCCTTCGCCGGCCCACTGAGTGAGGAGCGCGCGATACGGACCGAGCGCTTCGGAGTGAGGCGCGCCCAGCGAAGGCGCGGCGCCGCCGGGGAATGCTTTCTGCACGACGCCTTCGCCGAGAGAAATGATTTGAAAGCGTAGCTGACGATCGAGCCACTCGATGAGAGAGCTCTTCACTTGATCGGCGTACACCGGCTCTTGATCCGCGTTCAAGATTACGACCGCCACGTGCTCGAACGCGTACCGCTTATCGAGCTCGGGTGACGCGGTCGCGAGTGCAG
>JAYUGC010000073.1:0-5277 GCA_043767805.1 Pseudomonadota bacterium | reverse complement strand
AGTACCTGCGCGCCGCTTTGCCCGATTATGGCATCGATTTCCTATGTCAGCCGAGCTTCCATGCCTTACTCGAACCCCACATGAAGGCGAAAGGCATTCGTCTCGTCGATAAAATCGAAAAATGGAACGAGTACGAGGCTGGGCTTTTGCTCTTTCTTCCCGACCGCCTTCTTTTCGAAGCTTGGAAGGGCCGCTTACCGAAGCGCTTTGGCGTGCGCTCCAAGTGGCCGAGCTTACTTTGGCTGAACCGAGGCGTGCGCCAACGCCGCTCGGAAAACGTGCGCTCGGAGGCGGTCTACAATCTCGAGGTTGCCCAAGCGTTGGTGCGCGAGCTGAAGGGCGCGGCTCCGGAGCTCGGTGAGTTTCGTATTCGGCTCGAAGGCGATCGTCCTTCCGAAATCGCGGCGCAAAACGCTTTGCGGGATGCAGGCGTGATCGGCCCTTTCCTTCTATTGCACGCGGGTACCGGTGGCACCGCTTTAAACTTGAGCGCTGAGGGGTACGCGCGACTCTTGTCTCGGTGGCCAAAGGCGGTCCTGGCCCTCAGTGCGGGCCCTTCGCCTATCGACGGAAAGATTACTGAGGAGTTGCAGAAACTTCTTCCGCATGCTCATCGTCTGCCAAAAGTCCCCCTTCCGATCCTGCGCGAGTTGCTTCGGACGGCGAGGCTAGTGGTGGGCCCCAGCACAGGACCCATTCATCTCGCGCATTATGTGGGAGCGTCGACTCTCGCCGTCTATGCGCCGCTTCGGGGACAACGGCCCGCCCGCTGGGCGCCTTGGGGAGGGGCGGGGTCGAGCCGGGTTCTGACTCCCGGACATCCTTGTCCCGCGAAACGTCATTGTCTGGGGGATCGGTGCGATCGCCACCCTTGCCTCGAAGTGATGGTACGGGAGGCGTTGCCTACCGGCTGGGCCGATGGTTTGATGCGGGGGAGTTGAAGCCATGGATTTGGGAGTATTAGACAAATTATCGGGAGCCCACCTCATCGTCGCCGGCGAGTCCGGCATCGATGAGTACATTTGGGGGGATACCCGCCGCATTTCGCCCGAGGCGCCGGTGCCCGTGATCGAAGTCGAGTCGCAGGAATCCAAGCTCGGACTTTCCGCCAACGTCGCGCAGAACTTGGTTTCGCTAGGTGCGACCGCGACTTTGGTCAGCGTCAAAGGCGCGGATGCCGACGGCGCCCGTCTCGAAGAGATGGTTCGGGCTCAAGGGATTTCCCGCTCGGTCTTTTTGGAGGACGCGAGCCGACCTACCTTGAGGAAAGTGCGGGTCATTGCCCAGAAACAGCACGTCGTTCGCGTGGATTTCGAACGGTCCCATCCTTTGGACGTGCGGCTAGCCAAGCAATTTACGGACGCCATTTGCGGCGAACTCCCCAAAGCGGATGGCATCATTCTTCAGGATTACGGCAAAGGGCTTTGGAACGCAGATACCATGGCGTTCGTGAAGGAAGCGCGCCGACTGAAAAAACCGATTTTCGTCGATCCGAGCCGGACTAGTCCCGCCGCGCGTTACCACGGAGTGACTTTGCTCACGCCGAACCTGGCCGAGGCGGAAGCCTTGGCCGGAGTCGCTCATGAGCCGGCCAAAGTCGCTGGTGCCGACGATAAACGCCTGCGTTTGATGGCCGAGAAAATCTTGGAATCGACCCAGGCCGAGCACGCCATTTTGACCTGCGGGTCCTATGGAATGGTTTCTTTGAGCCGGGAAGGCAGTGCTTGGCAGCGGATTCCCACCTTCGCTCGGGAAGTTTTCGACGTGACCGGAGCTGGAGACACCGTGGTCGCGGTCTTATCGTTGCTTTGGGTCCTTGGGGAACCGCTCGATCGTTGTATGACGGTTGCCAACGCGGCCGCGGGCATCGTCGTCGGGCGAATCGGGGCTTCGAGCGTCACTCTGAGAGAATTAAAAGACGAGCTTGAACGATTGAGGCAGGTTGGGATAATCAAAGAGTAGTCCTTGATGGGGAATCGTCTAATGGTAGGACGGCAGACTCTGACTCTGCTAGTCTAGGTTCGAGTCCTAGTTCCCCAATTCTTCGCTAGTCCAAACGCTCCGCGTTTGAACTAGGCTACGAATTGTCCGTCGTAGCTGCCACCCAAATGGTTAGCGCTTATAGAAAATGAAATCTTTGAACTTTGCCGATCGTTTTGATCAGGGCGAAGACGGACTGCACGTCATGTCGTCCAGGTTGGTTACGGGTGCAAAGTTCGTTTCTAGCCAGTTAAGCGCGCTCCCCTGAGGTCATGGTCTTCTCTCTAGGTTTCTGTAACGACGTACTTATGTATGTCTATCTCCTCCGAAGTCTTCCAATGCTAAACGAACCTACGTTGGCGTTTCCTCTGACCCAACGCTTCGACTCAAAGAGCATAACGCCGGGAAAAGTCAGTTCACGTCCTCCTGCAGGCCTTGGGAGTTACGCTCAGTGATCTGGGTTGTTGAGAAAGAGACAACGTTTGCTCTGGAGAGATATTTCAAAACTAGTTCGGGGAGATGTTTCGCTAGGAAGCACCTTTTCGACCTGAACGTGCCTTAAAGAGGGGCCGGGGGCCCGCTGCTAGAGCGGGCCCCCGGTGTTCAGAAGAGATCAGTTCGGATTGGCGTCAGGGCCGGGCTTCAGCTTTGCCTTGTCCCGGACCGGCACCGGCTTTTCCGCGGGGTTGGCGGCTGCGGCGGGCGCGCGTCTCGACGGCTTGAGCCACATGTGCATGACCGAGAGGAGCTTCTCGGGCTCGACCGGTTTCGTGACGTACTCGGAGGCTCCCGCTTCGAGCGCTTTCTCCCGATCGCCCTTCATCGCTTTCGCGGTGAGGGAGATGATGGGCAGCTTACGGAACCGGGGATCTTTGCGGATCTCTTGGGTCGCCGTCAGTCCGTCCATTTCGGGCATCATGGTGTCCATGAGCACGAGATCCACATCCGGATTCTCTTGCAGCAGGCGGATGCCTATTTTGCCGTTCTCCGCGTGGAGCACCTTCATCTTCTGGCTTTCAAGAACACTGTTAATGGCGAAGATATTGCGAATATCGTCGTCCATGACCAGGATCTTTCTGCCCGTGAAGTCGGCGCCGACCGGTAGCGGCGGAATCGACGAATTGTTCTCGGTCTCGCTCTTGTGCTCGGCCTGACTCGGAAGCGGCGCCTCGCTGCCCGGGTAATTTTGCGGCAGATAGAGGGTGAAAGTACTACCCGAATTGGGCGAGCTGCGAACCTCGATCCATCCGCCAAGGAGTCTCGCGATTTCGCGGCTGATGGTGAGTCCCAGTCCCGTTCCGCCGTACTTTCTGCTGGTGGTACCGTCCGCCTGCTGGAACGCCTCGAAGATCAGATTCTGCTTCTCCGGGGCGATGCCGATGCCGGTGTCCGTGACCGAGAAGGCCAGTACGTTGGCTTCCGGATTGGGCGACGAGAGCGCGAACTTCTTGTCGCGTTTCGCTTTCGTGATCGTGAGCTCGACCTTTCCTTTCTCCGTGAACTTGAACGCATTCGACAGCAGATTCTTGAGAATCTGATGCAGACGATTCACGTCCGTGAACATTTGCGTGGGCAGAGCCGCATCCACGCGGGTCTCGAAAGTGAGACCTTTCTGTTCCGCGATGTGCCGGAACGTCTGTTCCACGTAGTCCTGGACCGTCGGCAGGCTGACTTCTCTCGGGTCGATCGGCATCTTGCCGGCCTCCACCTTGGAGAGATCCAAGATCTCGTTGATGAGACCGAGGAGGTCGTTGCCAGACGTGAAGACCGTGGTCGCGAACTTCACTTGTTCTGGGGTCAGGTTGCCGTCGCGGTTCTCGGCCAGCATCTTCGAGAGGATCAGGAGGCTATTAAGCGGCGTCCTGAGCTCGTGAGACATGTTGGCCAGGAACTCCGACTTGTACTTGGAGATGAGCTGGAGCTGCTCGGCTTTTTCTTCGACGCTCTTCGAGGCGAGCTCGACTTCCTGGTTCTTGATTTCCAGGAGTTTCGCTTTCTCGTTGAGCTCTCCGGCTTGCGCTTCCAGTTCCGCGTTGGACCGTTTGAGCTCTTGCAGAAGCTCTTCCGTGCGCATCGAGGAAGAGATCATGTTCAAGATTACGCCGATGGAATCCATCAGCTGATCGAGGAAGATCAGCTGGTTCTGACTAAAGCCGCGGAACGAGGCCAGCTCGATGACCGCTTTCGCTTCGCCTTCGAAGAGTACCGGCAGCACCACCACGTTTTTTGGGGGCGCCTCGCCGAGCCCCGTCTGAATGTTGACGAAGCTTTCCGGAACGTCGGTCAGCAGGATGCGTTTCTTTTCGAACGCGCACTGGCCGATGAGGCTTTCCTTCAAGCGGTAGGAGCTGGACAGGTTTTTGCGATTCGTGAAGCCGTAGCTCGCGATCAGGTTGAGGATCGGATCCTTGTCCTTTTCGAGAGATTCCAGCATGAAGAACCCGCCGTGCTGGGCGTTCACGAGAGGCGTCAGCTCGCTCATGATAAGCTGCGCGACCGATACGATGTTGCGCTGCCCTTGCATCATGCCTGAGAACTTCGCGAGGTTCGTTTTCAGCCAATCCTGCTCGGTGTTCTTCTGAGTGGTTTCCTTCAGGTTCGCGATCATCTGGTTGATGTTGTCTTTCAACTGGAGCACTTCGCCCTGGGCTTCCACGTTGATCGACCGGGTCAGATCGCCCTTCGTTACCGCCGTGGATACGTCGGCAATGGCGCGTACTTGAGAGGTTAAGTTACCGGCGAGTTGGTTCACGTTATCCGTGAGATCTCTCCAGGTACCGGCGGCGCCGGGCACTTTCGCTTGGCCGCCGAGCTTTCCTTCCGTTCCTACTTCGCGCGCTACCGAGGTCACCTGATCCGCGAAGGTGCGGAGCGTGTCGGTCATGCTGTTAATCGTTTCGGCAAGGGCCGCTACTTCACCTTTCGCTTCCAGTACGAACTTCTCGTTCAGGTTACCGTTTGCTACCGCGGTGACTACCTTTACGATGCCGCGTACCTGAGTGGTCAGGTTCGAGGCCATGAAGTTCACGTTGTCGGTGAGATCCTTCCAGGTACCGGCGACACCGGGCACCCGTGCTTGGGCTCCTAGTTTTCCTTCGATACCTACTTCACGCGCTACCGTGGTCACCTGATCCGCGAAGATGCGGAGCGTGTCGGTCATGCTGTTAATCGTTTCGGCGAGCGCCGCCACTTCACCTTTCGCTTCGAGTACGAACTTCTCGTTCAGGTTACCGTTTGCTACCGCGGTTACTACCTTTACGATGCCGCGTACCTGAGTGGTCAGGTTCGAGGCCATGA
>JAYUGC010000072.1:0-13996 GCA_043767805.1 Pseudomonadota bacterium | reverse complement strand
CGTGGGTCGCCCGCCACGTCGTGAAGTTAAGCCCTTTGCCTCGCATAATCGCGGTCACCGCTCTTTTCGCCGTGGGCGGCGTCGCGCTTTACTTGAGTGCGCATCCTTTCGTCGAGACGCTGCAACGCTGGTCGGTCGCGGCCGGCATCAGCACTTTCGTTTTCGTCCAGTGGCTCGCGCCGTTTCTCTCCGAGTTCCCGGAGAAGGTCACCGCGTTCAACTGGGCCCGCCAGCCAAAGAAGGCGCCCATGGCGCTCATGAACATGGTGTCCAGCAACATCAACCAATGGACGATGCTCGCCGCCATGATCCCGCTGGTGTTCAACCTTTCCCTCGGAAGGCTCGAGGCCATCACCTTCGACCGCATGCACACGCTCGAGCTTTCGCTCACCATCGCCCAGTCGGCCTTGGGAGGGATGCTGCTTCTCGATATGAGCTTTGGCTTCTGGGAGGCGCTCGCGATCTTCATCTTGTGGGGCGCCCAGTTCGTGGTGCCGTCGCTACACGAGCCGGTCCTCGCCATCTATTGCGGCTGGATTGTGGTCGAAACCGTGCGTATGTTCATCAAAGGAAGATTGCCCAGAGCCCTTGCGCTAGCGCGGAAATACTATTTTCCCACCGGTACCTAAGGCCTAGCGCCAGTTACCGCGCTCGGAGGCACTACGGCGGACGCGCTTTTGCCGGATTCTTCGCCGGAGCTCGCATGAGCCGAGCTACTCTCGATGGCCTGACTTTCTCCAGAGCTTGCGCTTACCGTTTGAACGGGCGCATTAGCAATGTCGGCCATGAGCTTATTGAAATCGAGGACGAGCGGCTGAGCTTCGAGACTTACGCTCGCCATTTGGCCCGAGGTGGTGCCTGCGCTGGAGACTTCTCACGTGCGTCCTTCGGAACTCGCCGGAGTCGAAGGCACGGAAGCGGCCATCGAATGAGACTCCTCGTTGTTTGCCGGAGAAGTCACGGCCTTCGAGGGCGACTCGCCGCTGTTTGCACCCGCGGAATACGTGGGCTTACGGCGAGATGATGTCACCGCTCTCGAATGGAGCAGGTGTCAGGGCACCCCACATTATTTACCAATGGATAGCGGCGGACGGGCGCGGCCGATGAAGCCGACAAGCACCAAAAGCGTGACCGCGTAAGGCATTAGCTGAATGAACTGAACCGGGAACTGCCAGCCAAAGACGGTGAGACTTTGAAGCTGAATTTGAAGTGCGTCCGTGAAGCCGAAAAAAAGACAGGCAAGGAAAGCGGGCAACGGGCGCCACTTTCCGAAAATCACCGCCGCGAGCGCGATGAAGCCACGGCCCGCCGTCATGTCGCGAGTGAACTGGCTCGCATGGCCGATGGAGAGATACACCCCGCCCAAGCTCGCTATTGCGCCTCCCGCAATGAGCGAGGCGTAACGCACTTTGGACGGCGAGACGCCCGCCGTTCTGAGAGCCTCGGGAGCGTCCCCGCTCGCCAGCACGCGAAGTCCCAGACCGGTTCGGAAAAGAAACCAATGCACGAGAAACGGCAAAACGAGCGCGATATAGAGAAGCGCCTTTTGATCGAAGAGAAGCTCTCCCAGAAACGGGATCTTGGAGAGGAGCGGAATCGGCACGTCGTGAAAACGAAACTCGAGGGGAATGGCCGGCGTGTTCGTGGGACTGCCGTAGAGACTCTTATTAAAGAGCGGGGTCACGCCCGCCGCGAGTAAATTGACGGCGACGCCGCTTACGATTTGATCCGCGCGCGCGGTCACCGAGAGAAACGCATGGAGCGCCATCGTGGCCGCGCCGCCCAAGATGCCGAGAGAAAGCGCGAGCCAAGGATCGTTCGTCCCGAAATTGACTACCGCCGCCACCCAGGCGCCCATGATCATCGCGGCCTCGAGACAAATGGTCGCGACACCTGAGCGCTCGCAGATGACGCCCCCCATGGCGGCGAAAATCAGCGGCGTGGAAAGCCGAAGGGAAGAAGCTAAGAGCTCAAGCACCTTTCGACTCCTTCGGTTTACGTTTCAGCCATTTTTCCAAAAGATAATGGCTCGCGACGAACGCGATGAGCATGCCTTGGAGAACAAGAGACAGCTCTTTGGTGACTTTTTCGCTCTCGAACTCGAGCTCGCGCGCCGAGTTTTGGAGCGCCCCGAAGAGGAGCGCCGAGAAAATGAGACCCAAAGGATGATTGCGCGCGAGTAGCGCGACCGCGATGCCCGTGAAGCCGTAGCCGGGCGAGAACCCTTCCACCACCTTGTGCTGGTAGCCCATGACTTCGTTGACGCCGACCAATCCGGCCAAGCCGCCGCTCAGGAAGAAAGCGACGATGGTGTTTTTGGAGACCGAGATGCCGGCGAACCGCGCGGCGGTGGGGCTTTGGCCCACGGACCGAAGCTCGTACCCGTACGTCGTAAAAAAGAGAAAGAGATAGCAAAGCCCCGCGCACGCGATGGCGATGAGCAAGGCGAAGTTCACGGGCGTGGAGTGAAAGAGGTCGAGCCCCACCCAATGAGCCATGTCGTTTAAAAGCGGCAGATGATAACCCGCGTTCACGGTAATGGTCTCGGGTCCCTGAATGTCGGGATCTTTGAAGAGGTACAAAATCGCGTAGTCGACGAGGAAGATGGCGATGAAGTTCATCAGGATGGTGACGATGACCTCATGGCTTCCGCGCTTGGCTTTCAAAACTCCGACGGCGCCACCCCAAACGCCCCCGACTAGAGCGGAAATAGCGATGCCCATAGGAAAGGCGATGGGCCAGGGCAAATTGGGAAAAACGGAAGCGAGCGCCACGACCGCGATAGTGCCCAGATAGAGCTGGCCCTCGGCGCCAATATTGAACAGACCGCAATGAAACGCTACCGCGACCGAAAGGCCGGTGAAGATGAGCGGCGTCGCGTAGTACAGCGTATAGCCGAGGCCGAAATCGGTGAAGAGCGTCGTCCCTAGGGCTTTAGCGAGCACCATGGGACTCTCGCCGAGCACAAGAAGCAGAACGCTCGTCAAAAGCAGGGAAATCGCAAGTCCCAGAGCGGGGGCTCGCAACGCGAGGGCGAGTTTCTTTAGCGCCTTCACGCATGGCCTCCCGTCATCCAGAGACCGATGCGGCGCTCGTCGGCGTCCTTGCGATCGACGTAGCCTTGCACTTTACCGTCGTAGAGAACGAGAACCCGGTCGGCGAGTGCCATGACTTCATCGAGCTCCGACGAAATGAGAACTACCGCCGCGCCCTTGTCTCTCAGCTCCACGATGAGCGAGTGAATGAACTCGATGGCGCCGATGTCCACCCCGCGGGTGGGATGGGACGCCAGGATGAACTTCACCGGCTCGGATAATTCGCGAGCGACGACCACTTTCTGCTGATTGCCGCCGGAAAGCGCGGAGATAGGAAGGCCAGGGTTACGGGGCCGTACGTCGAACTGCTCGAGTAATTTTTCCGAAGCCTTGGAGCATCGGTCGACCGAGAGCCAAGGCTTCTTGCCGTAGCGCACTTCCTTGTGATGGCCGAGGAGCAAGTTCTCTTGCACAGTAAAATCCAAAATGACGGCTTCGCGGTGCCGGTCGGACGGAATGACGGCGAGCCCGTTTTGCTTCACTTCGTAAGTCTGTCGGTCTCGCAGGCGTTTACCGAGAAAGGTAACCTCGCCGTCGTAACGGCGATTCACGTTGGCGAGAATTTCCGCGAGGTCATGCTGGCCGTTCCCTTCGACGCCGGCGATGCCCAGAATCTCGCCCGGGCGCACGGAAAAGCAAACGTCGCTCAAACGATTTTTACCGCCGATATCGAGGCTCAAATTTTTGACTTCGAGGGCGGGCGGCGCGTCCGGGACCGCTTTGCGATTGGGTAACGCGCGCAGATGGCGGCCGACGATCTTTTCGGCAAGCATGTCTTCACTGAGTCCCTTGGTCGCCACCGTGTCGATGACTTTGCCCCGGCGCATGACCGTCACCGCTTCGGTGAAGCGCAAAATCTCTTTGAGCTTATGGCTGATCATGACGATCGTCTTGCCGGTGACCTGCAAAGTCTTCAGACGCTCAAAGAGCGTTTCCACTTCCTGAGGCGTCAAGACGGCGGTGGGCTCGTCCAAGATGAGAATGTTCGCTTCGCGGTAGAGGAGCTTTAAGATCTCGACCTGCTGCTGAAGGCCGACCGGCAAATCTTCGATGCAAGCGTCGAGATCGAGGTGAAAGCCGAAGGTCTTCTGAAGCTCGTCGAGCTTTTGCTTGATGGAAGCCGCGTCGAGCCGGCCCAGGGTTGGCTCGCGGCCCAAGATCACGTTGCGCCAGATGGAAAGAGTCGGTACCAGCATGAAGTGCTGATGGACCATGCCGATGCCAAGGCGAATGGCCGCTTCGGGTGAAGCGATGCGCACCGTCTGGCCCCTCACCTGCATCTCGCCCTCGTCGGGCTGATAGAGCCCGTAGAGAACTTTCATGATGGTGGACTTACCCGCGCCGTTCTCTCCCACCACGCCGTGGATGGACCCCTGGCGCGCTTCGAAAGTCACCGCCTCGTTGGCGACGACGGGGCCAAAACGCTTGGTAATGCCCCGGAACGCGAACGCGGCCTGGACACTCATTAGGACTTCTTGTTCTTATTCAGCTCGTACAGATCGGGCACTTTGATCTTGCCCGAGATGATGTCGGCTTTGAGCGCGTTCGCGCGCTTCTCCACTTCGGGAGTGAGAATGGCGCGGTTATGCTCGTCGAGCGCGAAGTCGATGGCGTTTTCCGCAAATCCCATGCTGAACTTGCCGGGCGCGAACTTACCGGCTTTAAGCTCTTCGATGGTCTTATAGACCGCGACGTCGACACCCTTGATCATGCTGGTAAGCACGCGGCCGGGCTTAATCCAGTTCTGGTTCGAGTCGACGCCGATGGCGAATTTCTTGGTCTCTTCGGCGGCATCGAAAATGCCGAGCCCCGAAGCGCCCGCCACGTGAAAGACCACGTCGGCTTTCTTGTTGTACTGAGAGAGCGCGAGCTCTTTGCCCTTCATGGGGTTCTTCCAGGCATCCGAGCCGCTGCCGATGTAGTTGGTCAGCACGGTGACTTTGGGATTCACGGCTTTGGCGCCGGCGGCGTAACCCATTTCAAAACGGCGGACGAGCGGGATGTCCATGCCGCCCACGAAACCGATGGTGTTGGTCTTGCTGGTGAGGGCCGCGATGGCGCCCACGAGATAAGAGCCTTCGTGCTCCTTGAAGATGACCGAGCGGACATTGGGAAGCTCGAGGAGATTGTCCACGAGAAGGAAATGGGTCTTCGGAAATTCTTTGGCGACTTTCGCAAGCGCCGTCCCTTGGACGAAGCCGATGCCGATGACGAGGTCGTACCCCTTTTGAGCGAAGGTGCGGAGGTTCGGCTCGATGGCGGTGTCGTCTCCCGACTCGACCACTTTGAGCTGGATGCCGAGCTTTTTCTGAGCGTCGGTCGCGCCCCGGAAGGCGGCGGCGTTGAAGGACTTATCGTCCCGGCCGCCCTTATCGAGAACCAAACCGACTTTGAGATCCGCGGCCTGGAGGCCCACGGAAACCAAGAGACCAACCACGGCTAATTTCAAGAAATTTGGGACCATATCGACCCACCCCTTCCGCCGGAACCTTAGAGAAGGCGGGGCGAGCGGTCAAGAGTCAGTGAGAATGACTGTGATCCTTGCAAGACGGGCGGCGAAACTCGCGCATGGCGGGCAGGAGAAAGTCTTGGATCAAGCAGCCGAAAAGGCTGCCCACGGCGACCGCGGTAAGCACGATAGCGACGTCTTTTACCCCGTCCGGGGACAGGCTGCCAAGGAAGAGTCGGCGGGCCAGCTCGGTCAGGATGACTCCGACCGGAAAGGACAGGACGTAGACCGCGGACGCTTTGAGCGCCCGCTTCAGGGACGGAATTCTCTGGATGAGGACGGACGAGACCGAGACCGCCTCGAAGGCCTTGTGGGCGACGAGACTTAAGAAAACGTCGAAAGCGAGCTGGGTCGAGATCTCGTAGGAGCTGACGAGAAGCATACCGCCCGCGAAACAATGGAGCGCCATGGACCCGATGAGGAAAGCGACGCCGTGAGAGGGGCCCTCTTCGTCGTCGTGCTTGTGGCTCATGCTTTGGCTCTTGTCCGCGAGGGCGTGGAGCCAGGTGAAAAGGCCCGACGAAATGAGGACCAGGACTAGGCTCCAGTAACCGCCCATTTCGACCATTTCGGGGATGATGTCGAAAGCGAGAAAGCCCAAGAGCACGGACGTGCCGATGAGCAGAAGCGGCCGGGAATAAAGGCGGATGACCGGGAAAATCCAGGGCAACGCGCAGCACACGCCGATGACCAGAGACACTAAAATGGCCGCCAGAACTAAACTCACCGACGCTTCTTACCGGAATCGATAGTTGAACACAACTTCGGACCCCCCGGTCTCCAGGAAAAGACCGGGATATCGGAGGCTTCACACCTTGACGAAGGTAGCGCCGGAGACGCAAGGAAAGACGTTTCCGCTTCCATCGTCCAAGTCGGCCGTGCCGGCGATGGCCCCTGCCTGAAGGTAGATGAGGCGGGTGCCGGTGGGGTACGTGTAGACGTTCCCTTCAGAGGTCTCCACGACGATTTCCCAAAGTAGCTCTACGGTGTCGCCGGCCTGGTACACGTATTCGTCCACGGAGTTATCTTAACCGGGGCGGGGCGGCGGTTGAAAGGGGTTCGGTCGCGGTAGAATCCGGGGCATGAGAGCTGCCCCCGCAGCAAGTGTTCCGCCTGAAAATAATCGACGTGAGGTGAACCTTGATTCTCTGGGGCAGCCCGCTATTCTGTGGGTCCTTCTTTTTGAGGGCCCATAGCTTAGTCGGATAGAGCACCAGATTTCTAATCTGGGGGTCGTTGGTTCGAATCCAACTGGGCCCAATTAATTTTAGCTAGTTATAGTGCCTCCTTTCGAATCCGCGTTTGAAATGGGAACATTTTGGGAACATCCCGTGGGAAACAACTGGATCACCTTCGCCACTTTTCCCAAACTGTCACTCTTTCGATGGATGTATCTCTCAGTCGTACTCACGGATGAGTGAGCGAAAAGCTGCCGCAGATCGTCGCGGCTTGCGCCGTAGGTCTGGTACAGCTCACTCGTCGAGTGGCGTAGACCGTGGGTCGCGATGACCGCCACCTTCGCCTCCTGGCAGTACTGCTTCAGAACTTTGCGGTACATCCAATAATCGAGCATCTTCCAGCCCTCATCGATCCCTTCCCTATACTCCCAGCCTCAAACTCGGCCAGGCAGACTAAGGTGTGCAATTTCGCTTCCACCCGAAGCCCTCAATCTTGCAATATATTGCAAGATCTGCTAAGCTTCCTTTGTGAGTCGCCGAGTTTACCCAACCAGCCTAGTCATCAACGGGCGCGTACTAGAGAGTGTCCTCATTGACCCTCACTACGAGGAGAAGCATGCGGAGTCAGTGAGCGACGAGATTATTCTTACTTTGGTCAAGCTTCTCGATGGCAAGAGCTTCCGGGCAGCGGATGTGGATGTGGATGAAGACGGTTTCCAGTATTTCGTGAACGACCACATGGAACTAGATGGGCGCTTTTATAAGTTGATTTGTTGCTTCATGAAAAAGAACTCTTCGTTGGAATCGCCAACGCCTATAGGAGATAAAGGATGCGTTACCCGAGCAAGAAAAAATTAGCGGAGATGGACAAAAAGCTGAAGAACGTCCAGGGAACCGTGATGGTTGGCCCCAGCTCCCCTCCGATCGATCGATTCCGGTGGGATCTTTGCCAAAATCTGGTGCGTCACATGGTTGAAAAGGAATTGTCCCAAGTAGACTTCGCAAGTCTTCTCGGCATCGATCAGGCACGAGTCAGCGAGATCGTTAATCATAGAATCGACAAAGTCTCGACGGATAAGCTCATCACCTATAACGAAACCATCAATCCCAAGGTGCAGTTTAAGATTGCCCAGTGAAAAGGACTAGGGAGCAAAGGTAAACGTGAAGAAAAGAAATAAGACCAAACACGCTGTCACCCATAACCCGGAAGAGTTGGGCAAGATTCTTGGGCTTTCGAAGGGTGATATCGCGTTGATGAAATACAAGGCAGAACTCTCCGAGATTGCCACCAAAGCCGTCCGAGAATCGGATCTGGGTGTCAACGAGATCGTTAAACTCTCGGGTGTAGCGCGGTCCAAGGTCTCGGCAGTAAAAAACGAGGCCACCGTATCCGTATCATGTGATCTGCTTATTAAAATTATCGCGGCGACGGGAACACGGATTCAACTGAGGGCCGCTTAGGCCCTGCTCATCCAAGCTTGACCCCGGAGCAATCCGGGTTCTGTAGATTCCCTCCTGCCATCCCCACAAAGCCGTTGCGAAAAGGGTAGCCGGGAAAAGAGACGTCGTGCTCGCTCTCACGTATTGGGCGTCCAGGCCTTACCAGCCCATCGACGCAACCGCCCATCCCGTCCCTGTCCAGAATCGAATTTTGGCCGCTCAAGGCCGGTTCCCGGCCGCGTTGCGTTCAGTTCCCAAGCCCCAGCATAGGTCGAGGGCATTGCATTGAAGGGAGGGGGTAGCCTCCTCGTTCTCAGCAGCGCTTTCGACCCGGTATTTTCGCCATGAGCCCGAGCGCTCGGTTCTGTACCGAGCGGTCCAGGAGAACTTTGAGACTTTTCTCGCCGCCTCCCAAAGGGACCCCGAACGGGTCTCGCTCCCTCGCCACGTCCACCAGTAGGTCGACGCCTACCTTCGCTGCGGGATTTTGGCTCACGGCTTTATTCGCCTGCGGTGCGGGTCGTGTAAGGATGAACGCCTTGTCGCCTTCTCGTGCAAAAAAAGAGGCTTCTGTCCCTCTTGTGGCGGAAAGCGGATGAACGAAGTGGCGGCCCACCTGGTGGACTCCGTCATCCCGCACGTTTCGATCCGGCAATGGGTAATTTCGTTCCCGTTCTCCGTCCGATTCGTCCTGGCCTATAAGGCCCATCTCGTAACGGGGGTGCTCGCAATCTTTGCCCGCACCGTCTCAAACTCTATCGTGAAGCGCGCCAGACGACAGGGGGTCCAGGGCAAAACCGGGGCCATTACCTTCGTTCAGAGGTTCGGGGGGGCGATAAATTTCAACGTGCATCTCCATAGCCTTTTCTTGGACGGCGTGTACTTTGAGGACCGTGGAAAGTTGAAATTCTTCCGCGTCCCGGATCCTTCGGAAGATGAGATTGCCGTTCTGGTTCAACGAATTCGGGATCGAGTCGTTCGGTATCTAACCAAGAAGGGCTACAGCATCGATGATTTTTCCGAAGGCCCATTTGCCTTTGAGCAGCCGGCCATGGCAGAGCTCACGGGAGCCTCGATTCAAAGTCGGATAGCTCTGGGAGAACGAGCTGGGCAAAAAGTCAGACGTGTTGGCAATGATGCTTCCAAAGGAGACGTTTACCGTATAGGCAACCGATGCTCCGTCTGCGACGGGTTCAGCCTTCACGCCAACGTCAAAATCGACGGCAAAGACCGAGATAAGTTGGAAAAGCTCTGCCGCTACACGGCCCGCCCGCCGGTGGCGCTGGAGCGTTTGAGCGAAACCGAGGATGGGAAAATCCTCTACCGGTTAAAGACCCAATACTCCGATGGCACGACCCATGTGCTCTTTGATCCCATGGAACTTGTCGAGAAGGTGGTCGCGCTCATTCCACCGCCGAGAGCCAACCTACTCAGATACCACGGGGTCTTTGCCCCGAATTTCAAAGATAGAAAAAGGATAGTTCCGGGATCCCCTAGTGAATCCGCTGAAGGGAGACAAGAGCGCCCGAACCGGAGTTGGTCGGATCTCTTAAAGAGATCCTTTTCTATCGATATCATGGCGTGCGCTTCGTGTGGCGGGAAGATGCGGTTCGTTTCCCATGTCGAAGAGCCGTTCGTGGTCATTTGGGCCTTCCAACTGAGGCGCCACAGCTTTTTCCGCCACGAGCCCCACCACAGATGGCGATGTTCGAAGTGCCGCCCGCCGAAACCGACGAGTTTTACCAAGCGTCTTTCGATTGAAACCGCTGACGCAATGGACCCGTCCGTCCAGGCTCCCCAAAACAGGCAAAACTACCGCTTAATATTCCATCGTAGAGTGAAGTCCGCAGTTGGGCCACTGCGCCATAAGCGGCTCTGTGGGTTTATTGCTGATATTTGAATTTATGGCTATTAGGCGCCTTCCAGAATGCACGTTAATACCGCCTATCCCTCGCCGCTACCGCCCTTAACAAAGACACCGCAATCCTCACGGCCCTTCGGTGCCGCAGGCGACCCAAGAGGAGACTCTGTTCGGGCTATATCAAAGTCATTCTCCAAAAATCACATGAACTGGTTTGTTGGTCATGCTCCGATTGCGGCGAGAGCGGTGAAATCAGAGGCTGGGCAAATATTCCGTGGAATTTTTCTTGGGCAGAGAAAAAAGGAAGAGAAGGGAGTTCGAAACGCATTTCTTTTACCCAATCTCAATATAGATTTCTTCGCAAAGAATTCGAATATGAGCCCGAAATCGAAAGCCTATTATTTTGCGCCGAACCAACTTCCCAAGGGGTCATTCTTCACCTGGATGACAGCGAGATGAGGTTACTTAAAGATGAAATTGCTTCAGCAATGATTTCTCAGGCGAGCGCCAAAATTCGATGCCGACTTCGAGAGATATCAAAGTGGATAGTGGATAGGCAGGACAAACGCTAGATTTGCCTTCGGCTCTCAAGCGCCATTATCGACGTTATGTGACCCTCTAGAGACCGTTCCCTTCCGAAAAGGGCGCGCGGATTGGGCCGGGGACGGCGGGGATCACTCTACGGACTCCGCGCTGACTGAGGGGTCCACAAATGCAACGATTCAGTGTCATCTGGTGTCTCGTTTTGCTACTAACGTCGGTCGCGTCCCTTGCGGACGACGAGCTCAAGCCTGAGAATGCTTTCGGAGCGGCCGGGATGACCCTACCGCGAGATGCCATGCAGGTGCCGGAAGTTGAGTTCAGAAGGCTCATTCCTCCAAGTCCCTCAAGCCGACAAACGGAAAGCTCGTTGCCGAGCAGCACCGGGTTCGCGGCACGGAGCTTAAAGGGGACGAGAGTTTCGTGAAGCAGAAGCTCTCCAACACGCCCGATCTTCTCAACCGACTCTTGCGCAAGCCTTCTCCTAACGACCCGAACGTAAAGCCTACGGGAGACGGAAACTATCGCATTTCCATCCAGGATACCCAGGGCAACAAACAGGAGATCGTAACCCTGGGAGATGAGTTCCTTTTCGGCTCGGTCGCCAATGCCCTGCGCAAGTTTCCCGACGCCAAGAACCAGCGAGCCTTCTACGCCGCTCTCCACCGCCACATTCCGGAGCAATACAAGCGGCTGAAAAAACTGCCTCTCCCGAGTGCTTTGGGCAATCGCGCCCCCTCACCTTCAAGCAACGGCGGTATTTTGCTGAGCCGATTTCTCCGCATTTGCGGTTGGCTTTAACCGGCGACCGTTTGCCCGTACAGTGTCAACTCCGAGTTTGTTCGGCGCTCAAGGCTTCTTCGATGAGTTTTTGGAAATCTTTGAAGGGTTTCGTTCCCCCCTTGGATTTCCCATTTATAAAATAGCTCGGCGTTCCGCGTACTTGGAGCTTTTCCCCGATTTCGAAGCCCTCCTTGATTAGCGGCAGGTATTTGTGATTTTTCAAACAAGAATTGAATCTGGCTGAATTGAGACCCAATTTTTTCTTGTATACCTTCACCCGCGCTTCCGCGATTTTGAAATCTTCCGTATTGGCATCATCTTCCAAATCAAGCTTCAAAAACTGCTCGTACTTCCCCTCGTCCTTTGCACAGAGTGCGGTCTCGGCAAGTCGCGTGCTGCCAGCCATCATCCCCAGAGGAAACTCCACGAAAGTCAGATAAACTTTGCCCTTACTAAGATAAAGTTTTTCAAACTCAGCCATCGTCTTTCTATAAAAATTCTTGCACATTCCGCAGGCTAGATCCTGAAACAGGTACATGTGCACCGGTGCCGTCTTTTTCCCTAGAGTTGGCCGCGGGCCATCGAGCTTGCCTAATAGCCTGATAGCGACTTCGGGTTTCTCGGCTTCATTTCCTGCGAAAGGACCAATTCCAGCGCTGGCAAAATGAGGAGAATTTGGTGGACGCGTGGAATTGGCCCGTCGTTCGTCATCCGAGGTTTTTCTGACAAAAGGGCAGTCATCAGCCGTTTTGCATTCATCGTGACCGGCTCCTGGGCCGTTAATGCAAGTATATTCCCCCTCATTCTGACCCGAGGAGCACACTTTGTGGCCACAGGGATTGTCTGCCTTTGGATCGCACGGCTTGGCACTTGCCGGCCCATCGTGATTAATCACACAAACTATTTTACTGAGCTCTCCGTTTCCCGGATTTAAGTCCTCGCAAGTGTAAGCCTGACACTCCTCGTACCCCGATTCTGAATTACCGGAACAGGGGCGCCCATAGTAGTTGCTCCCCATCGTGCACTTGCCTTTATTGCAGCGATAAAACTGGCAATCCTCGTTTTTAGTGCACGTGGCACCATCGGTTTTGCAGGTCTTTCCACGTGACACGTATCCAGTGCACCGAAGGCCGCCACACTGATCGTCCGTTTGACAAGGAGCTCCTTGCTGCGCGGGTGGAGGGAGACACTGCGCAGTCCCGTCAGTGCTGCATCTGTTGGTTACAATGGCGCAGGCAGCATCGTTTTGACACTCAATATTGGACGCGGAAGGATAATAAGAGGGCAAGCATTCTTGGATGAAATTTCCGCAGGTGGAGTGATTACAGTCATTTCTATCCAGACAGGGGCGCCCTTCGCCTCCTAAAATGCACTCTTGGCCTTGGACACTGCTGTGGCATCGAAGGACTTGGCAATCACGCCCAGTTATACAACTCCCCTTCGTTCCCCCAGGAACACACTGGCCCTCGGTACTGCAACCCAACTTACAATCTGCGAAAGTTGCGCACCCCTGTTTTGTACCTCCTAACGAACAAACTCCACTATCGTCACATCGCTTTACCAAACACGGGGTATCGTCCCCTGATTGGCAATACACACCTCGCCCCCCTGGTACGCAGCTTCCATTAGAACAGCCGTGAATTGCTGGGGTTGGGCTTGGAGACGCGGGTGGTTTTGGATTCGGACTGGGTGGGGTTGGAGACACGCTTGCCCCGGGAATCGGACTTGGCGAGATTGGGATTTGGGGAGCGGTTGGCATTGGATTCGGAGAAACAGTGGGGTATGGACGGGGAGACCTTGTTTCACCAACCGAATGCCTGCCGATGGACCCAAGTAAGAAAAGTAACCAAAATGTGCCCTGAGCCAGTCGAGAGGTATTCATTAAAAAGTCTCCTAAAGATCGAGCGATGCAAAAAAACAGTCTATAGGCAGTCAGCGTTTTAGTAGCCTCGGGCCCGTACTTTCTTGAAAACCCCAATTTTGCCTCGGTTTCAGGCCAGCTTCAACATTTAGATGCCGCTTCGAACGGACAGTCGCTTTCCTATAAGCGACAAACCGTCGCTTCTTAAGCTTTCGAGGTCAAACTGACGGCCAAAGGCACCGTCAAATGTTTTAACTGCGGAAAGATTCGCGTCGACTTTCCGTAGACCGAAGTCCGCGGCCGACCCCGGCCCGGCCAGCCCGGTTTTTGGGTTGGTAGAGGTAATAACATGGTAGAGGTGATCCCCTCGCCTCCGTCGTATAAAAAGAGTTCTCCCCGCAGGCCAGCGTTCACAAAATCATGCGGCTAAATTGCCTATCCACACGGGGATTTGAGGAACGTAATCCATGAAGGCGTAACGGCGTCTGGTTTGATAGCTGAGCGTGGATAGGCAGGACAAACGCTAGATTTGCCTTCGGCTCTCAAGCGCCGTTATCGACGTTATGTGACCCTCTAGAGACCGTTCCCTTTGGCTATTAGGCGCCTTCCAGAATGCACGTTAATACCGCCTATCCCTCTTCCGCCCGATCCAACAGAAAATGGGAACATTTTGGGAACATCCCAACCCAAAACAGCTCAAATCAACCACGAACAACCAGACCGCGAACC
>JAYUGC010000071.1:0-68969 GCA_043767805.1 Pseudomonadota bacterium | reverse complement strand
CAAGAATGCGGTGGAAGCCCCGTGACCCAGCTGGTCGACCCCGGATAATTTCGTGCTGTAGACTGGCGCGAATCCCAAGACCAATCCTTTGGCTTTGCGCCCATACTTCGTCTCTTTGGCGTCCTTCGCCGACTTTTCCTGTATTTCCGATTTCACTTCCAGCTCGGCCACGCGGGCGCGCACGGCGGCGGCTTTCTCGGCAGGAGGATTCATCGAGAGGTATTTGCGAAAAGCGTCGCGGGCCGCGGCGGCGTGCTCTAGCCGCTGCTCGGCGGTACCGAGGATGAGCCAGGCGTCGGTGTTATTTGGGTCGAGCTGCGTGGCCTTCTCGCCCTGATCGCGCGCCGATTTCCAATCTTTTTGGTCGGCGAATCCCTTGGCCTTGATGCGAGCAATCTCGGACTCGGCCGGATTGACCTTTCCCGCGCTTTCGGGCGCCGCCCCCACTGGGGAGGCTTCGGCGGCGAGGGGCGGGTCCGTTTCGCAGCGTGCGTTGAGAGAAATGCACAAAGCGAGCATGGGTAGCAAAGCGCAAGAAAGTTTCATTGGGGTCTCCATGTGTGCTTGCACGAGGTATAAGTCGAGCAGTCTTTGATGTCGTAGCTGGAAAAGTAACACTGGCAGTCACAGTGATTTAGAAAAGGATGGCTCTTAGGGCAGCAGGCGGCCTTGCCCTCCAAGGCGCAGGCTCCCTGGGAACAGTGAAAGGAGCCTTCATCGCTTTCATTGCATGGCACCAGCGAAGTGGGCGCTCTACCGGACGACTTGTCGCTTTGCCTGGCGAAATTTTCCCGTGATAGGGATATTTTGGGAACAGGCTTCGGTGCTTTTTGGGGCTTGGTGTCTTTCGGCGCGTCTTGAAGAAGCTCGTCGTCCCCGACGATCTTCGGCGCTTCGGTTAGCCCTAATAGTCCGCTAGCCTCGGCGTCCAGACGATCGTCTTTTTCCTTCTGAATCCGGGCAGCTTCGATCGCTTGCTGACGTTCCCGCTCCCGGCGCTCGGCGGTCACCGCGGGGTCTTCTCCTTTAAAGAGCTCTTCAATCCCCTGCTGAATGTAAGGAGTCAGCGCTTTCATCGTATCGCTGTAATCAGAACCCCCGCCTGATCCACCCGATGGGGACGTCCCGTAACACGCCTCTTGGCAGTTCGAGGCAGAACCCAATGGTTTGGACCGCCCGGGACAGGCGCACATGACTTGTCCCATCGCACGACTCCCAGCATTGGCAGTTTGCGGGAACGGCCAAACGACGAGAAACGCGGTGAGTAAAACGAGGCCGCTCCTGATTTTCATCGGCGTAATCATCTCATCTTCTCGACCGTTAATGTGAGAAGCATTCCGCTTAGCGGAAATAGGAGAAACTTACTGCAGCGAAAAAGGCGTAGTCGCGCTCCGGAGGAACGAATCGTAGCGACGTCGAAGGGTTCCTCGAGGGCTACCTACCTTCTGTCGCACCGAGGATATCCATTGCCGTCCAGTTAGGAAGATCGAGAGTCAGCTCTTGTAGCAACATGTCGAACCTCTGTCTGGCCGCGTCCTTGTGGTCGCGGTTTCGTGAGGAAACACCGTTCGCCGTCTCCCGCCATTCGTGGGAGAGCGCGAGCCGGCTGCGAAGCGCGGCGGTAAACAAGTCGAGCCAGGTAGGAGCGCTATAAGTGAAGTTAAGCGAAAGTGCGTCGCTCTCGGCTTTAGTCCAGTGCCAAGTCCCGCGGGGGACAAAGAGCAGGGTGCCCGGTTCGAGCGTGACCGGGCGAACGCCTGAAGGCATTCGCTTCGGCATGGGTTTTTCCGCGTAAGTCTGCAGCTCCGGATCCGTCGGAAGCCCTATCGTGTGCCGGGTCAGGGGATTCTCGACGTGCTGGTTGGGCGCGAGCCACCAGTTCTTTCTGCCGTGCAACTGCAGCACGAAGTTCACATTCTGGTCGAAGTGAGGGGCGGTACCCGTGTCTTTTGGGGTGGCATACAACAAACACCGGCTCTCGGTCAGAGCGGATAGCCCGAGGTCTTTCCGAATGGCTTCGAGCCACTGCTCCAGTTTGGGGGAATTCTTTTGGGCGTGCTCGAACATCAGTCCCGTCCCTTTTTTGAAGAGTTTGCGAGCTTCGAGCGGACTGACGTCGACGGAGTTGGCTTCGTCCGCAATGCCGGGAAGGTGGCCCTGAACCTGAGCGGGCCAAAGTTTGAATAGCGCGTCCAAAGATTTAAGGAGAGGTAGCTGGGTCAGAGGACGAATGGTCGTCGTGAGACCCTTTACGACTAGGGGCTCATGCGAGCTGAGATGCGGGAGAAATTCCGAAAGGGACCGAGGACTGATAAGGGCGGCGAGTCCTGTTGTTTTCATAACGACGGAGTGTACCAGCTACCTTCTTAAGATTCTGCACAAGACGGCGATTACGAACCCATCAGACCTGGGCTTGGCCGGCTGGGCCTTCGCAGGGCGCTCCTTCACGTTCTGGCATTGCCGTTCTTCTTGGCTGATTTCTTCACCTGGACTTTTGGTTTTCTCACAGGCCTCAGACTTTACCGCATGCCTCGCAGTCAATCGTGAACCACGTCCAACGTATTGGAATCAAGTCCGGCTGATTCCATCGCCTGACGAAGGTAGGGCATCTTAGGGTCATCGAGATTGAGTGCGGCCTTCTTGAAATACTTGGCCTTTTTAAGCGCGGTAACTCCCTCTTTCCAATCCCCCTCCAGTAGGAAACCTGCCCCTAGATTTGCCCAAGCGATCCATTCCGAGGGCTTGGTACGCAGCACGCGCTCGTAATACATCCGAGAGGCGCTGTAGTTGAAGAAGGGCGTCTTCATGGAGTAGAGACCGCTTTCCAGCCACGCCTGTGTGAGATACCCGTCTGCCTGTTTTCCTAAGTGCTCCATGAAACGATTTAAGGAAGTAACAGTGCGGGACGGCGGTATTAGCCTGAGCCGAATAGATCGCTGGATTAACTCCGTCGCAATGAGAGAACTTCCGAGTGGCGTCGGGTGGCAGTTGTCAGCAATCAGGTCAAATCCTGGCAATCCCTCTTTAGCTTTCGATTCAAAAGTGGTTACTATATCAACCAGCTCTGCGTCGTGCTTAAACGCTTGTTGTCGAATGATGTCGTTAATCTCCGACACTGCTCTCCAGGGCATGGGATCGAAGTCTTTGGCGTGAAACAAGAGCTTGCGCGCTTTAGAAAAATCGCCCGAGAGAAAGTGGATTTTTCCCAAAAGGTAGGATGCCATCGCGTCGTCTGGATATCGTTTGGCAAGATCATCGACACCCGCCTGGGCTTTCTCAAGAACGCCCGCCGCGATCGCTTTCTGAATTTTGAAAATACTTGGCTCGTAGTCGCGTCCGCGGAAAGTAGCGGGGAGCTTCCGGTAGACGGGCGGCCAATCCAAGAGGTTGGAGGGTGACGTAACTAGTAAGAGCGGGACACCCACTTTTTTGACTTCGGCGATCATCGCCTCCAGATTGCTCTGGAAATGTTCCACCTTGGCTTTGAAACGGTCGTCCCCCCGAGCAAAAGGCCTTACCTCGAGGTTCATCTTTCGGTTTGATTGCTTGCGAGTGAAGGACTCAAGATAAGACGTCAGTAACCGAACCGAAGCTAGTTTTCGCGCTTGGGAAAAAAGCCAGGGATGCGAAGGGGTATCTTTCAAAAACTCATTGTGTCCCAGCATCACAATGACCATGTCGGGCCTGTTATGGACCGACTGAGCCAAGGCTGATTTGATGCGATCTGAGTTTGCGCCTCTTATGCCGTAATTGAGGATCTTGAAATTCCGGTTTGGATAAAGTTCCTTCACCCAATATTCAAACTGGCTGACGAAACCCAGTTCCGGTATCGGTTCTCCGAAAACCGTCGACTCCCCATAAATCAGCACGCGGAACTCGCCGGGCGCTTTTTTCGAAAGCGTCGGAAACTGCCCCTCTCTGGCGACGAGCCGCTCTTCCAGGATTTGGCTGCCTATCTCGACGATACCGAGGGTCATTAATGAGAGAGCTACTATGACAAGCGCCTCGAAACATCGCCGTCGTGCGTCCATACACCGCTCCTGGAGTCGATCGCTAGATGTTGTAGAGGTTTGTCTTATAGTGCCGCAGGTTCTGCCTGAACCACTCGACAGTCTCCGCCAGGCCATCGTCCAAGCTCCACCGCGGTTCCCAGCCCGTCAGGTTTTTGAGCTTTTGCTTTGAGCCGAGCAGCCTCTCGACCTCGCTTCTGCCGGGCCTCAAGCGCTGTTCGTCGAGGACGATGCCGACGTCGACGCCAAAGATTTTGGTCAGCTTTTCGGCCACCTTCTCGATAGAGATCTCTTTCTCCGTGGCGATGTTGACCTCTTCACCGACCGCCGCGTCACACTGAGCCGCCGCGATAAAGCCTTCGGCCGTATCTTTGACGAACACCAAGTCGCGCGTAGGCGATACCTTGCCGAGAACTAACGGACGGTCGCCAGCAAGCAGCTGCCCAATGATGGCGGGAATCACGGCTCGCGCCGATTGACGAGGGCCGTAAGTATTAAAAGGCCGCACGATGATTAGCGGCAGGTCGAAGCTTCGGTAGAATGACTCGGCAAGGCGGTCGGCGCCGATTTTGGACGCCGAATAGGGCGACTGCCCCTGTAAAGGGTGATTTTCGTCCATCGGCACGTAGCGTGCCGTGCCATAGACCTCTGACGTCGACGTCACGATTAGACGGCTGCACCCGACGTCGCGAGCCGCGTTCAGAACGTTGAGCGTCCCTTTCACGTTGGTGTCGATGTACATGTCAGGGGAGTGATAACTAAAAGGTATCGAAATTAGTGCCGCGAGATGGAAGATGATTTCGGCGCCTTCCGCGAGCTTCCGGGTTCCATAAGGGTCCCGTATATCGCCGGTAACGACTTCGACATGGCGCATAGTCTCTTCGGGCAAAGCATCGAGCCATCCCCAAGTGTTGAAAGAGTTGTAATATGCAAGAGCCCTGACTCGGCAATGTCTCTGCACGAGGGCTTCCACGAGGTGGCTGCCGATGAAGCCGTCGGCGCCCGTAACCAGGACAGTCTTGTTGCTTAGGTCCATACGCCACCCCTTAACTTCGAGTATGTGCAGATATTAGAGTAGGTCCTTGGGCGAATCTATTAACAAAGAGGCTCGGCTGATTAAACGGCTCGGCGCCGGCCGCGCTGATTGGGGCGGATTGAGGTCCGTATTGATTAAGACTTGGGCGGCGCTCCGAGCCCCGCAGGGCCTCAGGCGGGCTAAGGAGCGACGCTTCCTTGACTCGCTCAACTTGGGTCATGCCCGTCGGACTGAGATCCCCCAGCAGGCTTCGGATCGACACTACTACCGCCTGGTGACGACCGGAGAGTCGCTGATTTTTTGCGATGATCCTCATCCGAACGCCACACGGCGCCGTCGATTCGCTCAGCTGAGCGCTCTCTACTCGTCGTATGGCGCGCCGGTTCCGCGCTTACGCCATTCGCAGCTTCAGTACGGATTCTTTGTGTTCCAAGACCTGGGTGACACGTCGCTCGCCTCGTCTCCGGGCCTAATCGATCGTCTTCCCCTCGCGATCGACGTGCTCTGTCAGATTCAAGCCCTGGATGCCGACAATTTTACTCGCCGAGCTCGGCTGGATAAGATGGATGCCGCCTATCTTCGACGACGAGTCGACCTGAGCCTGGCGCGCATCCACAAGTGGATGCCACCTGGCCACGGCGAAACCGCTAGAGCCCTATCGCGGCAAACGCTTCGGCGACTCGTCGAGCTCATACTCGCGACCGGTGAGCGCCGCTGCCTCGTACACTCGGATTTCCAGAGTACCAATCTCTTGTTTCACCAAGAGAAATGCTTTTTTATCGACTATCAAGATACGAAGATCGGGCCCTGCCTTCACGATCTGGCGAGCCTTCTCGAAGATCCGCAGATCGAGATTACCGAGACGCTTCGTCAAGCCAGTCTGTTGCATTACCACCGGACGTCGACGCTCCACCGGGATACCCCGCTTTCCGTCTTGCAAGGAGCCTACGATCATCAGGCCCTTCTGCGTGTCTACGATCTCATCGGGACCTATCTGTTTTTAGGTCGGGGGACCATGCTACGATATAGAAGCTACGCTCTTAGACTCCTGGATCGCCTGCAAGCTCTGGTGACTCAGACCGGTCTATGATCTGAGCCACTGTCTGCGGCCTCATGCGCGATACACGGAGCTGCTACTCTCCCCCTGCTGCTGCAATCAAAACTGATTCCGCAAACGACCCAACGATAGGGAGACGACAATGTCGGACACGACCGAGACCCTGGTATCCGTCATCATTCCTGCCTATAACTGCGAGGCCTATATCGAGGAGACGCTCAAAAGCGTTTTCGCGCAGTCCTATCAAAATTTCGAAGTTATCGTCGTCAATGACGGCTCGATAGATGGCACGGTGGAGCGGCTCGCTGGTTATCATGACCGGATCGTGCTTTTGCATCAGCGCAATCAGGGGCCCGGAGCCGCGCGTAACCTAGGAATCAAAAATTCCAAAGGCGGCCTCATCGCCTTCCTGGATGCCGACGACCTTTGGCCCGTCGATCGCCTGTCGAACATGGTCGCCTTGATGGTGAATCATCCCGAGGCCGACATAGTGCGGGGACAGATTCATAGACTCGGTGGCTATTCGCCGCGCGAGGCGGCGGTGGGGGCGGAGAACCTCGGGCCTTTCAGCCCCGTAAACGCGCTCTTTCGCGCCTCCCTCTTCGTCCGGTGCGGTGTGTTTGATCCGTCTCCCGCGCTGCGCTTCGCCGAGGACCTCGACTGGTACCTGAGATGTTGTGAGCGCGGGATCACCACCATTCCCTATCAGGGCGCCTCCGTGCTGTATCGCCGCACAAACGGTATGTCGGCCAACTTCGAATCGGTAAACGTCGGTATTTTGAGCGCCATCCGGCGCAAGCTGGAGCGTGAGCGGGCCGCCCAGTCAACGAACCAAGATTTAAGAGGACCGGAGGCCGTCAAGGTGAGAGCGGATAGCGTCGAGGACGCCGCTCGGCCGTCTTCCGAGCTCCAAGGCGAAACAGGGAACCCGCTCGACGAGCTGTCTTAAGTTTCGCAGCGACTTTTCTCCGCAGTAGGGCAGCTGAGTCATCGTCGTCGGCGCGAGAGCCGCGAGGGCGATGGCACCGTGTATCGGCCGAACGATGGTCTCGGCCTTATCTACGATGATCGGCACCATGACTGCCCCAAGAGGTAACCGATTTTCCAATCGGTCAGCGAAGGCACCTTCGTTGATATAGAAGATCTGCTTGTCGTCATTGGACTCGGACGCATCGACGGGCGCCGTGGCGAAATCGGGAAAGGCCGCGGCAACGTGGCGATGCAATTTCCCCGTATTGTACAGACTGTGCGCGACTGGCCTCGCTTCGTCGAAGGCCACCGCAATATAATCGTCGCCGACATATAGCATCCCGTTTTGTAGGCACAAGACGGCGGTCGTCGACTTGCCGGACCCGCCTCGCGCCGTCAGTAACACGCCGGTTCCATCCAGGCCGACCACCGCGCCGTGCACCATCTGCAGGCCTTCGTCCGTCAGCCATAAGTGGAAGAGGGTGCGAAGCGGCGCGCCCATGGCCCAGTTCGGCACTGTCTGGATGTCTTCGGTCCATACGTAGGCGGTACGGGCGTTCTTGTCGAATAGGGTAAGGATTTTTTCTCCGAGCCGGTGGGCGACGAAGCATCCCTCGGTGTTGATTCCTTGTAGCTGAACGTCGCCCCGGTAGCTGACGTCGGTGGCTTGCCACGGTAACGCCGGAAAGAAGGACCGCTGGGCGTCCCAGGCATACACCGTGAGATCGATCGAAGGCTCGAGGCTCGTCTCCAGATGGGCTATCGCCCGGGACATCCGCTCGAACACGCGGTCGTCCGCATATCGAACGCATAGCTTTCGGCCGGCGACCTCGTATAGCCGCGTTCCGCCGCCGCTCTCAAACGCGCCGTCTCGGCTCGCTTCGACCTGGCGACGAAACTCCGATCGGGCGTCCGCGGGAATCGAGCTATAGGTACGCGAATCGCGTAAATAGGCAAATTGCATTGTCTGCTACCCTCGGTGTCATACGGTGGTGCGGCCGTCAGGCAGAAGGCCGGCGTGGGCTTCTTTCGACGATACGCCAAAGAGGAGTTTTCCCGCCTTGTTCAGCGCGTGCCTTGGAATATCGAAGATCGAATCCAGTTTCGCCAGGTACTGCAGGTACCTGAAGAAACCGAAGATCGACAACGCCTGAGGGTGCGTCCGCCGGATGCGTCGGTATCGGTTCCAAAAGAAACAAGCTTCTCGTAAGGCGTCGCTCCTTTGCGCGTTGATCTTGTACTCCCACGCAGCTCGCTCCGTCGTCTTCACGCTGGCCAGCGCCTCTACGCCTTGCGCGGCGGTATCGAGCGCAAAATGTTTTTGTAAGAACTCGAGGCTTCTGCGCACGACCAGCACGACGTCCATGGAAAGACAGCGCTCGCGTACGAAGCGCCAGTCGAAATCGTCTCCGTATCGCTTGAGCAGCAAGCTCGTGTCCGCGATCCAGCGAAAGGGCGGCGTGGCGTCGCGTCTCGACCCATGCAGCATCAGGTGGATCAGCATGTCTTCCGGGCGCAACCTCTTGGCTTTTACGCCGTGGAACTCGAAGGGCCGGGCTTCGTCCCAGAAACTCTGACTGAGGGACGGGTCGCAGTTCTCAGGAAGGAGCCGCCAGTGCAAATCCACGGTCTGGCGATGCGGATCCCGGAAGTCGCAACCGTTAATGTACTTCACAAACCCTTTGGACCACGGGTCGTTCAGATTCCGTAAGCGCGGGATGTCGACGATCCACCCGTGATTGAGCATGATCTCGAAGGTACGGGGAATCGACGCCTCTGGTATGAGCACATCGACGTCCTGCATCTGGCGGCTACCGAAATCCGCGTAGCAGTCGACGACGAGGGGCAATCCCTTAAAGAACAGCAGCGGCACCCCGCCATCGCTTAAGGCCTGGGCGATCGCCGCCGCCGCGAGTTGTAGCCGGTGGTTCTTGACCCAAGTAAAACGATGGGCGCCTTTGAGCCGCGTCATGAGGGGGTCTTGCATGCCGTGGCGGCTGAGGTTCAGGTAGAGAAGCGGCAAGAGTCGGTACGTACCGATGTCCAGGCGCTCGATGTCGACTTTGCCCTTCCAGCGTTCCCACGCCGCGAGTGCGGGAGAGCCAACCAAAAGCGACGCGTTCAAAAAATCAAGCTGCGTTGGATTGGGAAAATGAGAGTACATGAGACTTCCTCGGTGGAGCCCGCGGAGCGTGACCTGGGACATCTATTCCGGCTGCGGCGTCTTGACGTTCGGCCAGCCCATCTCACCCACGTCGTGGATCGGATCCGCGAGAAGGAGAGTATTTAGGTCCTCGAATTTCTGGAACTGGGGTGGCTCGTAGTCGACGAGCGAAGCGTCGACCACAGCGTCGACCACAGGTGATTGAGGCGACGTCTTGGAGACGCTGTCGTCGGCGCCTGAAATCAGCCCTTCAGCGACGAGCTGCCCGGTGAACTGGAGCACTTCGGCCCTGACGCCGGCGGTGGGTTGCACCGCGGCCTCGGCGACGGCTACGGCGATTGAATCGAGCGTTCGCCCACACTCAATTAATTGCCAGACGTAGGAACCCGCCTTGTTGAAGCTGTAATAGATTCCGTTCTGCAAGTTGATCGCAATGGTTTCTCCATCGACCACTTCGCTGATTACGCCAGGCCTGTTGATGACCCATACATCAGTGCGACGCATAAAGAACCTCGAAGCAATATTGAACTCAGTTGGGTGTGACGGCATAATAACAAAAGTCTCGATTGGTCGCACAACTTTCCTGCATTGCTCATAAGGGCATATAAGGACGCATCCATCATGAGCTCTCAAGTATCCGTCGTTATGCCGGTCAAGAACGGTGAGCGTTATATTGCTCAAGCCCTGGAGAGTGTTTTGAGCCAATCGCCAAAGCCATTCGAGGTCTTGGTTGTCGACGGTGCGTCGACCGACCGGACCGTCGAAGTAGTACGGCGCTTCGGCGATTCCGTCCAGCTGCTTGTCGAGCCTGGCGTGGGCAGCTGTCTCGGCATGAACGTGGGCGTGAAAGCAGCGCGGGGTGCCTATTTATCGTTTCTTGATGCCGACGATCTTTGGACCCCGGGCCGCCGAGCGTTACAGCTGGAAGCCCTGCAGAGCGACGAGAGTCTCGATGGCTGCTTCGGTTACATCGAATCGTTCGTCAGCCCGGACATCGAAAATAACGCGCAAACGCAGCGCTTTTGCCCCGAAGGCGCGCAGCCTTGTCAGCTCGCCGGCGCTCTCTTAATCCGGCGCGCGGCGTTCGATCGCGTCGGTCTCTTTGACACGGCTTACCTCTACACTCAATTTTTAGATTGGTGGGCCAGAGCTCAGCGCATCGGTCTCAGGACGCGAATGCTGAAGGAGACCGTACTCAAGCGGCGTATTCACGATGCCAATGTCAGTATCGTTTTGCGAGATGACACCCGCAGGGAATACCTGCGCCTTGCCGCGACTAACGCTAGGACTCATTTTTTGTCCGCTCGCCCAACTCCAGAATGAAAGAGCTCCGTACGTGAAAGTCGGGAATATCCCGTTCGTGGACGAGTGCCCAATAAGAGCGAGGTCCTCGGCGCAAGCCGAGTAAGGCGCGGCGGGTGGCGACGACGGCGCTGATACCGAAAACAAAAGGGCCGCTGTCGACACCCCAGAAATTTCGGAGCCCGCTCATCGGCAGCGTCGCGCACAAGGTCAGGGATGTCCTTCCGGAGGTCATGGCAGGACACTCGACGGTAATCTCCGGCTTGAAGGCAGGTAACTCGGTTTCCGCGAGCGGCAGACGTTGGCGGTAGCCGGCATAAGCGAACGTCGCCCAGTGTCCACTCGGCGCTAAGTTCCATTCCAGGTATTTAGCGTCGTCTCCTCGGCTCACAAAGCATTCAAAACAAGTTTGGTTCCAGAGGCCTTCGAGGAAGGTGGGACTCGCCGCGCGCTCTGGCACCAGGATCCGGATTTTCGTCGATGCCTTCAAGCGGTACCGGAGGATAACGCCATCGGTCGCGACTTCCACGGAGCCGTCAATCGACATCCCGTCCATCGACGAGAATGGCATGAGGCGAAAGGAGTGAGGAGAGGAAAGCGCTGGCATGAAGTTGTCTCCCGTGGTGGACGTCATGGCGGTGCCTGGGGCATAATATCCGGTCGGAGCCTGAGTTGAGATGATTTCCTTGCATGAACCGCAGTTCGACGAGGCCGACGAGCGCTACGTTCTCGAAGCGCTGCGCTCGAGCTGGGTTTCTACTGGCGGGCCTTTCGTCGATCGTTTTGAGCGCGGCGTTGCGGCGTTCGTCGGCGCGCGGCACGCTGTATCTACCTCGAACGGGACGGTCGCGCTCACTTTGATGATCGATGCCCTCGCGCGTCTGTCGGGAGTCACTACGCCGTTCGAGGTGCTGATTCCCACGATGTCCTTTATCGCAACGGCCAACTCGGTCGTGCACGCGGGTGGCCGGCCGGTCTTTCTGGATACGGCGCCGGGATCGTTGCATGTTTCACCGGACCAGTTGCAAGCTTGCTTGAGCGAGCACTACTTCCGGGATGACCGCGCGAACGTGTGGCGCTCGCGGGTTTCCGAGCTGCCGCTCCTCGCCTATCTGCACGCCTCTCTAATGGGATGGTCGGGTGATACGGCCTCCTTTAAAAGTCTTTGCGAGGCGAAGGCTTTACCGCTCCTCGTGGACGCGGCCGAGTCGCTCGGCAGCCGCGCGGCGGACGGCCTTCATCTCGGCCGAGAGGGTCTGGCCGCGGTCTTTAGCTTTAACGGCAACAAAATTCTCACGACTGGTGGCGGCGGGATGATCGTGACGGATGATGACGTCTTGGCAAGAAGTGTCAAGCACCTGAGCACGACCGCGAGAACGGACGAGGTAAGGTTTGTGCACGATGAGGTCGGCTACAATTTTCGTCTCGTAAATCTATTAGCGGCTCTCGGCTGCTCGCAACTTGATAAGCTGCCCGTTCGACTCGTTCGTAAGCGACAGATATTTGAGCTCTATAAAAAGCTCCTGGCGAAAGCGGCGCCGCGGGTGACAGTCTACGAAGAGGCGCTCAGCCATCCGAACCACTGGCTGGTGAACCTCGTCTTCGCGACTCAGGCGCTTCGAGAACGGGCTATGATTCGGCTGTTGGAGAACAGGGTAAATGCCCGGCCCTTATGGACGCCGTTTCACCGCCAGCCGGCGTTGACCGGTTTCTTGCAACCGATCACAGGGTTTCCGAACGCGGACGGCGCTTGGCAAACGTTTCTCTCGGTACCGTCGAGTCCCCAGTTGCCCGACGACGCCATCGAGCGAATTTGCGCCGTGGTCATTCAATCCTGTGCGGACTAAAATGAAATTCCGAATTCATGGTTACTTGGGAGTCTGCACGGCGTGAGTCTATATAAGATCTTTCCTAAGCCGCAATCGCTGGAGAGGACGCGCGAGCTCCGCGCGGGTACGAACGAGCGATACCAGCCGTTCATCGTGCTGACCGCCGCGCGCAGCGGCTCCGAATTTTTTTGTTCGAGGCTCGAAAGCCATCCGAATGTCCTCATGTCTCGCGAGGTCTTCCACGCGGGCGGCATCTTCCTTCTCGGAAGCCATGTAACGTCATCTTATGCCCGGTGGAGCCGCGACCTCTGGCCGGTCGATTTCGCCCGGAGATACCTCTTCCGGGCTTTCTCGGGCGATGTCGGAGCGATCGGGTTCAAGTTATTTTACGAGCATCTAGAGCGAATGCCGCGAGGCGCGCGCTTCGCGTTCCTCGATTACCTGCGGCGTGAACAGAGAGTGAAAGTCATCCAGCTTCGGCGCCGCAATCTTCTGCGCGTGTATCTCTCACACGAAATTGCCCGTAAGTCCGGCGTCTACTCGAATCGCCGATCCACTGAACAGAGAACGGGCTCGGTGATCAAGGTGGATATCGACCATTGCCTGAGGTATCTCGATCGGGCCGAAGCGCTGCGGGCGAGCTATAACGAAGCTTTCGCCGATTGCGACTCTCTTCAGGTGGAGTACGAGACGATGGTCTCATCGCCTGGGGAGATCGATGGTCAGGTATCGGAGTATCTCGGCCTCGGCCCAAGCCGGCTGAACTCGCCTTATCGTCGGCAGGAGTATCGTGGCTTGCCCGAGATAGTCGGAAATTTCGACGAGCTCTCCCGCCGGTTCTCAGTCACCCGATGGCGCGCCCTGTTGGAAATGCCTTAGACATTCTCGTGGTTTTCCCTGGTTTCTGGTACCCTTCCTGAAATCCGTCTTGGTGAATGGAAATATGAGCGCGGGCTTGGAAATTCGTTTCTTCGGTCATGCTTGCTTGAAAGTCGGAAGTGAGCGGGCCTGCCTCTTTGACCCCTGGTTTTCCCGAAGCGGGGCGTTCTTCTCTTCTTGGTTCCAGTTCCCTGAAAACTATCCGTTTCTCAATCAAGCCTTGGAATCGGTCACGGACATCTGCGTCTCGCACAATCACGCGGACCATTTCGATCCGCAGACCCTAACGCTCGCTCTAGAGAGAAATCCGACGTTGTCGTTGCATATTCCCAATTATGCGACGGCGTGGTTTAAACGAAAAGTCGATCGAGAGCTACCCCGCTTTCGCGACCGAATCCGTGAGCACTCGGCCTTTGAGCCATTCGATCTGGCCGGCGGTGGCCAGGTGTACTTCGTGCCGGAGGAGTCGCCCGCGCACTTCGACGCTGCCATCGTTTTTTGTCGGGAGGGCGAAGCGCTCGTGAACCTGAACGACGCCCGTCTTTCCACGCGACAACTGGCGGCGATCAAATCGAGCGCCAAGAAGATTCGCGTTCTCGCGCTGCAAGGTTCGGGGGCGAGCGAATATCCGATCAACTATTCGTACTCCGCTAGCGAGATGCGACGAGCTTCCGTCGAAAAGAGACGCAGCAAATGGGAGGCCTGCCTAAGGGCGATCGACGCCCTAAATCCTGAACGGATCCTGTTCTTCGCCGGTCCGCCGGTGTTCCTTGGCGCCGGTTTGGGTGCCTTCAACGAAAAATCGGAATTCTCGGTCTTTCCAGACCAGCTCGACATTCTAGAGCATTACGCGATTCACAGGCCTGATGTGGCGGGGCGGTGTTACTTCGCGCTTCCGGGTGATGAGCTCACCGAAGCGCGACTCTGGTCGAACTGCCAACAAGAGTTGCACGAAGGATCGGAGCGAATGCTTCCTTATACGAATCGAGAGCGATACCTCAAGGATTACGCCGATAGGAGGCGCGACGTCTTGTCGTTCCAGCGAGGAGAGCTGCCTGAGGAGAATAATCTGCTCGATCACTTCGCGGCGCTCCCCTTTCTGTCCGAGTACATAAGCGCCACCATTCCGGGGAAAATCTGTTTTGAGATCGAGGGCGAGCGGGAGAGTAAGTCCCTGGTCGTCGATTTTCGTAAAAAGGCGACTTACTTCGGTACCGCCGAGGACGCCCTCTACCGGATCGCGGTCCCAGCCTCGCTTCTTAGCGATGTCCTGGCCGGAAAGGCGACTTGGGACGACATTTTTTTGTCGTTACGAGCGCGCTTTGATGAAAGTAGCGATCGATTCGTGCCTCACTTGAAGACCCTGCTCCGTTGCTATGATTCCGAAGTATTGTCTCAGCTGGAAAGCTATGAGTGCGTGAGCCTCTCCGACCAAGGCGACAAGGAAATGATGGTGGTGGAAGTTGGCGGCAGGACATTTAAAATACAGCGCTATTGCCCCCACGCCGGGGCTGACCTCGCGACTAACGGCCGTCTCAATCCGGACGGCACCATCACCTGCCTGGCGCACCGATTCTGCTTCGATCTGAAAACCGGTCATTGCCTAAATGCCACGGGGTTCCATCTGAAGGTCGAGGAGTGCGATCTAGAAACGGTTTCGCCCTCATCGCCGTCGTTTCATCCCAGCTCTTCGAGGTAGCTTCGAAACTGATCCCTCGATCCCTCGAGCCGTTCGACCGGGTGCCACTTCGCAAGCAGTCCGATCGTGCCGAGACACGCTTTCACGATTCCTTTTAGGGATGGCAGAAGAAGAGGGGGCGAAGCGCTGCGAAAAAAGGCGGCTCTAGCTAGGGCCCACTGCTCTCCGCGTAAGGCCGCCCACCCGATGCGGTTTTGGTAACTTCGCTCCAGGCGGGCCGCGGTGAGTCTCCGTTCGTGCTCGTCGACCCGCCGGCGCAAATCTGCCTGAGCCCTGTCGCGCGCTCCGGCGCTAGAGTCGGCTGCCGCGCCGTGGGCCGCCTGCCGGTGCAGCGAGTTCAACTCTCGGTACCGGGTGATGGCGCTGCTCCGCCGGATGCGATAGTAGATCATCGGTGCGTTCAGGTTGGCGATGCGGCTCGTCGCCGCGATCCTTTCGAAGAGATCCAGGTCCTCGGCGTAATTTCGAAAGGCCTCGTCGTAGCCTCCGATGGCGCGAACGGCGCTTGCCCGCAGCATGGCTGCGCTATGCCAGCACAGCATCTGGTTCGGTTTTGCCGCGAGCGTCGCGCGATCGAACGAAGGCCGTGCGGGCGTGGTCCGGCAAGCCGATAAAATACGGCCTATCTCATCGATTTCGACGACCTGGCCGCTGACTATGGCGCAATCCGGGTTTGCTTCAAGGAACTCCACTTGCCGCGCGAGGCGGTCCGGAAACGCTACGTCATCCGGATCCATAACGGCGATATAGCGACCGCGGGCGCGCTCGAGGATGGTGTTGCGCGTCCGGGCGATCCCTTGGTTCTCCTGGCGCTCGATCCGCAGGGCCGGGTGAGGCTGCGCGTGCAGGATCTCCCAGCTCCCATCCGTGCTGCCGTCATCAATCGCAACTATCTCGAAATCCTTAAAGGTCTGTGCAAGAACGCTGCGAAGGCAAGTCCTGAGAAAGGGGGCGACGTTATGAACCGGCATCATGACCGTGACGGTCGGTTCGGAAGTTTTTCGCACTAGGATGGCCGGCTCTCTTGCCTGGCGGCAGACTCGGGAGGCAGGTGCGACTGGATTGACCAATGTTTCGCATACTGTCCAGAAAGCGTGATGAGCTCTTGATGAGTTCCCTGCTCGATGATTTGGCCGTGCCGCAGTACTACGATGCGGTCGGCGCTGGTTATCGTCGACAGGCGATGAGCCACCATCACGATCGTCAGCTGGTGCCGGATATTTTCGAGGGCATTTTGTATCAAACGCTCTGATTCGCTGTCCAAAGCGCTGGTCGCTTCGTCTAATACCAAGAGTTGCGGTTTAATCGCCAAAGCACGCGCCAAAGCCAGTCTTTGGCGCTGGCCTCCGGAGAGGCTTTGTCCGTTGTCCCCGATCTCGGTTTGATATCCCTTGGGGAGGCTCGTGATGAAGTCGTGGGCATTCGCCAGCTTTGCCGCCTCGACCAACTCCTTCGCGGAGACTTCGGGAGCTCCCCATCTTAAATTCGCTTCGACCGTGTCGTTAAAGAGGACGGTGTCCTGGCTTACCGTGCCGACAAGGCGCCGCCAGGACTTGAGGTCGATTGTCTCCAGGTCCTCGCCATCGATAGTAATCCGGCCTTCGCTCGGCGAGTAAAGGCCCAGGAGCAAATCTACGAGCGTCGACTTGCCCGAGCCGGAATCGCCAACGAAGGCGATGATCTCGCCTTTGTGGATTGCGAAATCGATTCGGTTCAACGCCGGAGATTTGTGCTCGGGGCTGTAGCGCAGGGACACGTCTTCAAAGACGATCCCACGGCTCAAGGTGTGCACGGGCTTGCCGCCCTCACGTATAAATGCGGTCGGCGGATGAGCCAGAAGGCCGTCCAATCTTTTCAGCGGGGCATAATGATTCGTGATGTCGACGGCGGTGGCCGCTGCTAGTCGCGTGTAGGTGCTCAAACGTTGAAGGGTCGCCAAGAATACCAGGAGATTGGCGATAGGGAAGCGCCCCGCCTGTGTGCTTTGGGGAATCGATATCGCCAGTAGTACGCCCGCGCCGAGGATGAGCAGGAGCTCAGCCAGCGGCTGTACGCTGGCGTTTAGTAGGCAGCGACGGGTGTTGAGCTTGATGATGCCTTGGCCAACGCGGGCAAAAGCTTTTACGGCTTCTTCTTGTTGCCCGAAGGCATGAATGAGCCGCAAGTTACGAAATACTTCCAATGAATTGCGTGTCATGTCCGCCATTGCGGCTATGGAGGCGTGAGCGGCATGGCGACTCAGACGAATGAGGATTCTTTGCAAAAAGACGATGGGACCGAAAATCAGAAAGACGAAGCCAGTCCAGGTCTTGTTGATGAAGAGCAGAGTCAAGCCATAGCCCAGACACATGGAGCTCATGGCGGCGAGGGTATTGAGCTGTGTCAGCAGTGCCCTGATGGATCCGGGAGCCGTGGAGATAAAAAACAACAAATCGCCTACGGCGTAACGCCGGACCTCGGCGAATTGCAGATTGAGGATGTCGGCGTAGACCCGCTGCCGAATG
Source organism: Pseudomonadota bacterium (assembly GCA_043767805.1). Taxonomy (GTDB): domain Bacteria; phylum Bdellovibrionota; class FAC87; order UBA2466; family UBA2466; genus CAZZHG01. The sequence continues at coordinate 51,520 of JAYUGC010000071.1, read as the reverse complement.
GCGTTCTCGATGCGCGCGGCAATATAGGACGTCGCCGATAATCCGCCGAAGTAAATACCTGCCCGTAAAATTTGTAGTCCCACTATCAAAATACAAAGAGGGACGTACGCGTTGCCGCCTTGGATTCCAGGAATTATCGATAGAAGACTGTCGTAGAAGCGGTGGAGCATTCCGGGGCCGACATGCCGCTCGGCGCCGGACGCCGCGGTGACCAGGGTGAGGATCAGTCCATAGCTGAGTCCCTCACAAGCGGCCAGAAGGAGCGTCGACAGATAAATCAAGGCGAGCCAAAGCTTATGGCGCCCAAGCGCCTCACCTAAAACGCGGAAGGTGGATCCTTTCCGAGCAAGGAACTGCGCCGCCTGTCTCCGGTGACCACGGGGAAGTTTACTTTTGGAATGCGACCAGGGGAGCACTGAGGCATTCACTTTTATCACTCTGGGTTGCGGGGGATTCGATCAAAATTTTCTGGCGGATTGAAGAAATACACAAGCCTTTTTGGTCTAGCAGCGACCTTCTGATTGCCTGCCGCGTTAAGGTACTGGCCTTCGCGGCACTCCCGCTCCGACGAGTCCCTCGGAAAGGAGAAACTTGGCCACGACCAGAGCGGCGAGCTTCTGCCCCTCGTCGTTCCAGTGATTATCCTCTTTGGCGAAGTAGAGTGTTTCGGGATTCTTGGCTAGAAAGATCGGATAGAGGTTGAGAGTTGGAATCCGGCTGCTCTGAGCCAATTTTTCCAGCGTGGTGGATAGGCGTTCTCTTCGGTACCGAGCCGAGTACTTCTCGAAATCTCTATAGTTGTACGCGTGGTTTTGGGTGAGGTCCCTGGCTGAGGGAAGAATTGAGAGGGCGAGAGACACTCTTGCTTGTCTCGCGGTATGAGCTATTTCTTTAAGAACGGCTCCCATGAGCTCGACCTTGGCTCGGCTCGACGGCAATTCTGGAAAGAGCGCCAAATCAAAATCGTAATCATCCCGAAGCTGGTCGAAAGGTCCGCGTCCGTCGCTTTGGTAGGTTTCATAATCGGCTTGGCACTCTTTCAGGGACTCCGGAATGTTCTTCCTTGGCTTCTCAGACATCAACCACTGACGTAGGCGGAGATGCCTTGAAAGTGGGTGCGCACGAAGAAAGGAGATGTCATTTGTTGGCTCATAGGCACTTCGAACTAATTCCCCGTGGGCGTTGGTTCTAAAGAGACGGTTGCGTATCAAGTCTCCGTAGTCGTTGTCGGCGAAGAGATGAAACAACACCAAATTTGGATGGTACTCCTTCAAGTCTTTGTGCATTCGGAGCAAATTTTGATCGGGCCCGGCTCCCACCACTCCCGCATTGACCACCTCGATCGAGCGACTCGTCATTTGGTGCAGAGTACTTTGCAGCAGGTAAGTGAACGTGTCTTCCGTGTTGGAGAACCTGGCCTGGATGTTGGAATCGCCATAAACCAGTATTCTAAACTCAGAGGAGTCGTCCAGCTCTTGCCCCCGCAGGCCTTTCGAGTTGGTGGTCCAGACGATCTCTTTTCCGCCGTTCGCTTGCGATCTTCGAAACGTACGCTTTTCGTTCGGCTTGAGGAGGATTCCTATTCCGGGCTCCCAGACGTACGCCGGGGTGGCCTCCCGGTACCGCATCCCAACTTCAAGTGCGCCGAGCGGAAGCATCACTACGCAGATAAGGGCGAGGGTGACTCGAATTACGGCGCGCATGTTTCTTGGGCAGAGACTATCGAGGGGTAACCCACTATGGCAAGGGCCGCCCGGTTGATGCGGGCCCTCCTCGAGGAAGTCTCAGTCAATCGGTGACGACGGTGAGCAAAGTAATTTCGGAAGGAATCCCAAAACGGTTCGGCGGTCCCCAGTAACCGGTTCCCGCGTTTACGTAGACCCACATACTTTTGTGCCGGTTGAGCCCGCGGTAATACTGGTGCGCAAAGGGCATGAAGAAGATAACTTCGTCGAATCGTCGGCCCAACGTGCAAATCGCTGATCTGGGCGAGTGTGATTCCATTGAGCTCAGCCGGCAGGCCCTTCACTTTAACTCGGACTCGCTTTACGTTCGGTCCCCAAAGCACCTGGAGCCAACCGACGGCCGCGATTACCGCCGACACAATCAGGATGAGTTGGAGTAGACCCCGGCTCCAAAGCGCCTGCACCGAAGGGTCCATTGGCCCAAGAGAAAACGCCCAACGCGTGAGTAGCACGCCGCCGTAAATCAGATTCAGGGGCAGGCTAAAGAGAACGAAAGTGGACCAGCCACCCATCGTCAAGTTACCCAGCCAGGCAAACGCCATAAGTCGTGAAAGCCAAGAGTCCCTAAAAAAGGGCAAGGGAAAGCCCCCTCTCCGGGGGGAAGAGGGGGCTTGCGCGGTTAAATTAGCTTCGGCTCGCTACCTTCAATTTTGCGTACAGTTGACGACGGGATTGTGGCCCGACATCGACACTGTGGGGCAGATGTACTTGCCCTTGCCCCAAATGACGAGGCTAGCGAGGTTACCGCTCATGTCGGCGGTAAAGGATTTCATCAGCGACGCGAGCAGGCTGACCTGAACCACCGCGCGGCTTTGGTTGCCGCGAGCCTTGTAGTAGAGACCGCCCAACGCAACGCCGAGGTTTATCGTAATGTCCGGCTGATTTCCCAAGGCATAAACGCAGAGGCCCGGCAGAGTTTGTCCTGCAGTGCCAAGGATGTTCATGCTGATCTTGGTCTGATTGCCCGTCACTTTGATGGCAATGGGCTGATTGCCGGTAATCGTGAGGTCCTGCCCCGCGCGAATGACTCGAACTTTCGACGGTTCGACTCCGAGAAGTTCGGAGCAAGCATCCGCCTCCGTCCGCGACACATTGGTGTCCGAGGAATTTTGAGCCGGCGGCGCAACGGTGCCGCCGGTCGAGCCGTCGGAGCCACCGGTTGATCCCTCTGTCCCGCCGCTGGTGTCCCCAGCGTTTCCGCCATTACTCGGGGGAGGTTGAGAACCGGGAAAGCCGGCGAGAACGGGAGGTTTGTCCCCGACTTCCTCATCGAGAGAAGACCATGAGCCTTCTCCCGACATGGGATTCAAAATGATATTGGTGACGGAGCCCGTCGCCATGAACTTCTGATCGGCGGCTTCGCAACCGCTGAGCAGCACCAAGGCCGTTACCAAACAGTAAATAAACGCGATCATTTTTTGGGGATTGATAGTGATTTGCCTCTGCATACGCGCACTCCTAAAAAGGGGACGGGGCGTTCACGGGAGAAGGGCGATGCGCGAGGAGAGATCCTTTCGAGCGAGATTGTGAAATTTGGTAAGTCTTCAATAATATTGGGATAGGGAACTGGGGGGCCCTGGGGCCCCCCAGTTCCAGTCTAGGCACTCCGGGGGGAGGATTACCTAGAGCGACCTCGTTCGTCCGACTTGCCGTGGCCAGCATTGTCCGGTTGGCCGTGGTGCCGGGCGGGGCGGTGGCTACGCTGACTCGACACCCATTCTCCAAAATTTCTTTCCGTCCGTGCCTCGTCGGTACGGAACTGCTTCGCTTCGACGGAGACGCGCGAGCCAAAATTTTCCTTGAGGGGAGTGCGCTCCGGTTTCGGCTCGCTCACTTCCGGCTCCTTCACGTTCGTTTCATCCGCCTGAATCCCAGGGGAAAGCAAAGTAACGCCTAGCATGGCCGCAAGAATGAACCGCTTCATATCAACCTCCAGTTAGGTTTCCAGCTAGCGGGTCACTTACATGCTGCCTTCCGCTCTCGTGAGGAAGGCGGCGCAGGGGGGGGAACCTTTTTTGGAGTGATCGCCACATTGGAAGGGACCTTTGTGGCGCGGAGCACAATATTCCCCGGTGCTACAATAGACATGCCCTTGTCCTGATTAGGAACAGCCCATCTCTGGAACTTCCTTCGATGAAAGCCGCCGCAACCTCCCTTAGTTTTTTAGGCAGGCGTTGGGGGTGTGGGTGGATAGGGCTGTCTTTGTGGATAGCTGGGTCCTCGAGCTCTTTCGCTTTGGCGGCTCGTAAGCAAAATAGCGAGCCATCCTTCGCTGCCGCGGTGACTCTACTGGATGCAAAAGAGTACGGAGAGGCGGAGTCGCTTTTAGCTTCGCTCGTCATGCGAGAGCCCGAAAATGCGCTCTTCTGGTTCAACTTGGGAAGCGCGCGCTTCAATCAGCAGAAGACCGACGGTGCCGCCACCGCTTTTGAGAAGGTCATCGCTCTCGCAAGCCCACTCACTCCGGCGGCCGAGCTTTCGCTCGCCAAATGCCGCCGCCGGCAAGGTCAGTTCGCCGCGGCACTAAACCTAGTTCGCAAATGCCAGAAGTCCGAAGGGCTCGGCTCCGCCGCTGCCGCGGAGCTTAAGACGTTACGGCGTGCTGTTTTGGACGCCGCGATGGAACATTACGAGAACCACGAGCTCGAGCAGGCGCTTGGCGGTTTTAAGATCGCTTCCGACATCGAAGCCGATGGCGACGTTACTTTCATGATGGGGCTTACGCTGATGAGACTCGAGCGCCCCACCGAAGCAAAGCCCGCGCTCCGTCGGGCCGAAAGTCTGGCTCGCGGCGGACCGGCGAGGGAGCAGTCGCGCTACTTTCTCGAGAGAATCGAAAAACAATCGACGGAGAGCGCGGGCTGGCTTTTCCTGGATCTTGGACTGGGCTACAACTCGAACGTATTTTTGGAAGGGGCGAGTTTGGCTCCGACGTCAAAACCCGCCGTCCAGGCGCTTTTTGGAGCTGGCGCCTATGTGCTGAAACGGCCGCGCCACACCGCCGACGTGAGCTACCTTCTCTACTGGGAAGAGGCTCTTGGCGAGAGTTCGGGAAGGTTTCTGTCCCAGACTTTGCGAAGCGATTTCACCTATGTGAGCGAACAATGGCGGCTGAGATTTTTCCCCTCGTTGCAGTATCAGATCTACGGATCGGACCCCTTTTTGCTGAAAGGCTCTCTTGGGGGTCACGCCCAACGAAGTATCGGTAAGCGTTTCTATGGAGCGTTTCAGTATGAGTGGGGGAAAAACTTTGGGCAGCTGAGTGAGTACCAGTATCTGGATGGTTCCACTCACGTGACTCGCGCGAGCTTCGGGTACTCGGTGCCAGCACTCGATCTGAGTGTAATTTATTCGCTGCTGTTCGACGGCTCGCAGGACTTAGTGAGCGGCACGACTCTGCTGCCTCTTAAGTCGAGCTCTCACGGGCCGGGAATACGTCTATCCTGGGAGCTAGCTGACAAATGGGAGCTGAGCGGAAGGTTGTCCTATCTCTGGCGAAATTATTCGACTCTCGCGCTGCCGGACGCAATCGCCAGAAAAGACGGCCTGTGGAGCGGGACAACGCGAGTCGCGTATCGCTGGACTCCTAGCTTGCAAGGGTTCGCCTCCCTCAGTGCTCAGGTGAACCGATCGACACTACATGCCGCTAGCGCGGTCAACGATAAGAACTTTTCACAAGTCATCGCACTTATGGGAATCACATGGGACATCCTAAATTGAAGCCCACCGAGATCGAGGCCATCGAGCAGCTCGTCAAGAAGGCGAAAGCCGGGGACGAGCCCGCCATGTCGGAACTCATTCGCCGAACCAATCTGGCGGTGTTCCGGTTTCTACTTTATCTTGGAGGAAGCCGAGAACTCGCCAACGATTTGGCCCAGGAAACTTATCTCTACGCGCTGGAGAATCTCGGCAGTCTGAAGAAGGAGGGGGCCTTTCCTAAATGGCTCTTTCTGATTGCGAAGAATAAATTTTTCGATCACAAGCGCAGCCCGAGAAACCAGGCTCACGCGAGCCTAGAAAGCGTGGCGGAGCTTCCTGGTTTCACCACCGATCAACGCGAGCTCCACTTCCAGGCCAACGAAGTGCTCGCCAAAATGAGTGAGGAGGACCGGGTGCTCCTACTGCTGGTGGACTTGGAGGGACACTCGTACGCGGAGGCGGCGGTAGTCGTGGGGATATCGGAATCTGCCGTGGTTTCAAGGCTTTACAGGGCCCGTCAAAAATTCCAGCAATTATTCTCCAAGAGATGAAAGGAATTAGCCCCTTCGCACGCCTTTCTGTCGGAGACCCATCATGAAAGACCCGAATCACAACCAGGCTCCCGCCGAGATAAAGACCGTCTTCAATGGCTTGCGCCAGCTGCCTCATGAAGCGGAGCCGTATCTCGAGACGCGCGTTCTCGCTCAGCTGCGTGAGCGCCGCAAGCACGGTAACTCGCTGGTGTGGTGGAAGCGCCTTGCCATCGGCACGTCCGCTTTCAGCGCGCTCGCGGTGGCTCTCCTCGTAGTGTGGTTCGTGCGCGGCACGACTTACGAAGCCTTCGTCGATCAGCCTTTCGTGGTTCGCATCGAACTCAAGGATCTCAATCAAGAGAAGATTGCCAAAGCGCGAATCGAGCTTCCCCCTGGAGTGCGCTTCGATATCGAGCAGTACCCCGAGCTGAAAGACGCGAAGACTTTGACTCTTCACTGGACGAAGCAGGACTCGACTGGGGTGTTCCCTTTCGTTTTGTCGGCGACAGAGGCCGGTCTGAAGACGGTCAAAGTTAAATTTTTCAACGCCAAGGATGACGTGGTCGCCGAGCGGGTTTTCAATTTGAGGCTCAAAGGCTCAGTGCCTAAGCCCGAGGAGAGAGTATGAAGCGTATTTGCTTTGCCGCCCTCTTCGCCACTTTGATTTGGCCCTTCGCCGTCCACGCCGACGACGTGATTCCTTCCGTCTCGAAGGAAGAGATGGGCGCTTACAAGAGCGCCTTCGGCAAGGCGATCGCCGAGAGCCGTCGCGCCGAGGGGCAAAAAGCGGAAGCTCCCGGAATCGACACTCAGATGAGCGACCCCGGTTCGGCCAAGAACGACAACTTCGCTCGAAAAGTTTCCGATGCGGCTCGCAACCTCAAGACCGACGTTCAAAAGGACAACAAGAATTTCGGCGCTTGGGTCTCCAAGCAGCGTAGCCAGCGTCCCGACGACTCCGGGGCCTCCTCGAAAGGAAGCTCCGATGCCGCGAAGGCGTCGACCGCCGCCGGCCGCCCGAACGAAAAGGGCAAGTCCGAAGAGGCCAAGAAGAAGGGCCACGGCAAGAACCCGTAGTTTCGCTACCCGCCGATTGCCCTCTCAAGGAGGGTCCCGAAATTGCAGGAAATTTGTTCATGTTCCGGAGGGGGAAATAGAGTCAGGGCATTCGTCTGGCCTCATTTTTATTCTGCACGCCTTTTCGGCGCTCATTCGAATTGCCAGGGGCCTTTCAATGCATGCCGAGTCCCTATCACGACAAGGCATCTCGCGGGCTTATGAGTATTTGGTGGAAAAAACCGACGAAATGCGTGAGTTCCTGCAAGCTCTTATGGGACTCGCCCACGGACCGCAGCTCTCCGGTTTCGCAGTTTACCTCGATGAGGCGGCCGCCGAACTCGATGACAGATGACCGAGAAAGGACTAACCTCTAGTTTTGAAAAACTAACCGGCAGCGAGAGGGGAAGGAGTTCCATTGACAGTCAGCGTCGTAGTGCCAGCCTTCAACTCCCGTCGGTTTTTGAGAGAAGCCGTTCTGGGACTTCTCGACGAAGCGCTTTCCGATCTCCAAGTGATCGTAGTCGACGACGCTTCCACGGATGATTGTCTCGAAACGATTTCCGATCTTCCCGTGACGTGCGTGCGCCTTAAAGAAAACGTCGGCCCCGCCGCCGCCCGTAACGCGGGCCTTAGCCAGGCCACGGGATCTAAAATCGCCTTTCTCGACTCCGACGATTTGCTCGAGCCGGGAGGGCTGCGCTGGCGAGCGGATTGGCTGGATGCCCACCCCGAGGAAAACGCGATCTTCGGATCCATCTTCACTTGGGTCGATGGGGCGGGAAAGGCGCGGGAGTACACTCCGGATTTCCGAAGGCTACACGCCAGCATTCCCGACTTGGTCACCTGGGCGGTGTGGAAGAAAGATGGCCCCTTCGCCGCGCCGGTCACGCCGACGATGTTTCGCGCGGAAGTGTTTCGTGAGTTGGGTAATTTCGACGAGACGCTTCGCTGGGCCGAAGACACGGACTTCATGTGCCGCTACTTAAAGCAGTATCACTTGCCCCATCGATTTCGTCCGGTCTTTCGCTACCGGTTGCACGACGAAAATATTTCGGTCAGACAAAGCAAGGGGGGAATTCTTTGCGGGACGCGGGAGTCGGAGGCGCATCGGATTCTGGTCGAGATGTCTTACGGAGCGTTAAAGTCGAAGTGATTCGTTCGGCCAGAGGGCCAAAGGGGTCGCCTGCTTGGAACGCGAGTAGATCAGCCGGATAGTTCGGCCAGTAGCGCTTGAGAATGATCTCATTCCGGCGGTGCAAGGACTCGGGTTTTTTCCCCTCGCCGAAAGAAGCGGCGCCCTGATGAAAGATAAAACAATCGTCGGCACAGGCGATGCCAAATCCGGCTCGCTTCGCCCGGTAAGAAAAATCCATTTCCTCGCCGTACCCTTCGAGAAATACTCTATCGAAATCACCCACCGCGCGCAGGACGTCTCGCCGGATCCACATGCAGTAGCCGACGGCGGCGGGAAGCTCCGGGTATTCGCGCCAGGAAAGCCGGCTTACGAGGGCCGCATAATCGTCGACTGAATAGCCCGACGGAAGCTCGTTGGAGTGATTGATCCGCGGCACGGAGAGAATGAACCCGTTGTTGGAAAGGGGAGACACGATGCCGAGCCCGGGCCGGCTAGTGAGACAAGCCTCGAGGCGGGCGAGCCAGCCCTCGGTCACCTGAGTGTCCGAATTGAGCAAGACGACGTCCGACTCTCCGTACGCCAACCCAAGGTTCGCCGCGGCCACGAAGCCCGAGTTCTTTTCTAGCTTTATGAGGGTAACCCGTGCTCCATCCCCAGCGTAACTCTCCAGGAGCGGCCTCATGGCCGGATCCGTGCTGCCATCGTCGACGAGAACGAGGCGGGTCTGGGCACTCGTGTGCTTAAACACGCTCTTCAGGCATCGGCGCGTCGCTTCGAAGGCGTTGAATATAGGGATGACGATGTAGACGGCGCAGGCGATGCCCTAGCATAGGGGACGGGTAAATCTATTTCAAGAATCTCCGCGGGCGTCGCTACAGCCTGAACTTAAACGGAGCGTCGACGGGAGAGTTTGGTCCCATCGTTACCCGCGAGGTGATGAGACCGTCTTCCATATTGAAGACCCAGCCGTGAATCATCGGTCCATCCGTCTCTTTCCACGCGCGCTGGATGGTCGCCGTACGCGAGAGGTTCTTCACCTGCTCTTCGACGTTCAATTCGATCATTCTTTTGAAGACGTTTTCGTCGTTAAGGCCATTGAGCTCGCCCGCGTGCTTGTGGGCCACTTCTTTGATGTAGTGAATCCACTTATTGAGGGGGCCGAAGTTTTCCCGAGAGAGCGCGGCGCGAACGCCGCCGCAACCGTAATGACCGCAAATGATGATGTGTTTGACCTTCAGATTTTGCACGGCATACAGAAGGACGCTCAGGAAATTGAAGTCGGCGTGAATGACGAGGTTCGCGATGTTTCTATGCACGAAAATTTGGCCGGCTTCCGTTCCGGTGACTTCCTCGGCGGGAACGCGGCTATCGGAACAACCCACCCACAGAAACTCAGGCTGCTGATCCTTGGACAGCTCCTTGAAGTAGTTCGGATTGAGCTTGGTCTTTTCGTGGGCCCACGCTTTGTTGTTTAGCAGTAGCTTGGTAGTAGGTTCCATGGATTTCTCCTAGAAAGTAAAAAGTGTTAGTGCCGTTTCTTTTGAAATACGTTTTCCATTTCGACGTGGAGCTCGCGGCTTCCCGCGGTCTCCTGAAACTCGGACAGCATTTGGATGATGTCGTTGTCGATGTAGGTCGCGCGAGTCGCGTTGAAAATGACGTTCGATCCCGGCTCGATTGACGCGAGCTCTTTGCGGAGCTTCACCTTGTGAATGAAAGTCACGTCCTTGGTGAAGCGAAAGAGAACGTCGTTGCCTTCGGTCACCACTAGAAGGGCCGACGAGTACCCCGCCCGGAGCACGAAGATCAGCCCGCAAATGGTTCCAATCAACACGCCTTTCAGCAGGTCGAGCGCGAGGATGGCGGCAATCGTGACGGCGAACGGGATGAACTGGTCCAATCCGCCCTGCCACATCTTCTTGAAGAGGGCCGGGCTCGCGAGCTTATAGCCGACCATGATGAGAATGGCCGCCAAAGAACCGAGCGGGATGTGGTTCAAGAACCAGGGTAACGCCAGCACCGAGAGAAGGAGAATGGCGCCATGAAGAAAGCCCGAGATACGGGTGCGGGCCCCGGCGTAAATATTCGCCGAGCTTCTCACGATGACGGAGGTCATCGGAATGCCGCCGATGAGGCCCGCGAGAATATTGCCGGTTCCTTGCGCCAGAAGCTCTCGGTTCGGGTTTGAGACGCGTTTCTGCGGATCGATACGGTCGGTCGATTCGAGACACAGCAACGTCTCGATGCTGCCGACCGCGGCCAAGGTCATGGCGAGAACCCAAACGTTCTGATTCTTGATGGCCGCAAACGCGGGAAAGCGCAGCTCGTTCAAGATGGCGAGCGGCGAACTAAGCAGAGGGAGTTGCACTAGGTGCCCGTCGGCCGCTTGGAGCGCGAGATGCGGAAAACCCACTTGAAAGATTTCGTTCAGCAGAGATCCGAAGAGAACGGCAAGCAAAGGACCCGGGATCTTGGCGAGCACGGGGCTCTTCTTGACCTGCGGCGAGTCCCACAGCCTCAGGAGCGCGAGGCTCGATAGGGAGATCATCACCACAGAGCCTTTGAAAGAGACGAGAGTCGCCGCGAAGTGATGCACGGCCGTGTCTTTGCCGAGCCAGGAAAGAAATTCCATGTCGCTCTCAAAGCCTCCCGCGGCTCCTAACGCATGGGGGATCTGCTTCAGGATGATGGTGATGCCGATGGCGACGAGCATTCCCTTGATTACGCTTAAGGGGAATAAGCTCGCGATGGACCCCGCCCGGACGAGCCCCAGAATAAACTGGAAGACGCCCGCCAGAACCACGGCGACTAGAAAAGCATCGAACCCGCCCACGGATTTGATACCGCTCGCGACAATCACCGTGAGGCCCGCCGCCGGCCCACTGATACTCAGCTCGGAGCCCGAGAGTAAGGCCACGATCATGCCCGCGATGATGCCGGTAATGACGCCCGAAAATAGAGGCGCGTCCGAGGCCAAGGCGATCCCTAGGCACAGCGGCAGAGCTACGAGAAACACGACGATGGACGCCGAGAAATCGTAACGGAAATTCTTCAGGAGGTTTCGTTCCCAATAGACCCGCATGAGGCGCGTGGCCCGCCGATTCGGACGGGCGGATTTAAGCAGGGGGGAGCTGGAAAAGCGTTTTAGCTTTATCTTCGTGTTCACTTTTCGCATCTGTTTTTCACCAAAGTCATAAGTCGGCAGCCAATCAGCTCGCGCGAACGAGCCGGGACAGAGAGTGGCGATTCCAGGCCGAAAAAACCGGAGGAATCCACCGTTCTAGGCGCGGGAACGCTAGGAAAGTTCCGGAGGTTTGTGGATGAGGCCCAGATCAGCCGTGGGTGAGATCACCGAGGGAGCCCGCGCGGGCCAGCTTAGCTGGACGGACGGGCTCCATTCGAAAGAGCTCAAGGCCATGTCGATCGGGCCGTCGTCCAGAATAGAATCCGAACAGTCGGACGCTTCGGAGGCATCACAGTAGAGAAGCGGAAATTGAGAAGGGGATTCGGGAGAGGAGGCGAGCACCCGGTCGGCGTTATCCGCCGGTGTGGGCGCCAGGCTGAACGAAAGCGCATCCCCGAGTAAGAACACCGAGAGAAAGGAGAGGACTATCAAGAAGCAGTTGGAATTTCGTCTCAGGCGCATTGGCTTCACTAGGCTCAAAAGACTCAGTAAGAAATAATAACAGGGCTCATAGCACGAAAGGGTAAAAAATTGGTCAAAAATTTGACAGCTTCGATGCTTCCTCGAGGAAGGCTGCCTCGGGGGAGGTAGACGGATGTAACGCGCCTTTTGTCACGCTTCTCGTTTGATTGAGCCTTGGCGCGAGTTAAGTTACTGTCTCCTTTGTGCCTTCTCTGCATCGTACTCTGCGCCGGATTCGCCCTTCGTCCCTTGCGGTATTGTTGAAGAAGATCCTCGGCGTCAAGCGCCGCGTCGCCAAGACGACGTTCGGCGACACACTTTGGATCGATCCGGTATCGGAGTTTGGCGGCGATGTCTTGGATGACGGCGTTTACGAGATCGAGCTGACTCATCTGCTGGGTCTCTTGCTTAGACCTGGGGATTGCTTCGTCGATGTGGGCGCCAACGAGGGTTACTTCTCCGTGGTGGCGAGCCGGCTCGTGGGCAAGGGCAAAGTGCTTTGCGTCGAGCCGCAAACCCGGCTTCAGCCGATCATTCAGGAAAACCTGAACTTGAACGCTTGCCGTAACGTCACCGTCCTTCCGCTTGCGTTAGCGCAGTCCGAAGGGAAGACGACGCTTCACCTGACTCCGGACACGAATACGGGCTCCACCAATCAGTTTAAGAAATCCCGTTTCGGTGGCGCGGAGGAGACCGTGCTCTCTCAAACTCTCGATAGCGTGCTTCGGGCACACGGAATCGAGCGCGTGCGCTTTCTGAAGCTCGATTGCGAAGGCGCCGAGCTTCCGATCGTTTTGGGAGCCGGCGAGCTGCTTGCCCGGCGCGCCGCCGATTATATTTTCTGCGAGTTCCATCCGCATATCGTCGGAGAAGAGCCCGCGATTCAAATCGATGGGCTGCTGCGCGAGGCAGGTTATCGCCTGTCCCACTTGAACGACGGCCACTGGATCTATCGCTTGCCGGGTCTCGATGCGCTTTGGGCTTCTCTCGGCCCTACGCGGGAAATTGGGCCCGGCGCTTCGGGATTCAACCCGGTCGGATGATCTTATGGGAAAAATGAAAGCGCTTTTTGCGTTCGGTGTGCTCGGCACTTGCCTCATGTTCGCTTTGGCGTGGCTCGTGGTGGCCGATACCGAAGTGCGGGGCCGGCGCTTTACGCTCGTCGGTTACTTGTTTTGCTTTCTCGCGGTCGCGGGCGGGCTTTGGGGGATTTACAGCTTTGGTTTTGGCGACGGCGGAACGGGCGAGGAAGGGTGGGGCGCCATCGTAGGATTTTTGGGGCTGGTGAGCGCGCTACCTCTAGGTGGGATCGGAGCGTTGTTCATTCGCGCGGGCCGCACTCCCTTGAACCTTCCTTGAGGAAGGCTTGTCTTTTGGCCGGGGGCTAGAAGCGTTCCATGATGGAGCGGTCGACCGCAGGCAGCGGGAGCGATTTGCAATAGCCCTCGGCCTTATCAAACAGCTTCCCCAGGTACTGGCGTTTGAAGCCGGGAATTACCTCGCAGGCGCGGGCCAATTGCTGCCAGATATAGGGGCTAGTCGCTTCGGGGTGCTCTTTTTCCCAAACCAGAAACGACTCGCTGTTGTCGATGACGTTGGGAAGGCGATCGATGAAGTAGCGCGCCACGAAGACGAAAGACTCTTCGTCATTGAAGGCGTCGTTGATGTAATTAGGGCTCATCGCGAAGTCGGCGCAAGTCTGCAAGAGAGCCTGGCGCTCTTCGGGTTTTGCATCGTCGAACTTCTTCTCCGTGAGGCACTTTCCCTTGCGCGCCCTGAGGGGAGCAATGGCGCTGCCAAAGCTCTTGTAGCGGCTGTACTGATGCGGTCCCGGAGGCACGGCGACCGCTGGGAGGTTCGAAGCATCGTTCACGAAGAAGCGGTAGTAGTCTCCGTACACGCTCCCAATTGCGTTCTGGACGAGATCGATCGCTTTGGAGTTCCCGAATCGCATCAGCGCGATCTGAAAATCCATGTTGAGAAGAGTTACGACGAGGGGGCGCACGGCTTGCGAGTCCGGGTGGCCGCCTTCTTTGGCGATCAGATAGAAAATCTCGTGGCTCTGCAGGATCACGCGATTGAGCGCGTCCAACTTATGCGCATAAAGCCAGCCGTCGAAATCCACGCGCACTTCGGGAATCTTTCCGGGAGTGGAGCGGGTGTAGCGAACGGCGAGCTGAATGAGCCGGCATTTTGCATCGGCGGTTTCGATGGGCGTGACCGGTTTCGAGTCGCGCACGTCGGGCAGCGCTTTGTCATCGCCCCATTGGGTCGGTTCCATTCTCGTCTGGACCGATACGAACTTCGAGTAGAAGAGCGGGGAATAGCGTTTGAGCGTCGTGGTGACGACGTTCAGGATGGCGGACTCGTCGTTCATCCCTTCGGCGACCAGGAACTCATTGGCGAACTTCACCTTCTCGTGGTTCTCCCAGTACTCGAGAGTGACGAGGGTCTGCACCTTTTCGCGAAGCTCCTGGGTGAGTCCTTTGCCGGAGTCTAAGAGCGCCTGCGCTTCTTGCGCGGTGGCTTGCGAGTCGAAGCAGGCGACGCCGTCGCCTCCGCTGCTTTCCCATCCCTGACTGCCGCCGGGTTTACTACCGGGCTCGGTGGCGGACGGAGTGTCGGGCGTGCCTTGTGGCGTGGCCGCGGCCGGTCCCTTGCAACCCAAGACAAAAAACGTCACCAGAACGGCGACGCAAAATCCGACTCGTTTAAACAGCGAAAGTGAGAGCGACATGGGTGCCTGTTAATAGCAAAGAGGCCAGTGCTACTTCTAGAGACAATTTCGGGCCTCCGCCGGGAGAAGGCGGAGGCCCGAGAAGGGAATTAGTGAATGAACGAAGGCGAGGCGTAAGCACGGGCGAAGTAGCCAGTCACTTTGCCGAGCTTACCCTGGGAATCGACTTCGACTTCGAGGAGGGCCGTCTGGGGCGTGTTCTGCGTGCCGCCCTGGGAGCCGAAGCTGAGCTGGGACTCGGTGAGGCTTACGCCGATTTGATAGCCCTTTTTCGTGGAAGAGAGATGCACGCCGACGACTTTCGAGCCGTCGAGGCTCTCGTCCTTCTTGAGGTCGGCCCAGGCTTGGGACGCCAAGGCGTACGCGATGGCGTTGGCTTTCTTCCCGATGGCTTTATCGCCGCCGCTCTTCACGTTGAAGGTATCGGTCGGGGCCGCGCAATCGGACGGCATGTAGACGTCATCCGTGGGCTCGACGGGGTTTTGCGCTTCTTGCGCGTGAGCGCTGGAACCCAGGAGGGCGAAAAGGCAAAGGGACAAGGTCAGGAACGACTTCATAAAAACTCCAAGAAAAGGGTTGAGAGAGTGAGAAGGCCGAAACAAGTTGTTTGACGCGCGGTGATGAATAACGGTTTGGGCGGTTCCGTTCCTATTAAAAAGATATAAGGAATGAGACCGAAATATATTTTTAATATATCCCAAGGTGTGCCTGGTCCCCGAAAAACTAACCGGCTTGCCGCGCCTAAATTCGTATACTTCGGGTGCTCGTAGGTTTCGCCTTTTCGGGCAGGTATCATGATGAGTTGGGGGGGGTCGATGCTGGATATGAAATGCTGTCTCGTTGGCCCCTACATTTAGGCTTACTACTCCTCGGGGTCTTCCTCTGGCTCCCTCCCGTGGCGCACGCCGAACCCGGCAGCCGCCGCGACATTCTCAGAAAGCCGGTGAGCTTTTCCGAAGTGGAAGTTCCCTCTAAAGCGGGGCCGCCCACCAAGCTTGCGCTAACTGTGTTCGAGACCCAAGACTACGAGTTTCACACCCCCGACGTCCGCGGCACGAAGTTCACCTTCCAGGACGAACAGAACCGGCATCGGGTACGCCGCCGGCTGATGCTCGAGGTGCAGGATTGGTACGCTCGGCATCTGTCCGAGAGCACGGGCACGCCCCTGACGCCGGAGTTCGTAGAGAGCTTAACTCGGGATCATTCGCTCTTTCTCGGACGTAACACCATCGTGGTGCTTTCGGACCCCAATGACTTTTCGAAAATCTTGGCTCTGCTTCGGTTGGCCAAGCCCAGTCTCTCGGTTCCGCTGCTCCCCGTGCAGACGCAATTCAAAGACAAGCTCAAGCCGTTGCCGGATGACGGCTACGAGCGAGTCACCAGTAATCGCATCAAGATCTACAGCTATCGCAATCTCGAGCCGTATTTCATCGACATTCAAAACGCGCGGGTCTTTGCCGGTGATACCATCGAGCTAAAGCATTATTCGGCCGTGCCCCGCGGTGACATCGATCTGTCGGCCATTCTTTTTCATGCCGCGCAAGAACAGGGCGCCTTGTCGGTCGCTCGTTTCGAGGAGGGGCAGTGGCTCGACTTGGGAACGGGCCCAGTCCTGGTGACTCCGAAGCGATTCGTGGCCGAGTCGGATAATCCTCAGGTGATTCGCCAGCTACTCAGCTTTGGCTTTACGGAGCACCAGACATTTCCCGGCGCGATACACGGCGACCGCGACGCCAAGGTTCTGTTGGGCTCCGTGGAAGCCTTCGCCAAAGGGTTCTATGAATGGAACGCCAAACGGCGAAATAGCTGGCAGCTGAAGGACATCGTGATTACCCCGAGAGAAGACGAAGCTTTTCTGAGGGCGCTCTTACCCGCGGACGCCTGCACTCCTGAGCTTTTTGGGTCTCTAGCAAAGCTCAACAAAGCCGCGCAGCAAAAGCTCGACGACGCCATTCGGGCGGCGACCGGCCGTTAGTTGACGATGGAGAACGGAGCGTTGGAATCGCTCACCGTGACGCCGCGAACGAAACATTTGTGGCCCTTGCCCCAAATACCCCAATCCGTTTTCTGGCAGTAGATTTCGCTGATGCCGACGCCTTCGACCGGACGGCCGAACCACTTCGACTTGCTGGTGCGGCGAAAGAGTCGATCTCCTGCCTCATCTGGATGATTTATACGCCGCTCGTTCTGGTGGTCTCGTTTCTCGTCGCTTACCTCATTCACGTCCTCATCGAAAAACCTACCATGGCGCTGCGCGATCGGCTTCGGATCGCCAACTGAAACGTTGTCGAAACTGGAGACCCGGGTTACTTAAGGTCGATGAAACGTCACCACTGGCTCCTCGTTGCTCTGTTTACCGGAGCTCTGCTCGGCACGTCCCTCCATTCCTATGGAGATGTCGCCTGGCTCGCCGGATTCTCCCAATACGTTTTGGACCCTCTGGGACAGCTCTTCCTCCGCCTCATTTTCATGATCGTCGTGCCGATGGTTTTTTCGGGCCTCGTGCTCGGCGTTTGCCAGCTCGGGCGCCATCATGGGTTGGGCCGGGTCGTCTCTCGCACTTTACTTTTTACGGTGCTTTCGAGTCTGGCCTCGGTACTCATCGGGGTGGGGCTGGTGAACCTGTTTCAGCCGGGCCAGCACGTGAAGAACGTCGCGGGGCTAGCTACCGGCGCCTCGGTGGAAAAAGTCGCTTCCAACGTAAGGGCCGCAAAGCCCATCCTCCAAGCGCTGCTCGAGATCGTGCCCAAGAATCCGCTCGACGCCGCCGCCCGAGCCCTGGACGGCGAAATGCTCTCTCTCATGTTTTTCGCGCTGGTCTTCGGTCTGGCGCTCGCCAAAAGTAGCGCGCGCACGGACAAGGGAAGCCCCTTCACGACGATTCTGGAAGAAATCTACGAAGCTTGCATGATGATCGTCGAATGGGTGATGAAGCTCGCTCCGTTCGCGGTGTTCGCGCTCGTGTTTAGCAGCACGTTTAAGTTCGGCCACACGCTGCTCCTGTCGTTACTCGCTTACGTCGGCGTGGTGCTGCTCGGTCTCGCGCTTCAGCAGTTCGGCGTGTACTCCCTGATGCTGAAGTTCCTCGGGGGACGCAATCCTTTGGCGTTCTTCAAGGATTGCCGGGAAGTCTATATTTACGCGTTCGCGACGGCGTCCTCCAACGCGACCTTGCCCAAGTCTTTGGAGCTTGCCGAGCATAAGCTGAAATTGCCTCCCGAGATTTCCCGTTTCGTTTTGACGGTAGGCTCGACGGCCAATCAAAACGGCACCGCGCTTTTCGAAGGCATCACGGTGCTCTTCTTGGCGCAAGTGTACGGCGTGCATTTGGCGCTCGGTCAGCAGGTACAGGTGGTGCTGATGTCGGTGCTGGCCGGCATCGGAACGGCGGGCGTCCCTGGTGGCTCGCTTCCGCTCATCATGATCTTGCTTCAGCAGGTCGGCATCCCGCCCGAGGGACTAGGGATCGTACTCGGCGTCGATCGCCTGCTCGACATGTGCCGCACGACGATAAACGTCAGCGGTGATTTGGTAATCGCTGCGCTGGTGAGCGGACCGGGTAAGCAAACAGCAATCGCCCGCAAATAGGACCTAGAAACAAGTCATGGGATCGGGGGCTCGCCGGACTTCAAGGGAAGGGTGACTAGGAACGTAGTGCCCTGACCGACCTGGCTCTGCAATTCGATACGGCCCCCATGGGCCTCGATGATTTGGCGGCAGATGAAAAGCCCCAGGCCCATGCCGCTGATTTTTCGCGCGGAGACTGCGCGCTCGAAGCGTTGAAACACTCTTTCCTGATCTTCCGGCGCGATGCCCATCCCCTGATCTTGCACGGAGACCACGGCGGTTTCCCCAATTCTGACCACGCTCACTACGAGCGGCTTTCCATTCCCGTACTTCAGGCCGTTGGAGAGCAGGTTCACGAGCACCTGCTCCATGCGGCCCGGGTCGGCTTCGACTTGGATGCCGGGCTCGCCTTGAAAGGTGACTTCGACCTGGGCCTGCTTGAACGATTCGGAAAGGGTTCCGATGACCCGCTGGGTGAAGTCCGAAAGCGCGAAGGTTTGCAATTCGAGAACCACGTTTCCGAAAGAAAGGCGGGAGCTGTAGAGCATGTCCTCGATGAGGTAGTTGAGCCGGTTGGTCTGGCGATCGATCTTTTTCGCAAAACTGCGGACTTGTTCCGGAGACGGAGCCGAGTCGTTTTTGGCAAAGCCTCGTTCGATCATTTGCGCCTGAATCTTGATGGTGGTGAGCGGAGTTTTCAGCTCGTGAGAGGCGATGGAAATAAACTCGTCTCGCATGGCGAGCGCGGTCCGGGAGGCTTCCAGCAAGACGCGGTTGCGCTCTCCTTTTTTCGTGTCGGTCAAATCACGGATGGCGGCGATGCGAAGCGTTTTTCCGTCGGAGAAATGCGGCTTGCCCAAGACCTCGATGGGAAAGTAGGTGCCATCCTTGCGAAGTCCCGAGCTCTCGTAAGGGATCTCGTTCATGGTGTGGACTTTTTCCAGCACCTGGGAGCGGACCTCGGGTATCACGAAATCGGTCACCATTTTGCCGAAGGTCTCCCGCCGCTCGTACCCGAACATTTTCGCAAAGGACTGATTGGCGTCGAGGATCTTGCCCCCGTCGTGAAGGCAGATGCCCTCGAACACGCCGTCAAACAGGCTTTGCAGCCGCTGGGCGTTTTCCCAGTTCTGCGAGGCGAGTCTCAGGCGCGCGCGCAGACTGAAATACCCGAAGAGAAGGAGCGTCATCATCCCGGGCAAGAAAACGGTGCGAAAGAGATCTTGGTCGACCAAACAAAGGCTGACCGAAAGGAGCAACACGTATACGCCGTAGAACAGAAACGACGTCGCGGTTTCCAAGCACGCGCACACCGCGATGACCGTGATGTAGGAGCCCACGACCCAGTTGATGTCTCCCCGATTGCGATAGAAGAGATAAAAGTAATGAAGCGTCGCGAGCGAGGCGCAGCCGCAAAACCAATAAGGGATATGGGTCGCGATAGGTCCCGAGCGGTAGCTTGCCAGCACCACCGCCAACATGAGGGCCACGATGACCAGGCGTCCCGAAAGCGGGTTGAACGAGCCTGGTAGCAGGAGCTCCACGAGAAACCACCAGCCCAGGTACACGGCTGCCGTGCCGAGCAGTAGGCGCCTAGTATTTCTCAGGCGTTGCCGATCTTGGATGTCGAAAAATAGACTCACTTGAGAGCCGGACTATAGCCCCCGCTCTTCAAGAGGCCAAATGCAAGACCGCTTAACTTTTTCTGAAAAAACCGTCCCGAACTTGTCCCGGTCGGTTTGTTACGGATGGGCCGGGTACTTTTTTCACGGTCGCGCTTGCAGCGACCCGTAAAGCGATCCTAAGTTCAAATTAGAAAGTGAGGCGTAGTAATGAAGCGAGTAACGCGACTTGAATCGGCCTTCCTTCGGAAACGGAGGAAGGCCGGTTCATTTTCGGCGACCGCGCTCGGCGCGCTCTCGATACGGCGACCGTCGCCAAAGCGCGCGAGCTGCTACTCGCCCGCTTTCAGCCGGGCTCCCTCTCGCCGCAAGCGCGGGCTCAACTCGTGAGTGGGGTGATGCAGGAGATCCATTTTCTCATCAACGAGCTGAATCTCGTTAAGCAGGATCCCGATCCGACGACTCAGCGAATCGCCGAGGACGCGCCGGATCGGTTTCGCAAGGTTCTCCACGCCAAGCCGAGTCCTTAACTATTTGCGAGTCGTGCCTTTGTTGAGAAGCAACGCCCGGTTGCCCTGCTTTTCAGTGACGGCTTTACGCAAGGTGAGCTTCTTGCCCTCGGCTTTTCCGGCCTCAAAGAGCGAAGGATCGCTATACACCGTGCGGCCCGTGCTGCGAGACAGCCGCGGGTGACGAGCCCGCACGAACTCGTCGACCCGTTTGTCGGCGGCGGCGACGAGCGCCGTGAGATTGGAAACGGGAGCCGCCGGCGCGGGAGCCGCCTCCGCGCTATGGCGAAGCTTCTCTCGAAAACCCGCGAGGACGCCGAGTAGGTAAGAGTTTTTTCTTCGTCCGGGCGCCCGCGTTTCCTTTTGGTAGCTTCTCCAGAGCGAATGAATCTGCGTCCAGAGAAAGGCGTGGACGTACTCGGCCATGAGCACGTTCTCGCGCGTTCCCATGAGCTCGGCCATCACGTACTCGCAGCCATCTTTCGCATCGAAAACATGCCCGTGCACTACACGCACGAAGTAATGCTCCCCCAGAATCGAGAAGATGAGAGCTTCGGGGCGAGACAGCTTGCGCCGCTTGCGGCAAATCATCGAGTAGACGAGGGCCGGCTGGAGCGCGCCCGAGATCTGAGCGAGGTTGTACTTCCGGTAAATCTCCTGCACTCGTTGCATGGCGAGCGCCGCTTCGTGCTCGTTGGTGGACTCGGCGAGCGCCAGAAGTTTTTCCACGCGCCGGAGCAGGCGCTCCTCTTCCTCGGAAAGCGCGCGGTCTCGCCACCGCGGCACTTCTTTCGGGAGCTCTCCGGTCGCCGACACGGCCCAAGGGGCGACCCCCAAAGTCACGCAGGCGTCTTTAAAGTCCTTGCCGTGGCCCGACGAGCCTCGGAACACTTCGTCCACGAGCTGATGGGCCATTTCGTGCTTCAAAATCTCGATGACGATGTCCCAAGGGTGCTTTTCGATGAGATCCTGGCTGAGGGTGATGACCCGCATGAGCGGATCCCAATAGCCGAACTTCGAGACCATGATACCGACCTTCAGGACGGGAGCGTTCAAGCCGACGCGGTAGCGATACACGATTTGATCGTACTCGCGGTAAAGCTGTCTGACCCAAAGCCGGCGGCGGAACTCTTGGGCATTTTCCATCTCGCCCCGGGAATCGTGCATCCGGGCAGTTTTCCCTGAAATGAAGCGTTGGGCAACTGGCGGCAGGGAGCCCGTTTGCGAAATCGGGAAATAGCGCATTGAGTAAGAAAGCGGGGAGGGGTAACCTAGAGCCTCTTATGAAGTACGGCCCCTGGCTTCTCATTTTTGCCCTCCTTTTGACCGGCGCTGACGCCGCGCTCCCTCGTACGGGCAATCGAGTGCTTTCCAAGCCGCTTTCGCAGGAGCGTGGCTCCTTTAGACAGCTCGGCGAGTCTCGCGGTAGCGTCCCGAGCGAGCTGGAGGAACGCGATGAAAGCCGCAAAGACGGGTTTTTGCCCGCTTGCCCGTTTCGGCTCGAATCCGAGTCGTCGTGGCGGGCCCCCTCCGCACGCGGCCTGATTTCTTTTAGTCGCTTCCAGATCGCTTTCCGGGCGAGCCGGGCTCCGCCGGTCTGACTTCGGTCAGACGATTTCGCTCGGCGCTTTTTTAGCGGCGAGCTCCCTTTAGGCTCTAGCTTGGACACGGATCCGGGGACACATGGACAGCGAAGCGCGAAACATTATCGAGGGGGCGGTCAAACAAGCCGCTCGCCTATTGCCCGAACAAGGGCCCATCGGCGTTTTCATTCATCAGAATCCGCTCGTCGCGTTCGAGGACAAAAAGTTCGAGGACATGGTCGAATGGGCCGCCGAGATGCGGGGCTCCGAGCCCTACCTCACTCACGAGCGGTACCTCAAGGAATTGGGCCAGGGCCGCATTCGCGAACAAGACCTCGACGAGATCTTAGCTTTGGCAGATGCGGAAAGCGCCGCGCCGGGGCGTCGTTTTTTGGGAGGCCGGCTCTCTCAAACCGAAGTGTGGCGAGCCTTGTTGTCCATTGCGTCGCGGCCCTTCGCCGACGAGACCATCACTTGGCTCCTGCGCGAAAAAAAGGAAGCGACCGAGTTTCAAAAGGGAGTCGAAGCGCCGGCGCGCCGGCGCTTTCTCTCTGAGTCGGGCGCCAAGACCCCCGCGGAAGCTTTGTCCGCGCTTTGGGAAGTCCTGCGCTCGCGAGTGAAATTCGAAGCGAGATCTCAGAAAAAAACCGACGCGCCCGAGGCCGGAGAGCTCAATGGCATTTTGATTCGTCTCGCGGCCTCCTTTCTCGACCAAGGCGTCTCTCGCTGGGCGATGCCCGATCGCGACAAGGGATTTCTAGCCGCGTTCCGGGCTTTGGCGGAGGACGGGGAAGTCTTCTTGCCCGAGGGACTTCGTTGGGTCCCTCGCCAGTGGAATTGGAAAGAGCTCGACGGCCGGGACGCGTTCCAAACCTGCGAGCTCTGCTTGTCCCGCCTCGGCGTGCCTCGCGCGGAGTGGGAAACGCTCATCGTGCGCGAGCTGCTCTGCCTTCCCGGCTGGGCCGGCATGATGGCGGTTCTCGAGCATCGCCCCCATCTGGTCAGTCAGCCCGTGCGCGCTTCGCTCGCCGACTTTCTAGCGGTCCGGCTACTACTCAAGCTTTCCCTCAAAGCCCGCCTGGAGCCTTCTGCGGCAAGCAGCCGCGTGCCCGGGAGTTTGCACCGGGTTTACGAGGCGTTTCGTTTCTTTCAACAAGTGGGCCTTTCGGCGCCTCTGATTCGTGAGGCCGGGGATCTGAACGCGCTCCTCGAAGAAATCGACGCTTTCTCGGACGTGCCTCGGCGCCGTTTTCTCCACCGCGCTTTCGAGCGCACGTACCGCTGCCGCGTGCTCGATGCGGTCGCCATCAATCTGCGCCGGCCTAAGACCGCGGTTTCCGCCGACGGCCCTTCGGTTCAGCTGGTGACTTGTATCGACGAGCGGGAGGAGTCTTTGCGCCGGCATCTCGAAGAGGCCGATCCGCGCGCCGAGACGTTCTCGATCGCCGGCTTTTTCTCGGTCGATATGTGGTACCAGGGAATTTACGATTCGTTCCCCGTGCCCCTTTGTCCCGTGGTGGTCCGTCCGAAGCATGCCATTTCGGAAGCGCCGCGCTCTCCCGCGCAAAAAGACGGGAAGGGACGCCATCACCTCGTCAGAACGGTGCGAAAGACCGTGCATCACGGCTCGCGCCATCCCTTGGGGGGGCTCGCGATGAGTGTCGCGGGCGGTGTGCTCGCCGTCGTGCCGCTCGGTCTGCGCTTACATTCTCCGAGGCTCAGCGGCCGGCTGAAACGGATTTTGCGGGAGACGTTCCTCCCCGAAATGGAGACCGGGCTGGCTCTGGAAACCGCGGTTCCCGCGGCGCCCGATGCCCAAATTCAAGCGGGCTTTTCTGTGGCCGACATGGCGGAGCGCGTACAGGCGGTGCTCGGCGAGCTTGGGCTGACCAAAAAATTCTCCCGTCTCGTCGTCATCCTGGGACACGGATCGAGTAGCGCCAATAACCCTCACAAGTCCGCCTACGATTGCGGCGCTTGTGGAGGCAGGGGAGGCGGCCCGAACGCGCGCGCGTTCGCCGCGATGGCGAATCTTCCCGCGGTGCGCGCTCTCATAAAGGAAAAGGGAATCATTATTCCCGTCACGACTTGGTTCATCGGCGGGCTGCACGATACGTGCTCGGACTCGGTGCGTTTTTTCGACGAGGCCTCCGTACCCAAAACGCACGCGCAAGCATTCCAGCATGCGACCACGGTCCTCAATCGCGCGCGCATGTTCGACGCGCACGAAAGATGCCGCCGTTTTGATTCGGCGAGGCATCTTTCGGCGCCGCTCGCGCTCCAGCACGTGGAGGGCCGTTGCCAGGATCTACGGGAGCCACGGCCCGAGTGCGGTCATGCGAGCAATGCTTCGCTCATCATCGCGCCTCGGCGGCTGACGCGAGGGCTATTTCTGGATCGCCGGGCGTTTTTGACCTCTTACGACAACGCCCAGGACCCGACCGGAGACATTCTTCTACGAAGCCTTTCCGCCGTCGTGCCGGTGTGCGCGGGCATCAGCCTCGAGTACTATTTTTCCTACGTCGATAACGAAGAGTACGGCTCGGGAACGAAGCTTCCGCACAATATCTCCGGTCTCATCGGGGTGACCAACGGCGCGTTCTCCGATTTGCGCGCGGGATTGCCCCTGCAAATGGTGGAAATCCACGAGCCCATGCGTTTGCTGACTCTGGTCGAGACGGACCTTTTCAAGATGGAAAAGGTGCTCGCGGCCCACGCGGGCATCCGGCGCGCCGTTGAAAACGATTGGATTCAACTGGTCCTGGTCGATCCGACTACGGGCGCGCTTGCGCGTTTTTACCGTGGGAAATTCCAGCCATACCATCCGGAAGACCCGGCCCTGCTCGAAGTTTCCGCTTCCCCGGCCTATTACGTCGGAAAAAGAGATAACTTGAGGCCCGTTCTAGTCACGGGGGTGGCGATATGATCGATTCGCTCGCAGTCAGCCTCTTCTCTCTGGTGGGTGTGCCTCTCGCCGCGTTCGTCCTCGTGGGGCTCGCCGCGATCCTAAATCTTCAGCTCAAGGAATCGGGAATTCGCGGGGTGGTCAGCGTGGTCATCCTCGCCTTGGTCCTCTCGACTCTCGTCGTGGGCGGGGAAATCTTGCTTAGCACCAGACACCTGGCTCAGTGGGAGCCTGGGCACTGGTTCAAGATCGGAAACTACGAGTTCGAGTTTCTCTTCAGGGCCGACGCGCTTTCCTTTCCCATCCTGGTCGTCACCACCATTCTTTCTGCGGCAAGTGGGCTTTTCTCGTTTCAGTATCTTCACCGCGAGGAAGGCTTCTCTCGCTTCTTCTTGCTCTATCTCCTTTTTGTCGCCGGGATGAACCTCACCTTGCTCGCGGGCACTATCGATTTATTGGTGGCGGGCTGGGAGATGGTGGGCATTAGCTCGGCGCTCCTCATCGGCTTTTTCCATTACCGCGATCAGCCGGCTCAACATGGCTACACGGCTTGGATCGCCTATCGGATTTGCGATGTGGCGTTGATTCTCGCCACGGTTGCCTGGCATCAGCAGTTCGATACCGCGCGCTTTGACGTTTCTCCGCAAGGTTTGCCCGAGCCGAGGCTGCTCCTCGCGATTTTACTTCTGGTGGCCTCACTCGCCAAATCCGCGCAGCTCCCGCTCAGCTGGTGGTTACCCAAAGCGATGGAAGGCCCGACACCGTCGAGCGCGCTTTTTTACGGAGGCCTGTCGATTCACGCCGGAGCCTATTTGCTACTACGCACGCGAGTCGTCTGGCAGGCGTCGGGTCTCGTTCCGTTTCTAATCGTGCTCATCGGGGTTTCGACGGCGATCTATGGAACCACGGTCGGCTTGGCTCGCCCTGATGCGAAATCGAAATTGGCCTTTGCTTGCCTCTCGCAGGTCGGCCTAATATTTGCGGAGATCGGTTTGGGGCTCACCACTCTCGCCATCTGGCATTTGATGGGCCACGCCCTGCTAAGGACCTTACAGTTCTTGCGCGCCCCATCTCTCCTTCAAGATCATAATCTGTTCGGCACGAGCCCCGCTTCGGGTCCCCGGTTTTGGGAACGGATGAGTCCCGATGCGTTTCGGACGTGGATCTATCGTCAGGCGGTGGCTGGCTTTAGTCTCGAAGAGTCTTTACGCTGGGCGGTGGTTGGGCCGGTACTGAAAGTGGCCGTCTTTTTCGAGCGCGTCGAGGACGGCTGGCTCGCGCGCTTTGCTCCCCGGGACGAATCGAAAGGAGGCCTAAAATGAGGGCGCTCTTTTCGGCCGGCGGTTTCTTGGCAACGCTCTACTACTGGTGGCCGCTTCCCGCGATGGATCCCAATTCTTGGCCGGCCCTTCTCGGCGTAGCTTACGGAGCGATTTGCTTTTGTCTGATTCTGCTCAGCGCCCCTCGTAAGGAAAACAGGACGGTCGTCTTTTCGTTGCTCTTTCTTCAAGTGATGAATGCGGGCGTGCTCTTTTTGGGAGACTTGCGCCTGGTCGGGCTTTGCTGGCTGCTCGGCCTTTTTCCGGCCGCGGTCTCTCGCTCCGGCAATCGCTGGCAATGGCTCGCCCGTAACCGTCTCTACCTTTATTATCAAGTCCTAGGCGCCTTCAGTTTACTGGCGGCGCTCTACTTCCTGGGAAGCCTGCACGCCGAGTGGTTTTTGATTACCCGCTTGCCGCTACTCGCGGCGCCGGGCGGCAGTACCGCGATCCTGGCGGGAACTTGTGTTCTTTTTTCCGTATGGGTGCGGCTCGGCCTGTTCCCCTTTCATGCCGGCTCGCTTTCGCTCCTCAAGGACAGTCCCCTGCCTTTGGGTATCGGGTTACTGACGGCGCCGGGCGCGTTCGCGCTCTTCTTGCGAGTTGCCCTACCGCTTTGTCCGCTGACCGAGACGAGCCTCACCCTCGTGCGTGCGCTGGTGATCTCCTCGCTCTATCTTGCGTTTCTCGGCGTCGTGCAAAAATCTCCGCGCAAGTGGCTCGGGCTCCTTTATCCGATTCTCATTTCCGCGGCGACTCTCGGTTGGGCCATGCCAAGCCACCTGGGTGTGATGGGCTCGGTCTATCTTTGGGTGACGGCCATGCTCTCGACGACAGGTCTCGGGATCGTGCTTTGGCTCGTCGAAGAGCGCACGGGACTTGAGCGTTGGAGCGAAGGCGGCGGCTGGGTACGTGTCATGCCGGGCATCGCGGCCTTTTTCTTTATCTTTGGCCTGAGCGCCGTGAACGTTCCCGGGACGTTCGGCTTTCTGGGAGAAGACTTGGTGCTCCAGGCGACCTTCGCGACGGAACCGCTTACCGCGGCTCTCAGCGTGATTGCCATGGGGTTACTGGCCGTGACCATGTACCGCGGCTACCTGCTTCTCTTTCTAGGCAAAGTAAACGCGGAAATGCCGGCTTGCGATTTACTTCCGAGAGAGCGCTGGAGTCTTCTTCTCCTGCTCCTCTTACTCGTTGGCTTCGGCCTATCTTTTTAGAAGCCTTTGGCGAAGTGACCGTAAACCTTATCGCTCAGAGTGGGAGCAATGGTCGTTTCCATGAGCCAGCCGGCGGCGCTCGCGGCGGGACCGCAAACTCGCTGAAGCAAGGACCATTCGATGACCGCGCGGCAACCGAGAAAGGTGCTCCAGTACGTCGTGATGCCCGCGAGCGGCACGAAGTGCTTTCGGTACTCAGTGCGATCCCAGCCTTTGCCCTCGGGATTTAAAACGACGGGAAGAGCGAAGTTCAAAGTGTTCAAGTCGGTCAGGCGATACTGCTTCATGGTGCGAGAGCCCAAGAGGATCTCGAGAACCTGGTAAGTGCGACGAAGCCACGGAAACAAAGGATCGTGATCGCCTAGATTGCGGCGCGCCAGCTGCGGGCGGTACTGCTGCCATTCGAGTGCGATGTCGTCTGCTTCCTTGTTCTTTCCGCGTGCCCGCAAATGCGCGATGGCCGTCGAGAGAAGGCTGTCCAGGGCGCGTTGCACTTCTTGAATCGTGCCGCCCATTTCGAGGCTGCGAGTGAGGCGAGCCACCTCGGGCCGGTAATCGAACGTCGTCGCGTTACCGAAAGCCAAAGCCTGCGTGCCGACTACAAGTGAACCCAAAACCAATACGGACAGTAAACCCTTCATCCAACCCCCAAGTAGGCGGCCATTTCAAGGTACGGCCGTGGACTAGTCAATTCTCTTTACGGTTTTTGTGGACGTCGGCTAAGTTGCGACGCATGGCAGATAAGCTTCGCCGTCTTCTGGCGTTCGTCTACTCCGAGTTTGCTCCCCTCTTAGTTTTCCTGGCGGCCGAGCACTTCTTTGCTTTAAGGGCCGCTATTGCGATCACCGTCGCTTTTTCCGTGGCCGACGTGGTTTGGCGCCGGTACCGGGGGCTCGAGATTACCCGGCTCTACCAGTTCTTTTTGATTTCCACCGTCGGCTTTGGCCTCGTCGATCTCTTGGCGCCTAGCCCATTTCTTTTTCGGTATGAGTCGGTCGCGACGAACCTAATCACCGCGGGGTTCTTTGTTGGGACGATCCTCAAAGGAGATCCCATTCTGCGCGAGCTCGCGGAAAAGACCCTGAGCGAGGAAAAGAAGGGGAGGCCGGACGTCGGCGATTACCTGCGCGCGCTGACTGGCGTCTGGGCCGTCTATTTCGTTCTGAAAGCCGCTCTCTACGGGTGGGTTAGTTACACGCGGTCGCTACATGAGGCCATGGCTTTTCGCTCGGCCTTCGGTCCGGTAAGCCTCGGCGTGATGATCTTCGGGGAACGCGCGCTGCGCCCCCGCCTCTACCGCCTCGCCCGCGCGGCGGGTGTAGTCCGCTTGTCTTAATCGTCTTTTTCGCGGCTCCTCGCGTAGTCTGACGGTGCTGTTAGGGGCGCCGCCCTCAGAGCTGCTACCTTGGTAATGGGGGTTCCCAAACGAAGTGGCCGCTAATTCGAAACGACCGAGAGCCGGGCTTTTGGTGTCCATTCTGCTTTTGTCTGCTTTGCAGGCGGTGCCGAGCCACGCGAACCCTCTCACTTGGTGCCGCGCCCGCTACGGCCAGGTTTTCGGCGGCCGCTCCCCGAAGCCGGTCGCGCTCACCGTTGGGGAAACTACCTCGCGTCAGCAAGTCATAGATGAAGCGCTCGCCGAGATTCCCGCCGCGGGTCCGGGCGAGCTCGCGTTTTCCGAGCGCCGAGAAGCGGTGCTCAAGGCGCTGGGTGCCGAACTGAGCGAAGAAAAAAGGCTCTTTTCCAAGCTCTCTCCGGAGGAGCGAAAGGAAATCGCCGTTTCGATTCTTACCGAGGTGGATGCGCACGCAAACCACGTCGCTAACCGCGCCGAGGCCGCGAGCCGAATTGAAGGCGCGGGTCAGGCCCTCGTTTCGGATCGGCGCCTGTCGGAAAAATCCTGGGGTCTGTCGGAGAAAAAGACCCAAGAGATTTTCCTGGACGTGTTTCATGCCATGCTTTCGGCTGAAGGCGTTCGTCATTCCACTTTATCCCCGGCGGAGAAATCCCGTTGGCAAGATCGCGTGACGAAAGAAGTCGTCGCGCGCGCGCAAGCCGTGCGCGATGCCATTCTGAGGGCAAACGCGGCCTCCGGGGCGGGCGAAAAACTTCCTCTTGGGCCCATGGCGGAGCTGGTTCTCGCCGTGGTTCATCACGAAGTCACGACGCACTCGGTTTCTTTCGCGGCTTTGACCGGTGAGGAAGGGGTAAAACTCGCCGATGCGGCCGTCGCGGAAGTTCTGTCCCGCATTGGACCTATCGAGAAAGCGCTCGCCGCCGGGATCCGGCAGACGAGTAGCCCGTGGAACTGGCAGCTCAGAGCCACGCGGACTTCGTTGCAAGCGCGCCTTCTCGAAGCTTTGCATGCTGAGCTCGCCAAGCGCGGCGTCGCGTTTTCCAATTTGAGCCGAAAGGTTCGGGAGGCCACGGCGGAGACTCTGGTGGCCTCGGCCCTGGCGCCGTATCAGAGCCGGCCGACGCTTTTGACGACGAGTATCGGTCTCGGCGTTCCGATAGCTTTTGCTTACGCGGGAGGCATGGTGATGTCTGATGCCGTTCGCCCCGCCTGGTATATTTTCACGGGCATACTCGGCGGCCCGTTCACCTTTGGCGTTACCTATTGGCTAAACGGAAAGATGAAACCTTTCTTCTCCGTGAGCCCGAAGACGGCCCTGGTCGCCGTCGCGCATACTCCCGTGGAACGGGAGACGGAGCGTATTGGCACGCAAGGGAGAAAAGAGGGGGCCTCCGACTCTCCCGTCCGGCACGCGATGGAGGGCATCGGGGCCGCGTCGACGGGCCTTTCCGATCCCTTTAAGGATGGGCGAAACATCACGAAAGACAGCGAAATCAATCCGCGTGATTCCATGAACGACGCCGCTTGGCGCATTCGCGACGAAACGGACGCGAGAAAGACGCTCGCGGCGGCGGTCCTTTATCAAGCGGAGACGTTTCCCGAAGTGCCTATCAACTCGCTCTTGTCGTTTCTCCTTCACATGAAGGTCAAGGAGCGCTTCGGCAATGTCGACGCCTATGCGAGCGTTCAGGGAAATATACGATCTCTTGCCAAAGAAACGGGAATCAGTCCCGACGAGGCGCTAGTTCGCCTGGAAAGAATGATTCGCCCCGATCTATGGACGAATGCTCCGGCTGTCCAGAAGGCGGACTCCGAGCAAGCCGATGCGGAGTTGACCAAGCTGCTTGCCCGCGCCTCCGGTACCCGCAAAAGCGCGGATGCGGTTGCTAAAGAAGCGGCCTGGGCGGCGCTTTTCTACGAGCGCCATTATCCGGGCACTCCTTTGAGCGACGCGACTACTTTTGAGTTCTACATGCGCACCAAAGATCGGCTCGCTAAGCCCGGAGTCTATGAGAGAGCCGTGGCGCTCGTCGAAAAAGAAGCGCCTGCGCTCGGCATCTCCCCAATTCTCGTCCGCCAGCGCCTCGACGCCATCCTCCGCGCCGACCTCCGCCACCCGTAATCTTAAAAGGTACCTGGCTACCTTTTAAGATAAGCGTGGTAGACCGGGGGGATGAAGCTCTTGGCGGATATTTGTGTGATTCCTCTCGGGGTGGGACTGTCTTTGTCGGCGTATATCGCCGAGTGCGAGAAGATCTTTGAGACGGCGGGTCTCAAAGTGCAGCTGCACGCCAACGGAACGAACGTCGAAGGGGAGTGGGACGCCGTGACCACGGCGCTGAAGCGCTGCCATGAAAAACTTCACGCCATGGGGGCCCCTCGGGTGGCGACCACGGTGCGTCTCGGGACTCGAACCGATCGGGATCAGACCCTCGAGGACAAGATCGCATCCGTCGAAGCAAAAAGGTAGGGGCCGAGGCAAAGAATCTGTTTTTGCCGCACCGCAATCCGCTTGAAATTTCCTTTTTGAGCGATACCCTCTAGGAGTTTTCTTACCAAGCGCACACGGGTTTTACGCTCCTTCTCCTCGCTCGATTCACCACAATTTGAACCTTAGGGGGCTTTACGATGCGACAATCTGTTTGGCTGGCGATGATTCTCTTCTTTGCTTCCGTGGGACAAGCCCACGAGTACCTCGTTAACTTCAAAACGAACGACCAAATCGCTAGAGATAACTTCATCTCCGAGAACGGCGGCCGCCTTTCCTTGGTGAGCGAGCCCGGCAACCTCTACAAATGGACCACCGACAAGCCCACCCCGAGCTACGGGACCCGTGGCGAAGTCGGGTACATCGAGGACAACACGGTCATCAGCCTGATGCCGAACCCGTCTCTCGAAGAGGCGAAGACGCAGCTCGACCCGAACGACGTCGCGCGCGTCTTGAGCAAAGACAACTCCGCGAAGTGGTTCCAAGACAACCCGGCCATGATCGGCGCGCCCATGCAAAAGGGCGGCGTCGATCCCTTGCTCGGCACGTCTTGGGGCATTTTCGCCGTCGGCGCGGATACCGCGTGGACGCAGTCGCCTCAAGGCAAGGAAATCGTGGTGGCGGTCATCGATACCGGTATCGATTACAACCATCCCGACCTCGTTTCGAGCCTCTGGACCAATAAAAAAGAAATCGCCGGCAACGGCATCGACGATGACAACAACGGTTACATCGACGACGTCATTGGCTGGGACTTCGAAGGCAAGGACAACAAGCCCTACGATCTCTCCATGGGAAAATGGGGCATGTACTTTTTCGGCGGGAACCCGGGCCACGGCACTCACGTGTCGGGCGTCATCGCGGCTCAGCTGAACAATGCGGAAGGCATCGCGGGCGTCGCGCCTCAGGCGAAAATCATGGCGCTCCGGTTCTTGGGACTCAAGGGCCAGGGCAATATGGAAAACGCGGTGAAAGCGATCGACTACGCGGTCGCCAACGGCGCGAACATCATCAACGCGAGCTGGGGCGGACCCTCCGGCGGCAAAGGCGAGCGCGCGCTTCAAGACGCGATCCACCGCGCCGAAGCCAAAGGCGTGCTCTTCGTGGCGGCGGCTGGTAACGGCCGCGGCGGCAAGGGCTTCGACAACGATACCGATGCGAAGCCCATGTCTCCGGCGAGCTATGACTATTCGAACATGATCGCGGTGGCCGCGATCGATTCGAAAGGCGCGCTCGCGAGCTTCTCCAACTTCGGCGCGAAGACCGTAAAGGTCGGCGCCCCGGGCGTGAACGTCCTCTCGACGGTTCCCGGCGGCAAGTACCAGGACACGGTCATGAACCTCCTCGGAAAGAAAGTGACCTGGAACGGCACCTCCATGGCGAGTCCCTTCGTCGCCGGAGCTTTGGCCGTCCTCTGGTCCACCAATCCGACGGAAAACTACCGCATGGTGCGGAGCCGTCTCTTGCAAAGCACGGTCGCTTTACCGGCGCTCGCGGGCAAAGTGTCCACGAATGGCCGCATCGACCTGAAAAACGCCAAGTAATCTGACTCTTGGGGTGGCGCTTCCTGCGGGAAGCGCCACCCTTTTTTTTTGCCCGGCGGATGCTACAGTCCGATCCGTGGAGCCGCGCAAAATCATTCATATCGACATGGACGCCTTCTACGCGTCGGTCGAGCAGAGAGACAACCCGGGTCTCCGCGGCAAGCCTCTCATCGTGGGCGGAAGGCCCGACGATCGCGGGGTGGTGGCGTCCTGTTCTTACGAAGCGAGAAAGTTCGGCATCCGCTCGGCCATGAGCTCGCGCCGCGCGCTCGGGCTCTGTCCGGGAGCGGTGATCGTGCGGCCGCGCATGGAGCGCTACAAGGAAGTGAGCCGGGAGCTGCGTGCGCTCTTTCACGCCGTGACCGATTTGGTGGAGCCTCTGTCTCTAGACGAGGCTTATCTCGACGTTACCGTAAATAAGCTCCAGGAAGCTTCCGCGACTCGCATCGCACAGCATTTGCGCCGGCAAATCCAAGAAAATCTACGGCTCACCGCTTCGGCTGGCGTCGGCCCGAACAAGTTCATCGCAAAAGTGGCAAGCGACATCAAAAAGCCGAACGGTCTCTTCGTCATTGCCCCGTCGCAAGTCGCCGCCTTCGTTACCCAACTTCCCATCGAAAGATTTTGGGGCGTGGGTCCAGCCACGGCGAAAAAACTCCACGAGCGGGGCATCAAGACGGGCGCCGATTTGGGAGCGTTGTCGCCCGCGGTTTTACATGGCTGGTTCGGGCGGTTTGGGCTTTTCCTCCACGGCCTTGGCCAGGGAGAAGACTCGCGTTTGGTCTGTCCCGATCGGGAGGTCAAAAGCCGCGGGTCGGAGACCACGTTTTCCAAAGACACCCTGGATATCGCGGTGCTCGAGGCTACCCTCGACGAGCTTTCGGAAGATGTCGGAAAATCCCTGGGACGTCTCGGGCGCGGAGCCCGCTGCATCGTGCTGAAAGTGAAGTACGCGGATTTTTCCCTCATCACTCGTAGCCGCACTATCGACGCGGACACGCAAGACCCGGTGGTCATAGCCCGCACCGCGCGAGATCTCCTTCGGACGGCGACGGAAGCGGGACAAACCGCCATCCGTCTTTTAGGCGTCAGCGTGAAGCTTCCCTCCACCGAGCCGGGCGAGACGGACTCGGCTCAGTTGAATCTCGAAATCTGATTACCCGCTTTTTTTGTCTGGTTCGCTCTCAGAAAGGCCGCGGCCACGAGAATAAAAGCGATCAGCCGAAAAATATAGAAGGAGGGATCGTCTATTAGAGAATAGCCCGAAGCTTAAGGATTGGCGAAAATCTGAACGAGCCGCCGCCGGATAATTTGCGCCCGGGCCAGGCCGGGATCCCGCACCGTTTTAGCGGCCTCAAGCGCCCGGACCAGTTGTAACTGGCCGCCCACGGCCTCATTTTCCGGTTTGGTCAACCGCGTGCGCTCCAAGATCGCGCGGATCGTGATGGGGGTCAGCGCCGGGTTTACCTGAAGCATCATGGCGACGGCCGCGGCGACCTGAGGCGTGGCGCCGGAGGTGCCACCAAAACTACCCATGGCGCCGTTCGGCCCTTTGAGCGTGTGCAATCGGCTTCCGAAAGCCGCGACGGAAACGCGCTTGCCGTAATTGCTCCAACTCTCTTTCACGCCGTCTGAGTTCACCGCGCCGACGATGATGGAACCCGTGTCGTCGGCGAGCTCCTGCTTCAATTCCTTCGTGTAATTGCCGCCTGCCGAAACGATGGTGACTCCCGAGGCGAGCGCGAGGCGCACGGCATTGCGAGTGCCGACGAAAGTTTCAGACGAGCCTTCGCCCGTTTGGTTTTCGAGCACGATGACCCGCACCTGGGCGATGGTGATCGCTCTCAAGATGCAGCGAGCGGTCGCCTCCTCCTTATTGAGCTTGTCGTTGGCCGCGTAATTGAAATTTTGAAGCGGCACGATCTTGGCGTCGAAGGCCATGCCATTCGTGCCCTTGCCGTCTTTGACTCCCGCCAAAATGGCGGTCACCGCCGTGCCGTGGGAAATGAAGCCACCGTCATCCACCACGAACGGGTTACTGGTATCGGAAAGATCGTAGCGGTGATCCAAAAGGAGATTGGGAAAGAGGTCGGGCTCTTTGATGTAGAAGCCCGCGTCGCAGTCGGCGACGATCACGCCTTTTCCCGTGGAAATCTGCCAGGCTTTTTCGAGCTCGTGCTTTTCGTGCCACCATTGTCCGTTCAGCTCGGGATCGGCCGCGCCGTAAACGACGGGAGGCGGAACGTTCGTGTAAAGCACTCCTTCGGAGCGCTCGCCTCGGTAGTTCGGCACGGTCACCAGCTGCAGGCCGCGGAAGTCCACTTTCCCGCGGGTCAATTGATAGACCGCCGTTTGTTGCCGGTCGGTCATCCCGAAGGTGAGCTTTTGAGCCGTGCCGCTTCGGGATGCGCCCCGGATGACGACGTGGCTTCGGTACGGCGGGCTCGCTTCGGCGAATGGGGAAAGAAAAATCGCGAGAAGTGAGATGAGCCGCATTGCCATGAAAACCCCCGTGAGAAAACTGCATCCTAGGTCACGCCGAGCACAGCGTTAAGGTTGCCTGCGTCAAATAGTTCGCCAAGCGCTCGGCGTGTGGGCGCTAACCTCTCGGTATCTCACCTTTAATCATCCCGCGGGAGAGAGCCAAACTGCGGGTTGACTATGGGAAGGGGCTCACGGCATTTGGTGCCTGGCTCGTTTCATTGCAACTTTTTTAGAGGAGTCTAAATCATGAGTAAGAGTTTTTTCGGCGCTTGGCTCGCCTTCGCCTGTTTCTTCGGAGGAGCCACGTCGGCTCTCGCCTATAACTGCCCGAACGGCTGCGGCAGCCAATGCATGCAAACCGTTTTCGGCGTGTCGAACGTCAATCCGGTCTGCCAAGCAGCCTGCCAGAGCTGGAAGCACCTGAACTGTCACGACCTCGGCAACCTGAACCCGATCGCGTCCGCTTGCGGCGAAATCGGCGCCAACGCCTACATCGGCGGCTCCAACACCATGTTCGGCCGCTCGGTGGGTAAGCGCCGCCGGCACTTGACCCTCGAAGAGCGCACTATTTTGAAGAGCACCTACAACATGGATCTCTTAAAGCGCGCCGAGCTTCACTTCGGCGTTCCGCCTTTGGATCGCATCGGAGGCGGCGCGGTCAACATTAGCCCCGGTTCGGAAGCGCAGACGTTTGGCTACAACATCTATTTGCGTCACGCCAACGCCGACGCGAACGTGGGCAATACCGGCTGGATGATGCTCCTCGGCCACGAGCTGAAGCACGTCGAGCAGTTCGTGAACCGTGGCGAGAGCTTGAACCGCTTCGGCCGTGATTACTTCGAAGGCTATTGCAACGCGGGCATGAGCTACAACGGCATCCCCATGGAGCGGGCGGCGTTCGGCATGGAACAGAATATCTCCAACAGCACCGTCGCTTTCTTCGCCGCCGGCGGCATCAAGGCCACCGACACCAAGATGGCGCTCACCTGCATTTCGAACAAGACGGACTTCACGGTGAAGTACCAGGCGCACTGGTCCGACGGTTCCTGGACCAGCTACACGCTGACCCCGAACCAATGGCGCAGCCACACCTGGAATTACGACTTCGCGAACGAGAACCGCTCGCCGAAGTTCTACGTCCGGTTCGACGAGAACCTTCAGCAGACGGGCTCGCAGTACCAGTCGTACTACCTGACCCAGTTCTCCGCCGTCGACTCAGACTGTAACCGTCAGCGCCAGCACGAAGAGTTCAAGTACACGGACAATCGCGCAAAGATCAATCTGTTCCGCAACTACTAGTCCTTGATTCCTAGAAGGGCGTCCTCTGTAACGGAGGGCGCCCTTTTTCATTTCTCCCTTTCGGTGGTAGATCAGAAATCCTATGAACGGTTTGGAAACGCAGCGCCTCAAACTTCGTCCTTGGCAGGACTCCGATCGCGCGGCCTTCGCGGCCATCAACGCCGATCCGAGAGTCATGCGCTTTTTCCCCAACGTTTGGACTCGCGAGGAAAGTGACCAGGCCATCGACCGCATTACCGCACACATCGAAAGGCACGGTTTCGGGTTTTACGCGGCGGAGCTCAAAGCCACGGGTGAGGTCCTCGGGTTCATCGGACTCAACGTGCCTCGGTGGACGGCGCACTTCACTCCTTGCGTGGAAGTCGGCTGGCGGCTTTCCGCCGATCATTGGCGTAAGGGGCTCGCGACCGAAGGCGCGCGCGCCGCTTTGGAAGAGGGTTTTCGCTGGCTTGGGCTCGACGAGATCGTGGCGATCACCGCCGTGAAGAACGAGCCCTCGCGCGGCGTGATGGAAAAGTTAGGGATGGTCTACGATGCCGCCGGGGATTTCGATCACCCGCTCATCGCGCCGGAGAGCCCCGTGGTTCGTCACGTGCTCTACCGGCTTCCCCGCGAGGCGGGGCGTGCCCAAAACTAAAGCTGAGGCGAGAAGTGAGCTTCCCTTTACGGAAATAAGCGCGGTCGAGGCGCGCCGTCAGCTCGTGGGCCATCACGGCCTGAACCGCGTCGTATATCCCAAAGGGCCCGCGGGCGCCGTCGCCTTGCTCAATCAGTTGCGCTGCATTCAGCTCGATCCCCTCGACATGCTGGGCACCAACGCGGACCTCGTCGCGCTCGCGCGCGTCGATGGCCTCAAGCGCGGCGATCTTTTCCGCGCGCTTTATCCGGGGCATGCGTTCGAGCATTTCGCGAAGGAGCGCTGTTTACTGCCTGCGCATCATTTTCCCTGGTATCAGGCCCAAGCCGCGGAAACCCCGTGGTGGCGAGGGGCCGAACGGATTAAGCGCGTTTCCCCCGAAATCTTACAACGCGTGCTCGACGAGATTCGCGCTCGCGGGCCGCTTACGCCAAAAGAGCTGACCAACCACGGTAAAGTACAAGCCATCGATTGGAACGGCTGGAAGGGCACTTCTAACGCGACCTCCATGGCCCTCGAAGTGTTGTGGACGCAATGCAAAGTCGTGGTGTGTGGGAGAGAGAAAGGCGGAAAGCGCTACGATCTTCCCGAGCGCGCCTTTCCTTCGCTTGCGCAAAAGCCCAAAGGCACCTTCGGAAAGTGGTCGCTTCAAGAGCGCGCGGCGGCGGCCGGTCTCTTGTCTCGGCAGTCGGGCCCGCATTGGTCCATGCTTTCCGCCGTCCGCACGTCCCCGCTTCCCAACGAGCTGGTGGAAGAGGGGCTCCTGCAGGAAATTCGGATCGCCGGCTCTCCGCGCCGGTATCTCGCGTCTCCTGATTTCTTGGAGCGTACCTATAAGCCGACCGACGATCGCATGCGGCTCCTCGGCCCGCTCGATCCCCTCATCTGGGATAGAGAGCTGGTGAGAACCGCTTTTGGTTTCGAGTACGTGTGGGAAGTCTATAAACCGGAGAAGCAGCGCCGCTGGGGTTGGTACGTTTGCCCTCTTCTGCACCGGGGAAGATTCGTGGGCCGCTTGGAGGGACAGGCGCGCGGCCCGGAACTAGTCATCACTCGGCTTTGGAAAGAAGTGGGACGAAAGTTAGATAAAGAGGCGCTCTCGAAGCTGCTCGCACGCCACGCGAAAGCGTGCGGCGCAGAAAAAGTCGTTTTACCGAAACACTTTCTCTAATCTTTGTCGGCGGTGCCCGGCTTCTTCTCGGATTTCTCTTTATCCTGTTTGACGTGCTTTTGGACCACCCTCGGCCCTAAGTAATCGACGAGCCAGATGCGCTCGATGATCGAGTAAGAGGCGACGATGGGAAGAATGGCGATGGCGCCAGGTACCCCCGCGATGACCCAGCCGATCAAAACGGAGAGAAGCACTACGAGATCGGAAAGCCTGAGTCTCGTCCCGTACACCTTCGGTACGATGAGATAGTTCTCGAGCTGATGGTAGCCGAAGTACAAAAGCAGGACATAGAGCGCCGTCGAAGGCGAGACCGTGAGCGCTAGAAGTAGCGCCGGAATCGTCGACATGAAAAAGCCGAGCACCGGCAAGACGTCGAAGACGCCCGCCATCAGGGCGAGGGTCAGGGCCGCGGGCACCTTCAAGAGGGTCAGCGTTCCGAAGGCGAATATCGAGCAGAGTAGGGACGTGATGAGCTGTCCCGCCACGTAAGCGAAGATGACCTTCGACATTTCCTCGGACGTCTCCCCGAGCTGGGTGCGGTGGCGGGCCGGCACGAAAGCGATCAGCCAGGAATAAGCGCGGTGGCCATCGATGGTTAAGTAGAGCATCAAGATGAGAAGCAGAATGAAGCTCGCGAGTCCGCCCATGGCGACCTGACCGGCCGTGAGCAGATGCGTCCCCCATGCCTCCAAATTTTTGGCGTTGGGCGCGGTGATCGCTCGAGTCAAAATATCGTGCATGAAGCCCGAGGGTGGGGCTTGGGCAAGAATGGACTTCTGCATTTCCGGAAAACGGGTCGCGAGGCCCGAGATCTGATTGACCAGGCTTGGCAGGATGAGCACCACGGTCCCGGCCAAGGTACCGAGAACTCCAATCGTAAGGATGAGTCCGGCAAAAGGAACTTTGCGTTGCTGCATCCAGCAAAAGACCGGCCGCAAGGTTACCGCGAGCAGCATGGCAAGGAAGAGCACTTCGAGAATCGGGGCGATTTTGACAATGAGCAAGGTGAGGGCCGCCACTCCCACGACTTTAGCGAGCGTGAGAAACGGAATACGCAATTCGACTTGGTTGATTTCGGGAGGAGTGGCAGACATGCCTCTTTATATAGGTCGGCTGTCGGCGAGACAAGATACCTGGCTCACTTGAGTGTGGGTTTTGTGTCTTTCTCGGCTGGGGGTATCCGTGTCAGTTGAGAGCTAATCCATTGTGGTAGGCGAGGTATAGGTCGAGGTGGGCTTGAAGGCGTTCGACGCGTTTGGTGGTGACCCAGACTCTTCTCAGTAGGCGGCTAAGGTCGGCTCGAAGTTTAGCGGACACGTGGTTGATAGCAAACATCGGGTCATCGGGATTTCTTCTGGAGCCCTGAGGCCGAAAGGTTTTGGACGCGCTCGGAACGGCGACGTGGGTGGCACCAGGCAAAAGACTTCTAATCAGAGGAGCGTAGCCTGGATGTTCATCGGTGGTGAGAGTCGTTGCCTCACCTAGTCTCTTCAGCACCCTTCTACGAATCTGGGGCCGGTGATCCTTTCTCGGGCCGTACTTTCGAAACGCAAGCCGGGCGAGCTGCCCCTTATAGGGCATCTCTCCCACCTGGATATCGACGATTTTACGAGATCCGGTCTCTACGGCGAGGACAACACTCACGGGCTTTAGTCTCGTGTGCTCGAAACTTTCCATCTCATCGAACTCGAGATGGAGAAACCTCTGGGTACGAAGCCACGCTTCTTGCGCGCTCCTTGCCCGTAAGGCGAGAAAGAGAAACTTTCGAACAACCGTCGTGCGACTCACTCTTAGGACTCGAGCCATGCGCCGCTGAGTCAGCGTCGAGCAGTAGAGCTCGAAGATGACTTTGTTGAGATAGGGCTTTTTCTGGCGAAAGGTGGGGTGACCGGTACGACTAGAAAACGTCTTGCGGCAAAGCTTGCAGTAATAGCGCGGCACTCGCTTTCGATTCCAACGGTTAACAAAATACCCGTGGCGAACCACTTCCTCGCCACCACACCTTGTACAGCTCCCTCTCACTCGGAAACGGTCTTAGAGCCGGGAGCGCTCCCCCTGCAAGCACCCTAGGGGAGCGTGTTTCTTAGAGGAGTACACACCCCGCACACACTCAGGTAGTCCAGGTATCGAGACAAGCTTAGTAGGACCGGGATTTCTCGGCGCTCGGACCCTGGCCTTTGGAGCCGCCGTAGCGCTTGAAAACTTTCCCAACGTATTTTTTCTTCCCGCGCGCTTGCTTCTTCTTGGGCTGCGGTTTGGGCGCCTCTTTGACGGCGTCCGCGGCGGAATGCTGCCGTTTGCGAGTCACGTCCATGAAGGTGACTGCGTTGCCTTTTCGGCCCAAGCGAGCCGTGCGCCCGATACGGTGCAGATAGTCTTCGCGCTTTTGCGGATTGTCGTAGTTGATGATGTGGGCGATATCCACCACGTCGATGCCGCGGGAAGCGAGATCGGTGGCAACCAAAATGCGAAGATCGCCGCGGCGGAAAGCATCCAGAGCTTGTTTGCGCTCGCCGTGGGAGCGGCCCCCATGAAGGCCTGCGGCCGACTGGCCCGCGTCGCTTAGATGGCGGACGATTTTCTCCACGTGCCCTTGGGTATTGGCAAACACCAGGATTTTTCCCGGTCTCGCTTCGACCTGATCAAGGAGCAGGCGAGGCTTCTCGTCGTCGCAGGTGTCGATGTGCTCTTCCTCGATCTTAGGCGTCTCGGAGGCGGAGCCCACGGTGTTCACGTTGTGCGAGTCTTTGAGATACTTCCGGGCGAGCTTTTGAATCGCCGGTGGGAGAGTCGCCGAGAAGAGGAAAGTCTGCGGTTTTTTCCCGAGATGAGTCAGGATCTCGTTCACCTGGGGAACGAAGCCCAAGGTCAGCATCTGATCCACTTCATCCAGGACCACCATGCCCACGGAAGTGATCTTCAGGCCGCGGTTCAAATGGTCGATGAGCCGCCCCGGGGTTGCGACGATGTAGTCGGCGCCGTTTTTCATCTCAGCCGTCTGGCGGCTCATGCTCTCGCCGCCCAAAAGAAGGGATCCTTTCAAGTCGATGTCCTTACCGAGCTGGCGAAGAAAACGAAAAATCTGCGTGGCGAGCTCACGAGTCGGCGTGAGCACCAAAATCTGGCGCCCGGGTTGCGGGTAGAGATAGGCGATAGCCGGTAGCACGTACGCCGCCGTCTTTCCCGTTCCCGTGGGAGCGATGCCCAAAATGTCTTTTCCCGCCATGGCCGCCGGAAGGGTCAGCGCCTGGATGGGAGTAGGAGCTTTGAAGCCCAACTTCTCGAGGGTATCCAGCACGGGTTGGGGAAGGTTCAGCTCTCTAAAACTTTTTAGGGGTTCCATGGGTGGGGCAACCTACCAGTTTTGGAGTTCCGGATCACTTCCTTTTCGGTGAAGGTAGGTACTTGATTTTGCACTAATAAAATAGCGCCCCCACCGCGTGGGCGGCAGGGGCGCTGGCAAAGAGTCGGGGGAGCGGGCCTCAGCCGGTTTTGCGGAGTCGGCCGTGCTCGTCGGCGGGTAGGTCGGCTTTCG
Source organism: Pseudomonadota bacterium (assembly GCA_043767805.1). Lineage (GTDB taxonomy): Bacteria > Bdellovibrionota > FAC87 > UBA2466 > UBA2466 > CAZZHG01. Next base: position 9,729 of record JAYUGC010000071.1, on the reverse strand, counting down.
CTTCACTCGTGGTCGAGATGTCTTTCGCCCCCGTTTCTTCGAGAATCGATTTGGCGTGTTTGGCCCAGGTGTCGTTGTCGCAATGGATGGACGCCAAGATGCCGCCATTTTTGATGCGACCCTCGAAGCGTTTCGCTTCGTACTCGGGAAGGCCCATGCCGATAAGCGCACCCGTGAGACCGCCGATGGCGCCGCCGAGTCCCGCGCCGGCAAGTAACGCCATGATGGGGCCCGCCGCGATGAGGGGACCGACCGCCGGAATGGCGAGCGCTCCGATGCCCGCGAGCCAGCCAAGGGAGCCGCCGACTACAGCGCCGGTGCTGACGCCGATAGCCGTACCTTCGGGTGCTTTGGTGTCCTTTTCATGAGCGAACTCTTTCGCACCTTGCGAGTCGGCCATCAGCACCGAAATATCCGTGTTACGAAACCCGCGGGCTTTGAGCTCGTCCACGGCTTCCTCCACGTTAAAACGGGTATCGAAGATGCCGTACACGACAATATTCTTTTTTTCTTCATTCATTTAATCTATTCCCCTTCTTTTTTAACAGGACTTACATCCAATAAGTTGCTGACTCTTTTCGCGCCGGCGATATTGCTAGCGACTCTTCCGATTTTAAGTTTTTCCGCGGCCGAACGGACCGGCCCCTTCAGAGTGACCCGCCCGTCCTTCGTGATGATTTTCACGTTGTGGGCGTAGGTGGAGAGCAGGTCGTCGGCAATGAGTGCCTTACGGATCCCTGCCGTGATGTCCGTATCGGAACGGTTCCTGCTTTGATCGTCGGCGGTGATTTTTCCGCGGTGGTCCTCGTTGATGCCTGAGTTATCGACGGCATGATCCGAGCCCGGATCTTCAAGGGACGTAACCGTGGTGGTTTTCTTGACCACGGTCGCGCCTGTCGCGGAAAAGGCGACCAAGGCGAGAGCGATATAACTAACTTTTAGAAACGGTTGAGCGCGGTTCATTTGCGGTTCCCCTTTACTTGTGGGAATCGCATTGCAAGCACTGTGCCTAAAAATGCCTACACGGCGGAGCGAGGAGGCGCTGCAGATCGCTACAAAAGCAATTATTTAATAAGCGAGATGTCGACTTCCGGATCGAGCATGCCGGACATCTGAACGTCTTTGGGGAGCCGCAACTTCACTTTCATTTTTCCTGCCTTCTTCAGCTCTTTGGCATCGACCGGCTCGGTCTCCAGCACCTTGGGCGGCGAAGCGGAGCGGGGAATGCGAAGAGACACGGTCGTCGGAGTCAGGCGCACCTGAGCGCTGCTAGGCGACCGCTCGAGACCCTCGAGCCAGATCAAAGCTACCGGCACTGAGTAATCGAGAGTGGTGTAAGCGTGTACGGAGACTTCGGAGGGCTCGATCCTCTTGATGCGAATGTGCGGCGGGAGTACGAGGTTGCTCTCGCTGATGACGAAGTTCTGTTGCCCCTCTCTCGCTTTGGAGAGATCGAGGGTAACGGAAAGATTGCCGGGCTCGATCCCCAGCACCGATCCTTGGGGGCCGAGCAAAGTCAGGCGGACTTTCACCGGGTCAGGTTGCTTGGCTTCCCAGGCTTTGGGAAGGCCGCGGTAAACGATGGGCACTTCGATCATGCGCTGAACGAGATTTACGGGCCGCGCGAAAACGGTCCAGAGCGCGAACGAAAGCAGGAACGAAGCGGCGAGCCGTCCCCACGGAATTTCCAGGAGGCTGCGGTGGGGAAGGGGGCGCAGGCGGCGGTACTGATCGCGGATCGCGTCTTTGACCGCGCCCTCGTTTTTGGCGGCAACGAGCTTTCCGTTTCGCGCGAGACTGACGGTTCCCGTCTCTTCGGAGACGACGAGCACGAGCGCGTCGCATTTTTCGGCAAGCCCGAGGGCCGCGGCATGGCGAGTGCCGAGTCTGCCGGTGGCGTCGGAGTTTCTGGAAAGGGGCAGGTGGGCGCCGAATTTTTCCAGCACGCCATTGGTGATGATGACCGCGCCGTCGTGTCCCGGAGAGTTCGGATCGAAGATGCTCTGAAGGAGCGGGCCGCTCACTTGGCCGTGCACGGGAATGCCCGCTCTCAGATGCGCGTTGAGAGCTTGGCGGCCGCCTATGACGATGAGGGCGCCTGTCTTGCTATTGCCGAAAGCGAACAGACACTCGACCAAGGTATCGGCGACCTGTCCGGAAAGCGCCGAGTCCTTCTTCTTACCCCACAAGCGCCACGACGAAAGGGACTCGAACGCGCGCCGGAAATCGTCTTGGAAAATGATGACGATGCTGACCGAAAGGGCGGTAAGACCGATCTGAAAAACTTTGGAGGTCAGATACATCTTGAGGCTTTTGGCGAGGACGAAGGTGATGAGCATCGGGAAAACGGCGAATAATATCGTCCACGACGTGCGGCGCTGAACCCAGACGAGCGACAGACAGAGAAAAACCGCCATGACGCTTACGTCGAGGGCGTCCACCCACGTCATCACGTACAGGCTTTCGTCGACGTACACGATGACCTGATGGAGGTAACTGAGAATGAGATTTTTCATGGAAAGGAAGGAAGTGATCCCATTCTACCCTTCCGCGCTCCTCCAGGCCAGGCACGCCGGGAACCTTCCCGAGTGCCTGAGGGGCGTCCCAGGATCACGCCCTGTGCCAAATTCAGATGGCACGGGATTTCAAGGACTTGGCCGGGAGAGGTCAATAGGCCTATACGGCCGCCCTCAATAAACCGATCTATGGAGGCAACGACACAATCCTTTGACAGACTGGGCTTACAATTAAGCCTAGCCCAAAAATCTCCGAAATTTTGCTCATTCACTTCGGTGAAAACGTGGAACGTGCGTTTAAGAAAATTCTAATTGCCATTGGAGCCTTTGCCGCGCTTTGCTTTGCGCCGACGGCTGCTTTCGCGGACGCGGGCTTCGGCCGGCTGGAGATCGTCGGCCCGGGAAATACCGTCTACCGCGGCACCGCTCTCGAGCCCGGTTCCTCCACGCAATTCGTTTCCGTCGGCCGCAGCTGGGTGGGGACTCAGTATCAGGCCATCGTCGGCGGCTATTTGAAAGCCAGCGGCCGTGAAGACGTCGCTTTGGCGACCAACGCCAATCTGAACGGCAAAATTCTCAGAGATTTCGAAGTCTCGGGTTACGACAATCTCTGTAACTCCGTCGTCGCCAGCACCACCCACTATTTCACTGCCTGCCGCTCGATGACTTCGACCGGCTACTACGACATACGCATCATGAAGTTCAATCGCAACGGCACGCTCGACGCGACGTTCGGTACGGGGGGCGTGGTGTCGACGGCTTTAGGCGGAACCGCCGTAAAGGGCCATGCGTTCGTACGTGGCATCGCCTGGGACGCCAACAACAGCCGCGTGATCATCGCGGGCGCGATCGGGTTTTATACCCCAGGTGTTTTTCATCCTTTCGTGGCGGGCTATGAAGGGTCCAATGGCGCGTTCGTCAACTCGAACACCGTCGCCCGTATCGACGGAACAGCCACCGCCGTCGCGGTAGGCGGTAGCACCAACTATTACGTAACGTCGACGGAGACCTCAGGCTCAAACCACTTCTTTGTCCATCGCTTTACGACAGCCTTCGCCGAGAGCGCGAGCCCCTGGGGCGACGTCATCGACATGACTCAAGCGGGCGGCGGTACCGACTCTATTCCCACGAGCCTCGCCGTCTTTTCGACGTACGTGGTTGCCGTGGGCGCGACCCGCATTAACGATACGACTCCGCCTTGGAACTGCGCCGCGGTTGCGGTGCGAACTTCGACCTCGCCCGGTACGCTCGATCCCGGCTTCGGTTCCGTCACCATTACCGGCGGAACGAACTTGAAGGGCATTACCATCTTTTCTCACAACGGCGGCACTACGCCGACCCAAGACTGTATTCTGAATACCGTCGAGCCGCCGCCGAGCGGAACCAACATCATCATGGTGGGAACGGTTTACAACGGCACCAACTATGATCCGGTGGCCGCAAAAATCAGTTCCGCGGGAGCTTTAGTAAATGGCTTCGGCACGAACGGCATCTCCTCATCGAGCGCGCTCGGTTCTTACGACGAAGTCTTAAATGCCATGTCCTATTTCGCGGATACTTCCTACGTATACGCCGTCGGGCGCGGTGGGGACGGAACTTATACCGGCGCTTTGACGACCAAGATCGATATCACCACGGGCGTATTTTCGAGCTCGCCCCAAATCAACTCCATTAGTCCGACCGTTGGCTCAAGTGCCGGAGGGACTCCAGTTACCATCTTGGGTAGTGGTTTCGTGAACTCGGTTACCTCGGTGGCTCTCGGTGGGGTGAGCTGCGGTTCGTTTAGTTTCATCAGCTCCACGGAAGTTCGTTGTACCACGGGCGCGCATGCGGCCGGGCAGGTGGACGTGGTGGTGACCGTAAACTCCTCGACGGGAACCGCGACGAACGCGTTCACTTACCTTCCGACCCTCACTCTCTCGGCTGTTGCTCCCACTTCAGGGACTACTTTAGGCGGTACGGCGATCGTTCTGACGGGAACAAATTTCGACAGAGCGGCCACTGTCACCGTCGGAGGCGTGACTTGTACGAACCCCTTCGTCACCGGGACGACGGATCTTACTTGTTCCACGGGCGCTCATGCGGCCGGGGCGGTGAACGTGGTCATTACCAATCCAGACGGGACCACCGCCACTTTGACGAACGCTTTCACTTACGTTTCGCCTCCTACGGTTACCAGTGTGACCCCGACCTTCGGCGCCATTGCTGGCGGAGGCACGGTAACTATCAACGGGACCGGCTTCGTAACTGGGGCGACCATCGATTTCGGCGGAGTGACGTGTGGCTCCGCCTCTTTCTCGAGCGCGATCCTCTACACCTGTACTTTGCCGGCTCACGGCGCTGGTCCGGTTACGGTCAAGGTTACCAACGCTGACGGCGCGGAAGGCCACCTGGACAATGCCTTTACTTATTGGGGCGCGCCCACGGTGGCCAATATCACCCCCTCCGGCGGGTCGACGGCGGGCGGAACGGTCGTCGTCATTCGCGGTACCAATTATCATTCGGCGGCTACCGTTGCCATTGACGGAGTTAACTGCGGCACGCTTACGGTTGATTCCAGGACGCAAATTACCTGCACCACGGGCGCGCATGCGGCCGGGGCGGTCAACGTGGTGGTGACCTCAGTCGGTCAAACCGGAACGCTTACCAGCGGATATACGTACCGGGCGGCTCCGACGATTACGGCGGACGTGAGCCCTGCTACAGGAATTCTCAATGGCGGGACTCCGGTAACTCTCACTGGTACGGGTTTCGTTTCTGGCGCCACCGTCGATTTCGGCGGCTCGGCTTGCGCCGGCGTGAACGTGGCTAGCAGCACTTCGATTACTTGTACCACCACGGCACATGCCGTCGGGGCTGTGACCGTTACCGTCACCAACAGTGATGGCCAAAACGGAAATAGGGCGACCGCGTACACCTATACCGCGGCGGCGCCCGTCGTGACCGCCATTACGCCGATCGCCGGTAATACCCTGGGCGATACCCCCGTCACCATTACCGGAACGGGTTTCATTGCGGGAGCGACTGCCGCGCTGGGCGGATCGAACTGCGCGAGCTTGGTCATCGTGAGCTTAACGCGCCTCACTTGCTTGACGACGTCTCATGCCGCAGGGTTGGTATCCGTCGCGGTTACCACCTCGGGCGGCACGGGCACTTTGTCCAATAGCTACACTTATCAACCTGCGCCGACGATTTCGTCGGTAGCTCCTACCCTCGGGAATTCTCAAATAACGACTCCCATAACCATCACGGGCACGGGATTTCTCGCTGGCGTATCCGTCACGGTAGGCGGAAGCATTTGCAACGGGGTCAACCTTATCAGCTCGACCCAAATTGGTTGCGTCACGCCGGCCAAAGCGGCGGGCACGTATGACATCATTGTCACTAATGCCGACGGCCAGTCGGTCACGCTGGGTAGTGCGTTTACGTACCGCGACCCTCCCACGGTCAGCTCCGTTAGTCCCGCTTCGGGAGTCGTGGGCGGCGGAACGCCGGTCACCATTACAGGCACCGGATTTCTTGCCGGCGCGACAGCAAGTTTCGGCGGATCGAGTTGCGGTTCGCTTGTTGTGGCAAGTGTCACCTCCATAACCTGCACGACTTCATCGCATGCGGCCGGTGCGGTGACGGTGACTGTGACTAATTCGGATACGTTTGCGGGCACTAAAGCCTCCGCCTTCACCTATACGGCTGCAGCGCCGACCGTCACGTCGATTGCGCCCGCGGCTGGGCCCTTGGCCGGTGGTACCGTGGTCACCATTCGCGGAACGGCGTTCGAAGCCGGTTCGACCGTGTCCATCGGGGGCGTGAGTTGTGGCACGCTTGTCGTCGACTCCGCAACCCAGATTCATTGCACGACAGGCGCCCATGCGGCGGGTGCGGTTAACGTAGTCGTCACCACTACGGGCGGCACGGGCACGCTCACCAATGGGTTCACCTACCAAAGTGCGCCGTTGATTACGTCAGTATCGCCTAACCTCGGAACTTCCTTGGGAGGCCAGAACATCACGATACGGGGATCCAATTTCAATGCAGGGGCAACGGTCAGTGTGGGCGGCGTAAATTGCGGTTCGATTCAATTTTACGGTAGCACCCTACTGACTTGCGACACTGGCGCGCACGCGGCGGGCACGGTCAATGTCGTCGTCACGAATACGGATTTACAGAGCGCCACTGCGGTCGGCGCCTATCAGTACGTCGATACTCCCGTCGTTTCGACCGTCTCTCCGTCCTCGGGAACCGTACACGGCGGTACGGCCATTACCATTACCGGATTAAATTTTCATACGAATCCGTACGTCGAGATCGGCCCGGGTCGCTACTGCGATTCCATCGTTTTCGTCAGCTCGACGTCAATTACTTGCACGGTCCCTCCCTTCAACGCGGGAGCCGTCACCGTAACCGTCACTAATAGGGATGACGGCTATGGGGGCGAAAAGCTAAATGGGTACACTTATACCGCCGCCACACCGATCGTGACTTCCATTACGCCTAATGTAGGCACCACCTCGGGTGGCACGGCCACTAGCATCTTCGGCACCGGTTTCGAGTCCAACGCAACCGCTTCGATTGGTGGAGTGGCCTGTTTGTCGACGACCTATCTCTTTTACGGAATGCTGCTTTGTACGGCGCCGTCGTCTGCGAGTGAGGGGGCCGTAAACGTATCGGTCACGACAACACCGGGCACGGGCACTTTGACTAACGGTTTTACTTTCCAGTTTCCCCCGCGCCTCTTCTCGATAAGTCCCTCGGGCGGTTCCACGGCGGGTGGCACTCCGATAACTCTTACCGGTAGCGGGTATCGCTCGGGAGCTACGGTTTCCATTGGCGGGACGGCTTGCACTTCAGTCGTGGTAGTCACTTCGACCTCCATCACCTGTACGACCGGGGCGAAAGCCGCCGGTATGTACACCGTTCTCGTAACAAATACGTCCGGAATCTCGGGTAGTCTCTACAACGGCTATACCTATGCCTTGGTCCCGACCATACGCACCGTTGCTCCTTCGAGCGGTCCTGTCGCGGGCGGAACGCCGGTGACTGTAACCGGAACGAATTTCCAGTCGACGGACACGGTGAAATTCAATGGCGTCAATTGCACGAGCCTCGTCTACGTCAATTCGACTCAGTTCACCTGCGTGACGCCCGCTTCGTCGACGAATGGCACGGTAGAGGTGAGGGCCACCCACACGGACGGGGCTTACGGAGTTCGCAACGCTTTCACTTATCTAGGCCCGGGAGATTGGCTAACCATCACCACGACCGGCGCCCCGACGGGACGCGGTATGCATGCGGCAGTCTGGACGGGCTCGCGCATGCTCATTTGGGGCGGGCGAAATGGCGCGGGCAGTGACCAACCCACCGTCATGCTAAATAGTGGAGGCATTTACAACCCGGTCACCGACTCGTGGACGGCGATGTCTTCGACTAATGCGCCGCAAGCGCGCATTCAGCCCAACGCCGTCTGGACTGGGACCAAAATGATCATTTGGGGCGGCCGTATCGCTTTCTGGCAAGGCACCAGCACGGGCGGCGTTTACGATTTCGCGAGTAACACTTGGACGCCTACTGGAACCGGCGCCAACGTGCATCCGGCCGGCGTGGACGCCACTGGGGTGTGGACTGGCTCGAAAATGCTCATTTGGGGCGGCGTGGATACCTACGGGTACGGAGGCATCAGCACAAATGCGGGAAGCCTTTATGATCCTACCACGGCACAATGGACTCGCATTTCAACGACCACTGCTCCCGCCGCCCGCTATGGACAAGCGGGAGTTTGGACGGGAACCCAACTGCTGATCTGGGGCGGCAACTATATTGTGACGGGCGGCGTTTACACGCTTGCCACGAACACTTGGACCGTAATGAGCTCGACGGGACAGCCGACCCCCGGCGCAACCATTGCGCCTAAGGCGGTTTGGGGTGGCGCCCGCATGTTGGTTTACGCACGGAACCTCAACAGTTTCACCGTGGGAAAATACAATCCCGTGACCAATACCTGGGCGTCGATGTCGACGACGAACGCCCCAGTGCATTGGACCGACAACACTATCGTATGGACCGGATCCAAGATGGCGGTTTGGGGCGGCACGTTCGGTAACGGCGCTGCGACTGGTTACAGTGGCGGCGCTTATTACGACCCGGCTACTGACGCCTGGACTGCGATTACCACTTACGGCGGGCCCTTGGCCCGCTCGTTTCACACTTCCGTTGTAGGCGCGGGCTATCTTCTTATTTACGGCGGCCAGAGCGCCTACAATCTCAACGGTGATTGCTCCGGTTGGTGTGCGGGCGGTGGCCGCCTCAAACTCTAGTTCTCCACGCCCGTTATCGTCCGTCCACAACCCCCGCCTCTCTTGAGTTTACAGACCCAATAGACTGACTAATGTGGGCCCTCTGGGTTACGGATGGGGGTAGACGTGGGCAAGTTCGGTCGTATCGGGTCGCTCTTACTTGGACTGGTGATTTTATCGACGACAAGTGGGTTCAAGCCCACGCGTTCCGTGGATCCCAACGATCCCCAGCTCGCCAGCTATTTCGTGCAAGCGGTGAGCGATGTCGTGATGCGTCAGGTGGTGAGCCGCTTCGAAGTGGCGACCCGCTTTCAAAATGGTTTCGAAGTGATCGTTCCTGTATCCCGGGCCGACGAGCTCTTGGCGCTCGTTCCGAGCGCCCGGCTTTTGGACGAGGATATCTCGGCCAGCGCCCGTGCCCTGGTCAATCAGTCCTCGCGTTTTCAAAACGCCTATCACGACTTTCCTAAACTGGAGCAGCATCTCCAAGCCATCGTCGCCGCTCATCCGGACATCGCGCGGCTCGAGACGTACGGAAAGTCCAAGGAAGGCCGCCCTCTCTATGTCTTGAAGCTCTCTGAGAGCGTGAGCCGAACAGACAACGAGCCGAATATTTTGCTCACGGGAGGCACTCACGGCGATGAGCTCATCGGCATCGAAACGCTTTTCGGCGTTCTCGACTACATCATCGCCAACTATAAGAGTCAGGCGCGCCTCGGCGCGCTTTTGAAGACGCGCCAGCTTTGGTTCGTGCCGGTCGTCAATCCCGACGGCTTCGTCAGAAAGCAGCGCTACGCGAACGGCGTCGATCCCAACCGCGAGTATCCGTATCCTTTGAAGCCGAACCGCACGCCGAACGAGGCCATCGCCGCCATGATGCAATTCGTGGCGACCCACGCGATCAAGTCGGTACTCGATTTCCA
>JAYUGC010000070.1:0-5337 GCA_043767805.1 Pseudomonadota bacterium | reverse complement strand
GGGATTTTGTTTTTTCGAGGGTGTTGTCCGTGAGGAGGAGCTTGCAGGCTACGCAGTAGTCGCGTTGGTCGAGGCGTTCGCCGCAAAAGCAGACGCGGCCCGCGACTCGGGCCGGATTGCCCACGACCAGGGCGTGGGGCGGGACATCTTTCACCACCACCGCGCCCGCTCCGATGAAGGCGTACTCACCGATGGTAACGCCGCAAACGATGGTGGCGTTCGCGCCCAGGGTCGCTCCCCGCCCGACTCGGGTGGGCTCGAAGGCCGCGTTCGATCGTTTCAAGAAAGCCCGCGGCTTCAAATCGTTTGTGAAGACGACGTTCGGTCCCACGAAAACGTCGGCCTCGAGGTGGACTTTATCCCAAAGGGCCACGCCGTTTTTGAGGGTGCATCCGTTCCCGACGACCGCGCCGTCCTCCACGAAAACGCCTTCCCCGACGTTGCAGTCTTTTCCGACCACCGCCTTCGGCATCACGTGGGCGAAGGCCCAAACGCGCGTACCTTCCCCGACTTGGGGGCTTTCACAGAGAGCTTTTTCGTGGATGAATAGGCGTTTTGGCACGTTAGCCCCTAAAAATTAACATGGGGCCACGCGAGTTGCCAAGAAAGGCAGCCCTGTTCTAGCTTGGGGGGCATGCACCCTCTCCAGGCCGGTCTCCAACGAGGCGGAAAAGCGAAGCCCTTTTGGATCGTAGGTCCTTGTGTCATCGAGACCCGGGAAACCAATGCCCGGATCGCCGAGACCCTTAAAAAGGCCGGCGAACGCCTAGGGATCGCGGTCGTTTTTAAAGCCTCTTTCGACAAGGCGAACCGCACCTCCCACGCGAGCTTTCGAGGCTTGGGAATGGAAGCGGGCCTCGAAGAGCTGCTTTGGATCAAGCGTCAGTTCGACCTGCCCATTCTGACCGACATTCATGAGGCCCAGCAGGCCATGCCAGTGGCCGAGGTCGCCGACATTCTCCAGATCCCGGCTTTTCTCTGCCGCCAGACCGATTTGTTAGAGGCCGCCGCCCGCACGGGCCGTTGCGTGAACGTGAAAAAGGGGCAGTTTCTCGATCCGACCGGCGCCCGTAATCTCGTGGCGAAGCTCAAAGAGTTCGGCGCCAAAGGCTACTGGCTCACCGAGCGAGGCGTGTCTTTCGGCTACCAGCGGCTCATCGTGGACTTCGCCGGTTTTCCGGAGATGGAACGCTCGGGCGCGCCGCTCATCATGGACATCACTCACTCGGTTCAGCTACCGGGAGCGGCGGGCGATTCGACGGGCGGAAACCGCGAGGCCATCCCGTACCTCGCTCGCGCGGCCGCCGCGGTCGGCGTTCACGGATTTTTTGCCGAGACCCATCCCGAGCCCGCGAAATCGAAATCGGACGCGGCCAATGCCTGGCCTCTCGATCAGCTGGAAGCGCTCCTCAGCAAAGTGACCCACATCGCGGGAGCGACCCATGGACAATGATCTCATCGCGTCGGGACGGGAGACGATTCGTTTAGAAGCGAAAGCGCTCGCGGGCCTCGTCGAGACTATCGACGCCACTTTTGCGACGGCGTGTGAGATCATTTTGGGTTGCCAGGGGACGATCGTTCTCACCGGCATGGGAAAGTCCGGCTTGGTCGCGAGAAAATGGGCGTCGACCTTTGCCAGCACCGGAACCAAAGCCTACTTTTTGAATCCGGCGGAGGCGTCTCACGGCGACTTAGGAATTCTCCACGCGAGCGACGTCCTCATTGCGCTGAGCTTTAGCGGCGAGACCGACGAGCTTCGCCTCGTCCTTCGGCACGCGCGCGAAACCTCCGTGCGTACCATCGGCGTCACCGCCAACTTGCAGAGCTCTTTGGCGAAGCACTCGGAAGTGGTCTTGAATGTTTTGCCGTCTCCCGAGGCGTGTCCCTTGGGTCTGGCGCCGACGACTTCCACGACGCTCATGATGGCGCTCGGCGATGCGCTTGCGGTCGCTTTGATGAACCGGCGCGGTTTCACTGAGCGCGATTTTGCGCGCCTGCATCCCGGCGGAGCGCTTGGCCGTCGCCTTTGGCTGCGCGTTTCCGAATTGATGCATAAGGGAGACGAACTTCCCCTGGTCGCTCCCGGCGATACTTTGGAATCGGTTCTCGTCGAGATGACCCAGAAGCGCTTGGGCCTTGCGATTGTCATAGTGGGCGATCGGCCGGCCGGCATCGTCACCGACGGCGATCTTCGCCGGTTCTTTCAAAAGACCGTCGCGGGAAAACGCGGAGAAGCCACCGCGAGCGATCTCATGACGGTCGGGCCTAAGACTATTTCCAGTGACGCGCTCGCGGTTGAAGCGCGTGAGATTTTAGAGTCGCACAAGATCCAGCACTTGCTCGTTACCGACGAGAAGGGCGGCCTGGTCGGCGTGCTTCACCTTCAGGACTTGCTCCGCGCGAGAGTGGCTTGATGGCGATCGTCGCCGCCATTTTGGATCGGGACGGGACCCTCATCGAGGACGCCCACTACCCGAAAGATCCCAATCAGGTGAAGCTCATTGCCGGAACCGGGGAAGCGTTGCAAGCGCTTCGCCGCAAGGGTTACACGATTTTCGTCGTCAGCAATCAGTCCGGGGTAGGGCGAGGGCTCATTCAGGAGTCCGAGTTTCTCGCGGTTCACGAAAAAATTTGCTCCGTGCTTCAAGAAGCCGGAGCGCAGATCGCGCAGTTCGCGTATTGCCTCCACCATCCCGACGATCCTTGCCTGTGCCGGAAACCGAAAACGGGACTCGTGCCTCGCCGCTTCAACGACGAAGCCATCGATTTTTCCCGCAGCGTGGTTATCGGCGATAGGGCTTCGGACCTCTTCCTCGGCGACGAACTTGGGGCGAAATCCATTCTCGTACGCACGGGATACGGCGCGGCCACCGAGCATGGCCCCGCGGTGCGGGGCGGCGCTTACCCTGTGTTCGACAGCCTAATCCAGGCTGTGGCCCAACTTCCTGATTGCGAAAATAGCTCATAGCGTCATAATAAACGGTATCCCCCCACCTGGTCCTGGTTAACTCCTGACCCCAATCTAACGATAAGGAGAGGAGACAATCCTCTGATGCGTCGGCTTGCCTACATTCTATTTTTATTCGCGATCCCGGCTTTCGGTGCCGAGGTTTTGCGTGTGGGATCGAGCCAGCAAATTCTCGCCGTCAGCCAGGACGATCGGCAGCCTTGGCAGGTGGGAGACCGCTTGTGCGTTTACGAAGAGCGCGAGGAAGTGGAGTGCGGCGAGGTTACCAAGATCGCCTCCAAGCTCGCCATCGTGCGCTTGGACTCTCCGAGCGATCGCGTGTTCCGCGGAGCGCGCGTGAAATCGGAGGCGAGCAAGACGAACGGCGCCCGTTTCAGTAAGTCCGCGCCGGCGCCCGCCAAAGCGCAGAGAGATCCTCGCAACGATATCGAAGAGCCCGAAGAGTTGCTGACCCCTCCGCCCGATGTTCCCCGGACCGAGCGCAGAGCCGCCGCGAAGCCGAAGCCGGAACGTCGGCCGGCGGCAAAGCTCCTCACCTCGTACGATAAAGTCGAAGGCGGCGTCGGCAATCCGGGGTGGAATTTATCGGGTGGCATTCACGCCGGTCTCTCGTCGTTTTTTCCGATGCTCAACTTGCAAAAAAGTATCGGGTCTTACGTCGCCATCGGCCTTATGCCGGTCTTTTCGCAGACGTCGACGACCGCCACCTCGGTGACCGCGCTCGGCGCGATGCTCACTTTCAATTATTACAACAACGAATACTTCCGCGGATTTTGGACTCAAGTCGGGCTCGGCATGTACAAGTACACGGCGGACTCCGTCGCGACTCTGACGACGACCGCGCTAGTGGAATCGTCGACTTCCCTCGCGGTACTTGCGACCGCCGGCTGGCGCGGTTACTGGGATTTGGGACTCAACGTCGGCGTGGGCGCGGGGCTTCAATACATTCAAGACGCGAACTTCTCCACCATCGACATCAAGTCCGACGGTATTCAGCCTGTGATCGTTCTCGATGTGGGCCTCAATTTTTGACGTATTTCCGATTGCTTAAGTCTGCTCATTTTGCGGTGACCAGCCTTCGGTCGTGGTTTTCCAAGAGCTTTCAAGGGGTTGATGAATTGCTAGGCTTGGCTGTCAAAAACTTCGGCACCTGTCACGACAAACGGCAGCTGCCTGTGAGCCTGACGCCCTGGCACGGAAAGTGGAGTCTTTAGGCTTAATCCCATGCTTTCCACCGTGCTCAAATCAGCTTGCCGCGTAACTCTCGTTTTCCTGCTTTCCGGATGTAATTTCGGAACGCTCTCCTTTTCCGAAAGAGACGATCATCCGCCGGGCTACATCCCGCCGAATGTGATTCTCCCGAAGACGCTCGTCCTTAGCTCGAGCGACACGGCGGAAGTCGGTATGTGTTCCGCCGTTCAAATCATCTCTCAAGATGCGAACGGCAAAGTGGCGCTGGTGGCAGCGGCGGAGCCGGTCTCCATCTCGGTTACCGGCGGATCGGTGAGCCTTTTCTCGGACTCGGCCTGCTCCGTGCCCGCGACGTCGGTCACCATCGCAAAGCTCACCTCGAGCGCGACCTTTTACGTGAAGCCCTTATTGAACGCCGGATTCACGGCGGTGGCGCTTTCCAATAAGCTCGGGTTCAACTCGAAATTCGTCGCTTCTTTCCGTGCCGCTCGCCAGATGCGTTTCGTGACGGCGCCGTCCGATATCGAAGGTGGTTACTGCGGCTCCGAAATCAAAGTGGGCGTCCGGGACGCCGTCGGCGTGGACTTCGCTTACACCGGAGATATGCCCATCACGGGATTGCCCCCCGGAGTTTCCGCGTACGCGACGAACGATTGCACCGGACCGGCCATCACGCAGCTGTCTTTCGTGAACTCGAACGACAAGAGCTTCCATTTAAAAACGATGAGTCATCTGACCCTTTCACCGGTAGTATCGGCGCCGGCTTCGACGGCGACTTTGACGGGAACGCTTACCGGGACCATTCAAAGCCGGCCCGCTCCTTATAGCTTGGAGCTCGATCAGGCTTTCACGGGACTTCGCCTCGGAGAGTTCAGCCAGACCGCGGCTCGCGTTCGGGTCAAGGACTCGGCGGGTGTTTTGTTCTCTCCCCCGGCGGGGCTTACCATCGGCATCGCCGCCGCCACCGGAGCGGGCCAATTCAATACGAGCGGGTCGGGCACGGCGAATCCGAGCTTGAACGTGTCGGTAGACTCGACCGCGGGCGCTTCCTTCTTCGTGCGCCCCATGAGCGCTGGCGCGGCCCGCGTCGACGGCTCAGTGGCCCGCTGGATCAAAGCCTGCAGTTGGGCCCGGGCAATGCCGTGCTCGCCGCGCAGCGCGGCGTTTTCGGCACTGCA
>JAYUGC010000069.1:0-14156 GCA_043767805.1 Pseudomonadota bacterium | reverse complement strand
TGGCCTCGATGGGGTCGATGGCGGCGGCGCGGCTCGACGGCACTAGAGTGGCGAGGAAGATGAGCAGCACCGCGATGCCATAGATTAGACCGATGGATAGGGGGCGCAACTCCACCGGCACCGAGCGATCGTAATAAATTTCAGGCAGCAAATACGGCGAGAAAAACCGTAAGTAGAGCAAAAACAAGACGGTGGCCACGGCGCCGATGGCTAGCCCCACCAGCCCGAGAAAAGCGCCCTGCCAAAAGAACACGCGCTTAATCTGCGCCTTTGAAGCGCCAAGCGCGCGCAAAATACCGATGTTCTTTCGCTTGTGAGTCACGTGCATCATCAAAGTGATGACGATGTTCATGACGGCAATCAAAACCGCGAAGCTCATGATGGCAGACATCGCGTATTGCTCGAGCTTCAATGAGCTAAAGAGCGCCTCGTTGAATTGCGTCCAGCTTTCCGCTTCCCAGTTCTTCGGAATGAGCGAGGCGATGTCTTTCTGCAAACCTTCCGCTTTGTCGGTGTCTCTCGTCCAAATATGCCAGCCGGTGATGGCTTGCTTCCATTTCAGAAGCTCCTGCGCGTCTTCCAAAATCAAGAACACGTACTGCTGATCGAACTCGTAGTGCCCCGAAGCATAGAAACCGGCGACTTCAAACACCTGACTCTGGGGCACGAGCCCCATGGCGCCGCCTTTTTGCGTGGGCGAGACGATACGGAGCTGCTCCCCTACTTCGAGCGCCAAACGATGACCGAGCTCGCGGCCGACCAAAACCTGCGGGATTTTCGACGCTGGGTTTGGAAGCTTTCCTGGCGACACATCCGCCTTGAAGCGATCGAAATCCTCGATGGGCATGCCCCAGATGATGCCGCCCAAAGTCCGGCGATCGGATTGCACGATCATTTCCGCTTCGGCGTAAGGCACGACGCGAGTCACGCCGGGAATTTCCGTGAACTTTTTCGTCCAGGCGTCGTAGGCGGCAATGGGCGCGCTCCCGCGCTGCCGTTTCACCATGACGTGGGGATAGGCTTTCAGCACCCGATCTTTCAGGGAGCTTTCAAAGCCGTACATGATGGAAAGAAACGAGACCATCGCCCACACACCCACCGCGATGGCGAGCCAGGCGAAAAGCGTCATCGGCGAGAATCTTCCGCGCTCAGTCCCTCTCAGCAAAAAGCGCCAGCCGATGGACCGTTCCACCGCCACTTACTGGAATCCCCCGTCCGGTTGCGGGGGGACGATTTCGCCGTCCAAAGGAGAATTGGGAATGTATTGCGGGTCGATGCCTTCGTACGGATCGGGCGGCTCGCCCGGCTCTCCGAACTCGTCCGGCTCCGGCGGAATATAGGGAACGGGCGGAGCATCGGGGTACGCCTGACTGGGCGGCGGCATATTATCGAACGCTTGAGGCGGCGGCAGGTTCGGATTACCAAACTGATCGGGCTGCGGCGGCGGCATATTGGGATCCGTCGGGTAAGACGGGGGCGAAGACCCCGAGCCACGGCGGGCTTCGGGAAGCGAAGGCTGCTGAGCGCCCTGCGGCTGCACGAGTCTGGGGGGCGGCGGCGCCTGGGTGTTGCCCGAGCCCTCGTCCTTAAACTGTTCGGAAATACGCTTGGCTTCCTTGTCTTTGTTTCGATTCACCACGTAGAGGGACCCACCTGCCATGGTCAAACCGAACAATAAAAGCCAGACCCACTTTTTCATGCGGGCCCATTGTTATTGATCTGAAAACGAATTACAAGGAATGCAGTCCGCCAGTTTGAAGGATCTATGAGCCAAGAACCCCTCTCTTCGTCGAGTCATTGGGCCGATCACGCGGCGAGCGATCTCATCGCCCGCCACCCCGAGAAAACCGAGTTCGTCTGCGCCTCGGGGATTTCCCCCAGCGGCGTGGTCCACATCGGAAACTTCCGGGAAGTCGTGACGACGGAGTTCGTGGTCCGGGCGCTGCGGGATAAGGGAAAAAAGGTCCGTTTCATCTACAGCTGGGACGATTACGACGCTTTTCGGAAAGTTCCGGCCAATCTGCCCAACCCCGAGAAGCTTCAGCCCCATTTGCGCCGGCCTTTGTCCTCCATTCCGGATCCTTTCGAAGGCGGGGCCGCTTCCTACGCGGCTCATTTCGAGCGCCAGTTCGAAAAAGAAATCGGTACCCTCGGTATCCAGCCCGAGTTCATTTATCAGAACAAAGCGTACCGGGCCTGCAAGTACGCCGAAGGTGTGCGCCACGCGCTGAAACACGAAAAAACGATCATCGAGATTTTGAACGCTTCCCGCACTTCGCCTCTCGAAGCCGGATGGACTTGCCTCAGCGTCTTTTGCAAAAAATGCGAAAAAGATGCCTGCGAGAACATAAATTACAAGGAACCGTACGACGTCAGCTACCGCTGCAAGATTTGTAAGGAAGATTTCACGGTCGATTTCTCCAAAGAGCCGGGTGTGAAGCTTCTGTGGCGCGTGGACTGGCCCATGCGCTGGTCTCACGAGAACGTGGATTTCGAGCCGGGCGGAAAAGATCATTCCTCGACGGGAGGCTCTTTCGACACGGGCAAGGAAATCATCAAGCAGGTCTGGGGCAAACAGGCGCCCTACTACGTTCAGTACGATTTCGTCATCGCGAAGGGACACGGCTCGAAGCTGTCATCCTCGTCGGGAAATCTCATCACTTTGGGCGAAGCGCTCGCCATTTACGAGCCCGAGGTCATCCGCTGGATTTTCTCGAGCCGTAAGCCCAATCTCGATTTCGCCATAGCCTTCGATCTCGACGTCATCAAGACTTACGACGATTACGATCGCACCGAGCGCTACGCGTTTGGCACCGAAGCTGGCGAAGAAAAAAAGGTCACCTACGAACGGCGCATTTACGAGCTCTCGCGCCTCAAAGCGGATCCGCCGCTCGCCGAGATGCAGCCGCCCGCGCAGTTTCCGTTCCGCCACCTTTGCAATATTTTGCAGATCCATCAGGGCGATATCGCCGAGACGCGCGCCTTCTATGCGGATAGAATCAAGACCGATCACGACGAGAACCGTTTCCACGCCCGCGCGACTCGCGCTTGGACGTGGATTACGGAGTACGCGCCGGAAGAGTTCCGTTTCCAAGTCCGCTCGCCCGGGGCCGCCCCTGTGAAAACCACCGTTCCGGCCGTGATGGGCGATGTGGTCGCGCTTCTAGAAAGTCTTCCCGTCGCCGGGGTTTCGGAAGAGGATCTTTCTGGAAAGCTTTTCGAGATCATGAAGAAGCATTCCATGACGGCGAAGCAGTTCTTCCCGGAGATTTACTTCGCCCTCATCGCTAAGCCGCAAGGCCCGAAGCTCGGTGCGTTCTTACTCGCTATGGGCCTGAAGCGGTCCGCCACACTACTACGCGCCTCGTTATAGCTCTTACCAGTAGCTGGTCGTAATGGCGCAATCGCCCTGGATAATCGTCTGACAGCTAATGCGGTCCGTCGGAGGCTTATTTTCGCGACGCAGCAATTCCTGCTCCGAATCCGTCTGAAGGGAAAGCGACCTGTCACCCGACACCACCCGCACATTGCATTTCCCGCAGATGAATTCGGCGCTACAGGATGACGCAAGGGGTAAGCCCGCTTGCAGCGCCGCTTCAAAAACCGTGGTTCCCAGGGGCACCTCGACTCGTTGCCCCGAAGGTAGAAACGTCACAATCGGCATTCGCTCACCTTCCTCATCTCCGGTATAATAAGAATAGCTCTCCGTTCCTCTTTCTTCCTCAAACCGTTTTCTCCAACTACCCGATTCCAAAAAAGGTTCTCCATGAGCGAAGCCGCTTCCGAAAAGCTTCAAGAAGACGCCAAGCACCTCGGGCTCATGCTCGACGAGATGAGCAAAGTCATCGTCGGCCAAGAGCATATGGCACGGGCCTTACTTATAGGCCTGGTCACGGGCGGCCACGTGCTGCTCGAAGGGCTTCCTGGTCTCGCGAAAACTCTCGCGGTAAAAACTTTGGCCCAGGTGCTCGACGCAAAATTCCAGCGCGTACAGTTCACGCCGGATTTGCTACCGAGCGATCTCATCGGAACGATGATTTACCGCGAAGAGACCGGAGAGTTCGTCCCAAAAAAGGGACCGATTTTCGCCAACATCGTCTTGGCCGATGAAATCAACCGCGCTCCCGCGAAAGTGCAGAGCGCGCTCCTCGAAGCGATGGCCGAAAAGCAGGTCACCATCGGCGAGACGACCTATCAGCTGGACGAGCCCTTTCTCGTGCTCGCGACGCAAAACCCCATCGAGCAGGAAGGCACGTACCACCTGCCCGAAGCGCAGCTCGATCGTTTTCTCTTCAAGCTCAAGGTTGGCTATCCGTCCCGTCAGGAAGAGCGGCAGATTTTGGATCGCATGAGCGTTCCGTCGCTTCCGACGATCCGCAAAGTTTTCGACGCCCGCGGCATTTTGGATATCCGCTCGCGCCTCGACGCGATTTATTCCGACGAGCGCATCAAGGAGTACATCCTGCGCCTCATCATGGCGACGCGCAAAGACGGGCAAATCCAGGCCGGCGAAGTGAAGGCGGACAAGCTCGAGGAGCTCCGCCGCTCCATCCTCATAGGCGCCTCGCCGCGCGCGACCATCGCGCTGAACCGCGCCGCGAAAGCGCACGCCCTGCTCGAACAAAGAAATTACGTAACCCCTGACGACGTAAAGGCCATTGCCCCCGAAGTCCTTCGCCACCGCCTCATTCTCAACTTCGAGGCCGAGGCGCGAAACCTCAGTACCGACGATCTCATCAAAGTTTTGCTCGAGAGCGTCGTAGTCCCTTAACCAAAGGAACCGTCTTTGCAATTTAGCGAGGAACTGCTGCGTGCCGTTTCCCAGCTCGAGCTTCGTGCCCGTCGGCGCGTGGCCGCGCTGCTTAACGGCAACTACCGAAGCGCCTTTCGAGGCAGTGGTATGCAGTTCAAAGAGTTCCGTCATTACGAAGCGGGCGACGACATCCGTCACATGAGCTGGCCGGTCACCGCCCGTACGGGCCGGGCGACGATCAAAGTTTTCGAAGAGGAACGCGAGCTCGACATCCTGCTCCTCATCGACGTCAGCGGCTCGTCTTTGTTCGGCCTCGGCAAGAAGCGGAAGATAGACATGTACGCAGACCTCTGCGCCCTCATCGGCCTCGCCGGGGTCAAATCGGGCGACAACGTGGGCGCCATGTTTTTCAACGATAAGTCGGGGCTCTATCTTCCCCCCGCTCGGTCCCGCTCACAGGTGCTGGTCACCCTGACCCATCTTTTGAACCAGCCGCTCCGCGACGAAAAGAGCGATCTGCGCCCGGCGCTGCTCCATGCGGAAAGCGTGCTGAAGAACCGCTCTTTGATTTTCGTCGTAAGCGATTTCCTCGTTCCCGATTTCGAGCAGGAGCTCCGCCATCTCTCGCGGCGCCACGAGGTGATCCTCGTACATTGCTTCGACGACGCGGAACGAGGGATGGGTCTCAAAGGGGTCTTCGAAGTGCGCGATCCCGAAACGGGCGAGTACTGGCTTCTGGACGGCAACTCGCCCACGACCCGTCGTCAGCTCGCCGAGTTTCAAGTTCATTTGTCGAATCGACTCGAAGACATCTCACGCAAAGCGAGGGCGGACTATCTCTGCCTGAGCTCAAAGGATGATTATCTCCAACGGTTGGTACAGTATTTCCGCGGCCGCGGCCCTGCTCGCGTTTAACGTGAGTGCCGCACCAAGTCCACAGGAGGCCACGCCTTCCAGGCCCCCGTCTGCCCTGCGCAGCACGCCCGCACCGGAAAATACCGACGATAGATCACCCGACTCCGATCCGGGCGGTCTACAGTTCCGCTTGGTCAAGCCCATCATTCAGCCGGGAGAGCGCACCACGCTCGAAATCGAGATGCCCCTTGCCACGCTCGAAGCAGCCGGCTGGAACGACGAAAGCGGGCCACCCACCGTGAACGACGATTTCCTGACTCAGTCGAAGGCATTTCAGATTCTCGATACGACGTACCGGCGCACGAACCATAGCCTCATCTGGGGATACGAGCTCACCGCCCATTCGACGGGAGCGGTCACTCTGCCGCCGGTCGAAATCCGCGTGGGAAGCCAGACGTTCTCGACCGAAGCCACTCTTTTGAAAATCGCGACGACCCGGGCCGAGGGCGACACGAAGATCCGGGACGAGTTCGGGCCTCTCGATCCGCCCTCCAAGCTTTGGTACTGGCTCATGTGGCTGTCGCTCTTGCCACTAGCCTACTACGCCGGGCTTTGGATCGAAAAACGGCTGCCCAAATGGCTCAGCCGCTTCAAGCCGAAGCCGATTGCGGTCGTGGCTCCCACGGAAGAAGATCCGATTGAATGGCTGAAGCGAGAGCTCCTGCGCTTGAAAGTAGAGCTGAGCCAAGGCGCGACCGAGGCCTTTGCCGACGAGCTGACTGCGGTGCTCAGAGAGTACTTCGCCCGCAAGCACAAAGCTCCCGTGCGCGCCTGGACGACCAAAGAGTTCACGCATCGCTTTGCCGCCGAGCCCACCGCGACCGCGTTGGTCCCGGTCTTCACCTCTTGCGACGAGATCAAGTTCACCGGCCGCAAGGCGAACCTCGCCGACAGATTTGCAACTGCCTTTAACGAAACGGAACGAGTCCTCCTAGCATGTGGTACCTAGCCAATCCCTTAGCCGTATTGCTCGCGGGACTTCCCTTGCTCGCCGCGATCTATTTCCTGTTCCGCCGCCGTTGCGCGCGCGCGCCTCAGCTGATCGCCATGTCCGCTCCCATCGAGATCTCTAAAAAGCGAAGCCGGCCGGTGAAATGGGTATTCCGCGGCCTCTTCGCTCTCACTCTCGCGGCACTCTCGGGACTTGCGATCGTCGCTGCCCGCCCGACGCAAGTGACCTCATGGGTCGAGAAATGGTCGGAAGGCATCGACATCATGCTGGTCGTCGATCTCTCGGAGAGCATGGAAGCCAACGATCTCGAGCCGAGCCGCATGATCGCCGCCAAATCGGTCATCCGCGACTTCATCCGCCGCCGGAGCGAGGATCGCATCGGGCTCGTCGCATTCGGCGGCGAGGCCGTAACGAAGTGCCCCCTTACCCGCGACTACGACTTCTTGCAAAGCTCCGTCGAGGAAATGCGCTCGGGAGAGCTCAAACAAGGCACCGCCATCGGCATGGGGCTCGCCAACGGCGTGGGCCGCTTGCGCAACTCCAAAGCCAAAACGCGCATCATTATCCTGCTCACCGATGGTGACAGTAACGTCGGCGCGGTAAACCCCATCACCGCCGCAACACTTGCCCGCCAGGACGGCATCAAGATTTACACCATCGGCATCGGCAAATCGGATCGCGTGCTCGTTCCCATCTACTCGCACGATCCCTTCGGCCGCAAACGCCAGCTCGTGGCGCAGGTCCCCTCGTACCTAAATCCCGAGCTGCTCAGAGACATTTCCCGCCTTACTGGCGGCAAAGCTTACCTCGCGCGCGATCCGGGCATGTTGAACCGCATCTTGCGCGAGATCGATTCACTCGAGAAAACCAAGGTGAAGGGCATTCCTCGCGAGCGCAAAGACGAGGTGTTCTTCTGGCCCGCGTGCGCCGCGACGCTTCTCATGCTGACCCTCTATCTTTTGCAAGAAACCCGTTTCCGTAGAGCCCGACTAAAACATGTTGCTGCATTTTGAAAATCCGGAATTTCTTTGGGGACTCGCGGGCATCGCGGGTCTCGCGTGGCTGATGTTTGCCTTGGGCAAACGTCAGCCCGAGTCCTATTCCTCGCGGCGCCTTGTCACGGCCACGCTGGCCTTCGCCCTTTGCGTGCTTGGCCTGTCTCGTCCTCAGCTCGGGCATCAGACGACGGAAAGCCGAAGCGCCCGCTTTAACCTCTTTCTCGCGCTCGACATCTCCCGCAGCATGATGGCGGAAGACATCTCGCCGACGCGCCTTCAGTTCTCGGTGGCCTTTTCCCAGAAGCTCCTCTCGTTTCTCCCAGGCGCCCGCGTCGCGCTCTTTCCCTTCGCCGGAGACGGTTTCATTCAAATGCCGCTTTCCAACGATCTCGATGCGGCTTCAGAGATGCTGCAGGCCCTCGATCCCGGCATGACGACGAATCAGGGCACGGACTTCACCGTCTCGATGCAGACGCTTTTCGAGCGGATCCATCAGATGGAGCAGAGCTCGGAGAAATACGGCGCGGGCTGGGCCCCGCCTCAAGTGCTTCTCTTTTCCGACGGCGAAAGCCACGTTCCGGTCGCCAACAACGTGATCAAGCTCTATAGAGACGCGCGCATCCCGATTCATACGGTCGGCGTCGGCACGACCGGCGGCGCCTCGCTCATGATCTTGGGCGGAATGGGCTCGCTTACCTCGATTCAACAGCCCCGGGGCCAGACGGTGCGCACGCGTCTCGATGAAAGATCGCTGCGCGCGTTGAGCGACGGTACGGGAGGCACCTTCTTCACGGCGAGCTTCGCGGAAGTGGGCCGCGTGGTACAGCGGCTCACGCAGAGCCTTCAGCTAGGCAAGCTGTCGGTTAAGTTCAAGTCGGACCAAGAGCTCTTTCCCTTCCTCTTTGGCCTCGCGCTCCTTCTTTTCAGCTTGGAATTCTGCCTGGGCCGTTGGCAGTACTCGATCCGTGGGCTTCTCCCCTGGCTTCTCATCGCCGCCTTCGCCGCGGCAAATCCCGTGCGCGCGGAAGAGATCGATTTCGACGTGCCCGCCGAAATGGAACCTCCCCTGGAGCCCGAGCCGCCTCCCTTGGAAAAGAAAATGGACGACCAGACCAAGGCCATCGTTCTTTTCAACAAGGGCCTCGAAGAGCTAAAGGGCGGCAAGATGGACAAGGCGGCCGAGCATTTTCAGGAATCGGCTTTCGTGACGCCAGATAAAATCGTGCGCAAGAAGGCACTCTACAACCTCGGCAATACACTGCTCAGAAACATGGATCCGCAGCAGGCGTTGCAGGTGTATCAGGAAGCTTACGATACGAAGACCGACGACGACGCCTTCGACAAAGCGACGAACCAGAAGATTTCCGAGAACATCACCCTCGCTACCCGCCTGCAGCAGCAGATGAAGGGACAGAATCAGGAAGAGAAAGAGGGCGGTAAGGATCCGAAGGACGAGAACAAGGAAGGCAAGGATCGCGGCGGCCCCCAAAAAGATTACGAAGCGCAGCCTCTCACCGAGAGCGAAAAGAAAAAAGTCTTCGACGTCATCTCGGCCGAAGAGCAGCAGATTTTGAAACGTCAGATGGAAAAAAAGAATAAAGGCAAACCGAAGGACCCGAACGCCAAGCAATGGTAAACCGGCTTCACATTTTGATTTTGGGAATTCTGGCCGTGAGCTTCGCGCGCGGCGAAGGGGCGCCGAACGTGAAGTTCGGCATCGAGTTCACCAAGCCTGAGGTCTACGCCGGTGAAGCGGTCACCGCCCATTTCGTCATTTATGGGCGAGACGACGTCCTCGAAGTGGAAGTCGCGAAATTCCCGGAGTTCCGTGGCTTCTGGAGCGAGAACCTGGCCTTGCGTCAGGGCCCCATCCCCATGCTCCAGGATTTCAGCTCGCGGGAATGGAAAAAGAGTGTCGTCGGCTCCTATCTCGTCAGCTCCATGGTCGAGGAAAAGAACCCGATCATCCGCCCGATGAAAGTCGTCGTGCGTATCCCTCAGCGGGCGGGGGGAGAGCAGCCGCCCGAGCAGATTCTCCTCAGCGAAGGCCCGACCCTCGTCATCAAACCCCTTCCCCCGCTTCCGCCCGCGATGGCCGGTAAGTTCTCGGGCGGCGTGGGCCGGTTCACTTTGCAGGTGGAGCGCGCTCCCGTTCTTTTCAGAAAGGACGAGCCCACCACGCTTAGATTCGTGCTCTCGGGCGAAGGCAACTTCCGCGAGATTAACGATATTCAAATTCCCGAGATGGACTCCGTGGAAATCTTGTCGCGCAAGTCCTACTCGCAGGGGTCCGCTCAGTACTACACGAAGAGCTATGAGCTAACGCTCGCCTTCCATTCCGCCGACGACATCACGCTACCGGCCTTCCCTTTCCATTACTTCGATCCGGTGAGCGCGACTTATCAGACCATCACGATTCCGGAGATTGCGTTCCTGAAGGCGCCGGACGCGGTCGGTGGTCCCGCGAAAAATACGCCGGTCGAGTTCGGCGCGCCCTACCCGCAATGGTCCACGCACGTACGCTGGATAGATGCCGCGTTCTTCTGGACGCTCCAAGGGATCTTCCTACTCATCGCCGTCGCCTACACTTGGGTCGTCTTCGGCTGTTCCGAAAAATTAGCAGCGCGCTGGCGCCGCCGCGACGACGATCCCTGGAGCCCCCGGCTTGCGGCCGCTCAAAACGCGCTTCAGCGAGGGGACACTGACGGATTTCTCGCCGCCGCCGATCACCTGGCGTTTGAAATTCTCGCCAGCAAGTTTCCCGATCCCCCGATGACCCGCTCCGACCTCCTCCGCCGGGGCGCGGGCCCGATCAAAGAGGAATGGCTGCGCGTCGCCCGCTCTCTTTTCGAAGCTTGGGGCGCCCGCGCTTACAGCGCTTCGAAGCCGCTTCCGCCCAATCCGGCGCCCCTCCTCCAGGCCCTCGAAGCCTTGGTCCGCGAAGCGGCCTAGCAACCTCTCGTAATTGCATTACTTTTACGTGTGCACTCGTTTGCCTTGGCGCGCCTCTTCCATTGACTTCCCTAGCGATATCCTTAAGATAGGAAAGCTTTTTTAAGACGCATTCCAAGGAGTACTGACCATGGCCAGAATTACGGTAGAAGACTGTCTCGAAAAGATTCCGAACCGCTTCGAGCTCATTCACGTCGCGGCCAAGCGCGTGAAGCAAATGGCGAAGGGCTCCAAGCCCATGATCGTGCACACCAGCAACAAGTCGGCGGTAATCGCGCTGCGCGAAATCGCGGCGGGCTTCGTTGGCAAGGTCGAGGACACCGGTCCTTTCACCGACGAAGTTGTTTCCTCGTAGTTTTTCGTTTCTCTAAGGAGACGGCACCATGAAGAAGAGCGTCAACGGAACTCTCATCCTTTTCGGTGTTTTCGCGATACTGCTAGGCTGGTATCTCATCTTCGAACAGAAGGTTCGGCCGGAGCGCGATAAAAAACAAGAAGACGCCAAACACCTGGTTCAGCTGGATCGCGAGTCTATTCAGGAGCTCGAGATCGAGCGCCTCAAAGCGCCCTCGGCGGCAGACAAAGCCTCGCCCGACGCTTCCAAGTACGAAGTCTATCGCCTGAAAAAAACCGGCGCGGACTGGAACTTGGTCACCCCCGTCGATGACGAAGCCGATTCGGCCACCATGGGCACGCTACTCGCCGCTTTCACCAGCACGCAGAGCGAGCGCACGGTGGACGAGAACCCCAAAGACCTCGCGCCTTTCGGTTTGAAAGAGCCGATACTCAAAGTCCGCGCTCGCAAAGACAGCAGCTCTCCCTGGACGGAAGTCCGGGTGGGCGGCGACACGGCGGTGGGATTCAACTCTTACGTGCAGATGGGCGACAAGCCCGCGGTGCTCACCGCGAGCCGCAATCTGAAAGCCAGCTTCGACAAAGATCCTTCGGCACTCAGAAACAAGAAGCTCTTCAAGATTTCCCGGGGCGACATCAATAGCCTCGAAGTGCAAACCCCGCGAGAAACCTTCGTCCTGGCCAAAGGCGAAGGAGAAGACTGGCTACTGGCACGCCAAGGCCTTCCGGCGGATGCGGGCGAGGTCAACAAGACCTTGAACGCCATCGTCGAAGCCAAAGCGAAGAGTTTTGCCGACGATACCGGAAAGCAAACCGCGAAGTTCGGCCTCTCCAAGCCCGCGGCCACGGCCATCGTCACGGTCGGGCGCGAAAAGAAGAAGGTCACCCTCTTCCTCGGCCGGCTCAGCATCCCCAAAATGGGCGATCTGTATTACGTTAAGGATTCGGAAAAGGCAGCCATTGCCGAAGTCGAAAAGGAATTGCCCGAGCGCCTGCTCAAACCGGCGGCCGATTACCGCAATCTGCAGATTGCGAAATTCAATCGCTTCACGGTCACCAAGATCCGGGTCGAGCACAAGAAGGAGCCCGTCGAGCTGGTAAAGAAGGGCAACGACTGGCAGGTTCCCGGAGACACTGCTTTCACCGTGGACGGCGCGCAGGTCGATACGTTCCTGACGAATCTTCAAGACTCGAAAGCCACCGATTTCATCCCGATGAAAACCGCGCAGAGCGACTTGAAGTCGCCGGAGCTCGTCGTGCGGCTCTTTGAAAAAGAAGGCGACAAGGAAGTCGAGAAACACACGCTCACTTTCGGCCGACGCTTCAACAAGATCGTCGCCAGCCGCACCGGCCTCGATTTGGCGATGCAGATCAAAGTCGACGATTACATGAAGCTCAACCTGGCCAAGCCCGACTTCGCGAAGAAGCCGGAAAAGAAGGCCGAGCAGAAAAAACCCGAAGACGAAAAGAAGCCCGCCGGCAAGACCACGGGCCGATAATTTTAGCACTAACGAGGAATCAGATGAGTCAATCTAGCGTGAAGGGTAAGTGGGCACTGGTACTGGGCGCGTCGAGCGGTTTCGGCGAGGCGATTTCCCTGAAGCTTTCCGAGCTCGGCATGAACATCGCCGGCATTCACATGGATCGCAAAACGACTCAGCCGCACGCGGAAGAAGTGCTCAACAAGATCAAGGCGAACGGCGTGAAAGCCATGTTCATCAACATGAACGCGGCCGACAAAGAAAAACGCGCTGAAGCGCTGGCCACCTTGAAGCCTCAAGCGGAAAATGGCGTCCACACGCTCGTTCACTCCCTCGCTTTCGGTTCTTTGAAGCCTTTCGTCGCGCCCGAAGCCGCCGGCCGTCTCTCGGAAGAGCAGATGGACATGACCTGCAACGTGATGGCGCATAGTCTCGTGTACTGGGTGCAGGCGCTCGTCGAGAACAACATGCTTCAAAAGGGAGGCCGGATTTTTGCGATGACGTCTTCGGGCGGCACGCGCGTCTGGCCCACCTATGGCGCGGTCTCCGCGGCGAAAGCGGCCCTGGAATCCCATTGCCGGCAGCTCGCCTTGGAGCTCGCCCCGATGAACGTCGCGGTCAACGCGATCCGCGCGGGCGTGACCGACACCCCGGCGCTTAGAAAAATTCCCGGTAACGACGTCATGATCGAGCAGGCAAGCGCTCGCAATCCTTACCGGCGTCTAACGACGCCTCAGGATGTCGCGGCCTGCATCTCGCTCCTCGTCCAAAGCGACGCTCATTGGCTCACGGGTAACACGCTCGGCGTCGACGGCGGCGAAGACATCGTCGGCTAAGCCGCTTTGCGGACGGTTCACAATCAGGACGCTCTAGAGTTTCTCGAAGCCTCTCCGGTCTTTGCCGGATGCTCGTTCGTGACGTCGCTTCCGGACGCCTCGGAGTTTCCGAAGCTTTCTCTCGACGAGTGGAAGGCTTGGTTTATACGCGCGGTCTCTCTCGTCCTGTCTCGTTGTCCCGACGATGGCGTCTCGATTTTCTATCAGACCGACATCAAGCGCGAAGGCGGGTGGGTGGACAAAGCTTACCTCTGCCAAAAGGCGGCGGAATCTCTCGGACACGCCCTGCTCTGGCACAAGATAGTTTGTCGGATGCCACCTGGAATGACTTCATTCGGAAGGCCGGGCTACACGCACCTGCTTTGCTTTTCGCGCGGCGTGCGCGCGGAGATCCCAGCTTCAACGGCGGACGTATTGCCCGCGGCGGGAGAAACGACTTGGACTCGGGGCATGGGGGACGAAGCTTGTCTCGTGGCCTGTCGGTTTATCCTCTCGGAGACGAAAACGCGCACGGTGATCGACCCCTTTTGTGGGCATGGAACCGTACTCGCTGTCGCTAACGAGCTAGGTCTCGCCGCGATCGGAGTCGAGATCGGAGCAAAGCGCGCGAAGATGGCCCGTAATCTTCGTATGGCGTGAGCCTTCTGAGAGGAAAGGACATGTTCAGTTTCTGATCTACCTTGCGGAAGTGGATGCGAGGAAGCTCTATCTTCCTCAGGGATACAGTTCGCTTTTTAGTCTCCATAAGCCGAAACGTCAGGTGGAGAAAGTTGTCGTTCGCCATTTCCCTAAACGCGATATTCCCGAGACGATACGCACGTTCCCCGGGGCTCATCATTGATCACTTATCGCGCTGCGATAAGTGTCTGCTGTGACTTCCCTTCGGGTTTATTTTCTAATGCCCCATTTGGGGTG
>JAYUGC010000068.1:0-14256 GCA_043767805.1 Pseudomonadota bacterium | reverse complement strand
GGGCGGGGTACGGGCCTGGGCCTAAGCATTTCGAAAAGTATCGTCGAGGCCCACGGGGGGACACTCACCCTCGACGTCGAGCACCCGCGGACGCGGTTCGTCGTTTGCTTGCCGAAGCCGGCTTGCGGATCTTCTTCGCGGGCTTGACCTTGGCCTTCTTGGCCGGCTTCGCCTTGGGCTTTGTTTTGGCGGGCGCTTTCTTCTTTTTGGAGCCCGGAATCTTTCCAATCCGCGGATCGCCCTTCAAGACGAGATCACAGGCTCGTTCCACGGCGGCCTCGAAGTCGGCCGTATCTTCCGGAATCACCTGCCAGCCGGTTACCGGCGTACCGAATACGGCGATGGAGCGCATCCGGGGAAAAACCTGGCGCAAGCTCGCGTGATGCTCCTCGGTGGTCGCGAGCCACACTCCGTTGTCTTGCGGCGAAGACTCCCTCTGACGGAGGATGAGAACGATTTTCTCGCCGACATACACCGCAAACGATCCGAACATGGGATTCGTATAGGGCCTTAGCGGCGCGAGCCGCTCGAGAACGAAATCAAAGGGAATGGATTTCACGAGACACCTCTTAAAATTCTTGTTTCCAGGCCGCTTCTTGAAATCCGACGAGCCCGCCTTTGTCCCAGAGAACGAAAGGGCGTTTGATGAGCTTTCCCTGGGAAGCCAGTAGCTTCAGGGCGGCGGCGTCGCTCAAGGTGGGAAGTTTTTTGGATAGGCCGAGCGCCCGGTACCTCTGGCCGGAAACGTTGAAGAGCTTTTTCACGCTACCCACGTAACCCGCCATGCGTTTCAAATCGGCGAGAGGCGGAGGCGTGTCCACAATCTCCCGGACATCGGCTTCGACGCCTTTGGCTTTGAGAAACTTCGCCGCCTTTCGGCACGTGTCGCATTTCGCGTATTGGTAAAAAGTGACCTTCATGGGAGGCTATTTCTAGCCTGGCCTTCTCGGCCGGGTCAACGCGTGACTTAGCGCGTTTACTACCCTAAACCTGTGTCATGAGCGCCGAAAAACCCCTCATTGAAGGAGTCGATTACTACGTCGATCCTCAGGGGCTTTGGGTATTTACGGAGACTTACCTCAAGGCCCGGGGTTTTTGCTGCCATCAGGGCTGTCGCCATTGTCCCTACACCCGTCAGCGGGCGTCCGTGCTTTGCGTGCACGAGGGCAAACTTCTCGTCGTCAAATTGCGCGAGCCGAAGACCGGCGTGATTCGCCCCTACCCGCCCGGCGGAGGCATCGAGCCGGATGAGACTCCCGAACGAGCGGCGGAACGGGAAACTTGGGAAGAGACCGGCTACCGCGTCCGGATCCTGCCGGGCTCCGAGGTGGTGCGGCGTTACCTTTATAGGTGGGACGGCATCAACGTCGACGTCACCACGCATTTCTTTCGAGCCGAGCTGAAAGACTCGAAAGCCGCCCCGGACCCGACGGATCCTCCCGAAGGAGACGTGGTTACCGGCGTTGAGTGGATAGCCGTCGGGGATCTGTCCGCCGCCCTTTCGACCGACACCGTGATGGGCCCTATCCTCTTGGAACTTCTCATCGTCGAAGATTGACAATAACCTCTTTATTTTCTTTGCTTATGCCGTTCTTAATCCTTGGAGGTCTTGCTTGAAACTCTCTCTAATCGTTCTGTCTGCTTTAACTCTGGTTACGACCGCTTTTGCCGGCGCCGGTGGCGCGGCCACGCGTGCGGGTAAAGCGCACGTCTTTTTCGTGGAGCCGAAGGACGGCGCGAAGTTGCCGACCAAGTTCAAGGTGAAGATGGGCGTGGAAGGCATGACGGTCACCCCGGCCGGCGTTCCGAAAGAAGGCACGGGCCACCACCACCTTTTGATCGACCACAAAGCTTTGACCAAGGGCACGGTCGTTCCCACGTCGGACACCGCCATTCACTTCGGCAAAGGTCAGACGGAAACCGAGGTCAACTTGAAGCCCGGTAAGCATACGCTGACCCTTCAGTTCGCCGACGGCAATCATCAGTCTTACGGACCTGAGATGAGCGCGACGATCACCGTCGACGTCGAGTCCCAAGCCGGTAGATAATCTCTCCTTTCGAGCACCCGGTGCTTTTTTTTAAAGAGCCCGGGTGCCTTTTCGAGCCTTCATCATGCAAGACCCCATCTCGCAGCCATTCCAACTTTGCGGCCACAGTGTTCCCGGGTACTGGAAACTACTGCTTCCCGAGGAGGCGCTCAATTTCCGGCTCCCCCGCGAGCGGCGCTCGACCTGCAGCAATTGCCCGATGGCGTGCTTTCAGTCGCACGACCCGCTCTACCGCTGCTGCGCCTATCATCCGCAGGTGCCGAATTTTCTTCTCGGTCTCGCCGCCGAATCGCAGTCCGTTAAAACCACTTTGGAAGGCATGGATAAGCTGGGCTATCTCGTGCCCGAAGGTTTTTTGCGCTCGCCGGGGCAATGGATCGATTACCTCCACGACCTTCACGAGAATCGTTTTGATTCGACCACGAGGGTGAAATGCCCCTTGCTCGAAGTGCCCTCCGGCATGTGCCGCATCTACGCGTTTAGAAACGGGGTCTGCTCGACGTTTTTCTGTTTGAACGACCACGGAGGCGCGGGGGACGCCTTCTGGATGGCTTTGGAAGAAGTCGTCTCTTACACCGAAGTCGCCATTGGCCAGTGGGCGCTCGCCCGCTGCGGCTTCGACGTTCCCGCTTATTACCAGCGACTCGACTCTCTCGCCTCTCACATCGACGATACGACCGATCCCAAAACTCGCGGCTGGTCCGCCGAGACTTTGAAATTTCTTTGGGGCGAGCAGACCAACCGTATCAAGCTCTTCACCGATTGCGCGGCTCAGGTTTCCGAGAACCGAGACCGCCTCTGGGAAATCGCGCGCGCGCAAAATGTGCTGGAAGCGCCGAAGTTCGACAAAGCCGGCATTTTGATGGTGCCAAAGGAGCTCGAGGACGAGATCGATCCCTCCGATCTCGAGGAGAGCGACGAGTCCATGACGCTCGACGATCTTTGGGACGAGCTGCTCGACTATTACGCGAAGCTTTGGGAAGTGCCCAAGCAGCTCGTGCTCAGCCCACGCGCGGTACTCGGTCCCAATCCCAAGAACGATAAAGAGAGCCAAGCCTTTGGGCATCTCCCGTTCCAGGCGATCTACCTGAAGAAAAAGGGCGGCAAGACGCCAGAGTGGCGGCAGTTTTTGAGCGAGAGCGAGTTCAATGCGCTTCGTATATTCGAAGGCCTGCGCAAAACTGACAGCGGCACTCTAGCGCAGGTCACGGCGCCGGACCTCGACGATGCAAGAGCCTTTCTCGCCGAATGGCGAGGCAAGGGTTTCCTCGTCGACAAGCTACCCCGCGCCACTCGCTGAGGACCGGTTACTGGGATCTAGGATCTTACCCTCCAGGACCCGCCGTTAACGGCGCGTGCGGAAGGCAGAGATCTAATAGCCTACCTCGTACCAGCCTCTAGCAACCCGTGACCGGCCCCGATCGAGGGACTACTTCGTGAGCGTAATACGCCGTCCGGCGCCTTCGCCGGGGTACACGCGGCGATTAGCACCCGGAGAGCAGTACCCGTTGATGAAAACCCGGCGCGAGCGCTGGCTCATATTGGGCCGGCTGCCGTGCACGGTGTACGGATGGAGAAAAAGCGTGGTGCCCGGCTTCATGAGCACGG
Organism: Pseudomonadota bacterium; assembly: GCA_043767805.1. Classification (GTDB taxonomy): domain Bacteria; phylum Bdellovibrionota; class FAC87; order UBA2466; family UBA2466; genus CAZZHG01. The sequence goes on along the minus strand of JAYUGC010000068.1, from coordinate 10,600 downwards.
GCACGAACTTCGATTCGTCGATCTTCGGCGTATCGGGATTCGGGCTATCGAGGTACACGTGGCCCCACTTCACCGTGCCCGGCCAAGCGAGCAGCGGGCCGTTATCGGGCGCGCACTCGTCGACGGCGGTGATGGTCTGAACGAAACTTCCCTTGCCGTTCACGTCGGTCCATTCGTCGGAACCATAGCGGCGCTTTTCACTGTCTTGGTGCCACTCGTACTGAACTCCATCGCCCGGAAGCTTGAAATGCGCCTGATTGATCAGCTGATCCATGGTGGCGCTTCCCAAAAGCTGGGCCGAAGGCTCGGTAAGCCTGGGGTCCAGGCCCATCTCTAGCAAATAGCTATCGGCGCCGCCGCACCATACGACGCGATCGATGCGCGAGCCTTCCACCACGAACTGAGCGCCCTTCACCATCTGGGTGGAGCCGACCGTGGCCGCGAGCTTCTGCAGGCGGTCGAAACTTTCCTGCATCCCCTGAATTTCCGCGGAGCCAAAAAGATTCGGGACTACGAGGTAGCCAACTTCAAAAAAGTCCCGAACTTGCCGATCGGTTAACCGCATGCCGCTATCTTATCATCCCACTTTTTTAATCTTGGAATGAAGTGAGCAAGGATCGAAATCCTTAGCTAGTTTGAGCACTCCCTTTTTCTCGAGGTTGGTGTCGAACTTGCTGAAAAGGGTTGGGTCGAACTTGCCCGGCTGCATCCCGTACATGATTTCCAAGGCGGACTGGGCGGTAGCCGCTTCTTTATATGGCCGCTTGGTAGTCAACGCGTCAAAGACATCGGCGATGGCCGCCACCTTGGCGTGCTTGCAAATCTGATCCTCTTTGAGGCCTTGTGGGTAACCAGACCCATCCACGTTCTCGTGATGCTCGTGGACGACCCGGCGGGCGCTATCCGGAATGGAGTTCAGCCCCTTCAAGAGGTCTATGCCGAAATCGGGGTGCTTCTTCACTTCGTCCCACTCTTTGGGGCTAAGCCGCCCTGGCTTGTTGATGATAGCAATATCGATTTTGCGTTTGCCGATGTCGTGGAGAAGTCCCCCGAGACCAGCCGCGATGAGGGTGTTCTTTTCCTCGCCAAACACGCGTTTCGCGATGGCGATGGAATAGACCGCCACGTTCACGCTGTGGTTATAGGTGTAGTAGTCGTGAGTCGAAAGACGCATGAGGGAAGCGGCGGCTTCCATGTCGGCGGAGATGAAGTTCACCATTTCCTCGACGAGTTCGCGGCTTTCTTTCAAAAAGCTGCTGACGTCGGGCTTGGTAAAGAGGTCGTCCACATGGTTGAACGCGGACTCCTTAATGAACTTTCCGCGGATTTCCCGTTTCAATTCGGTGTCGCGAATGATTTGCGTGAGCGAATGACGGTACGCGTCTCTCTGCTCGAGCGGCACCAAGACTTCCTTGAGGCGATAGGCGACCAAGTCGTTCATTCGCGACTCGGTGATGGCATCACCCTTCTTTCGAAAGAGAATGGGCTCTTCCGCAATGAGCAGGTAAACGTCGTGATCCAGAGGGATGTCGGTCACGATGGACGCTATTCGAACACGAAAAAATTCACTGAATGAACGCTTCATTAGCACCCTACCTCTTCTGGCGTATCGGCAAACCGTAGACTGAGGATTAGATTGAAAAAATTAAGCGGCGTACCCGGTATCAATCCCGGGTACGCCGCTTGAGGGTAATGAGGAAGGGTTTGATTGAATCGTTTAGCAGTTTCGGCAACTAACTTAGTCCTTGGGGGGACTGACTAATTACCTATGCAAGCCCTTGCCAAGTTTTTTAGGCTAGAAGGCTCGCGTTAAAACTAGTTCCAGTTTGGGATTGATCCCAATCCGGTGCCACGACCGCACAATTTTCTCCGCTGCAATCGCAGTCTTCGCAGCCACCTTCGCCGCAGGTGCCATCCAAACAACAGTCACAGCTGCACACTTCGTCGCAGCAAGGGCATTCGGCCTTTTTCTTATTGGCCGAACACGTTCCGTCCTCGTGACATACCGCGGCGGACTGGCAGCCGTCGTCATGACCCTCGTGGGCATGGGCAAAAGAAACTAAGGGTAAGAAGCCAAAGGCCAATAAGACGAGTAAGCGTGTCATTTGTGAGTTCCTCGGTGATTTTAGGTTTATAGGAAGTTGAAGCGTCTCTACTAACGTTAACGGGCAATCGTTCCAAACGAGTCTGGTGGCCCAGTTACCGCTAACCCTTGTTAAACTCAGAGACGTGAAGCCACTGCGTCCCGACTTACTGTGTCAGGCCTATGCCTTGGGATATTTTCCCATGCCTGATCCCGACACGGGAAAAATCGTTTTCTTGCGCCCGGATCCACGCGCGATCCTTCCGCTGGAAGGCTTTCACGCCTCGCGGTCCTTAAAGAAGACGATTCGTCACGCGGGCTTCGAAGTGACTTTCGACAAAGCCTTCAAAGCCGTGATGGAAGGGTGCGCCGACCGGGAGGACACCTGGATCACGGATGAGTTCTATGAGGGTTATACCAAGCTCCACCAGTTGAACTTCGCGCACTCCGTGGAAGTCTGGCAGGGAGAGAAGCTCGTCGGTGGGCTCTACGGGGTAAGCCTGGGAGGCGCCTTTTTCGCCGAGTCGAAATTTCACCGTGAGACGGATGCGTCGAAGGTCGCTCTTTTCAATTTGGTGGAGCATTTGAAGGAGCGCGGCTTTCAGCTACTCGAAGTGCAATTTCTTACCGAGCACTTGAAGACGTTGGGAGTCATCGAAGTTTCCGACGAGGAATACCAAGCATTGCTCCAACAAGCCCTTGTCCTTCCGGTAACTTTTTCGGATAAGACGGCTCCCCCGGCCCCTGTGGTACCATCGCCCTGATGTACCGCTTTTTCACGCTCCTCGTCCTCCTAGCCTTCGATGGCCATAGTGAGACCCTCGTGCTGCTTTCCAAGTGCGAGAGCGCCACTTGCGTCGTCATGGATCTCAATACGACGGGCCCTAAGGCGTTTGAGAAAAAACGTTTGGTCAAAGACGGCAGCGAGGAGCTGACGTTCTCGGTACGCGGCAAACCCGGTAAGGGCCACGATCGGGCGCTTAGGGTTTTGTTTCATCGCAAGGTGGGAACCGACGAGTGCCGCGGGCTCGGCCCGGTCGCCGTCGTCGGCATGAACGAGGATCGGCCCATCGTCGCCACCAATGCCGGCCCCGTGGAGCTTACGGATGGATCCTTGATGGCAGGTTGCTCCCATTGCCTGCGCGTCGTGGATCCGGATACGGGAAAGACGCTTTCCGAGCCCCCTTCCCCGTCTCGCGATCTCAATCACCTGGGCTATGGCCCCAAGGATTTCTCCGTCGATAAAAAGGGGACCGCCTGGCTAAAAAGCGATGAGACGCATTGCTTGAAGCTGACTCGCGACGGGGACTTCATCACGGGCGACTCCGACCAGTGCGCTTCGAAAGATCCGAAGGCCATTCCGTTTCCCGCCGTCTCACCGGAGCCGGGCTTTCAGCGCTACGAAGCAGGCCGCTTCCACCTCTGGATCGCCGAGCCAAACTGCTAGAAAACCGGCAATCAAGCGCCGCTCTCCCTCTGCCGATAGAGTAAGCGGAGGGATCAATTGCCTTTACGTCAGCGCATTCTGCTTTTTGCGATAATCATCGTTGCCGTCGCGGGCTATTCCTACCGCAGCGCGAAGTCGCTTGCTGACAAGCCAGTGCACATCCCCAGCCCCGCCATTCAGGTCGACAATAGGCCGAGTCCCATCGAGATCGTTCCTAGCGACGTAAAACTTAGTCCCGGAGAATCTCGCCTGGTGTTCGCGCGCGTTTTGAACGAGCGCGAACAAACCTATCGTTATGACTCGGGCGTTTTTTCTTGGAAGGTACTCGAAGCGGACGGAGGAAGCCTTAGGCCGAACGGCAGGAGCACCCTCTACTACTCTTATACGGCGCCCGCGACGCCGGGCACCTATCACCTGATCGTCTCCCTAAGAGAGAATCCGGACATTCAAAAGACATTGCCGATCGTCGTGGGCTCGCCGGGGACGGCGGCTCCCGCTCCCGCGCCCAGAAAAGTGGCCGCCGAGCCCGTCTCCAAAACGGCGCCCGCTCCGAAGCGGGCTGGAAAAGGCTCGGCTAACGGCGCCTCTTTGCCTCAATAAACGAGTACGCAAAGGGACTCTCTCCCTTCGACTCATGCCGCGTTTCACTCGCGGTCTCGAAAAGTTTTCCGAACTCCGACTCGGGGAAATAAACGTCGCCGTCAAACGCCCGGTGCAGACGCGTGAGATAAACCCGATCCGCTTTGGGAAGCGCTTCCTTGAAAAGCGCCGAGCCGCCAATGACAAAAGCTTCTTCGGCGTCCCCCGTTTTTTTAAGAGCGTCTTCTAAACTGTTCGCGATGGTCGCGCCTTCGGGGTGATAGTCGGGATTGCGAGTCACGACGACGTTCAAGCGACCCGGAAGCGGCCGGCCCAAGGACTCGAAGGTTTTGCGGCCCATGACGATGGGATGTCCCAAGGTGATAGCTTTGAATCGTTTCAAATCTTCGGGAAGACGCCAGGGAAGCGTGTTGTTCTTTCCGATCACTCCGTTTTCCGCCACCGCCACGATGAGCGAGAGCTTCATACGGAGATCTCCGCCGCGATGGACGGATGCGGCTCGTAGCCTTCCAGCTTGAAATCCTCGTACTTGAACTCGAACAAGGATTTTACCTGGGGATTTAATTTCAATTGCGGGAGCGGCTTTGGCTCGCGCGAGAGCTGAAGGCGCGCTTGATCCAGGTGATTGAGATAAAGATGCGCGTCCCCCAAGGTGTGGACGAACTCGCCAGGCTTCAAATCCGTGACTTGCGCGACCATCATCAAGAGCATCGCGTAGCTCGCGATGTTGAAAGGGACGCCCAGAAAAATATCCGCGCTCCGCTGGTAGAGCTGGCAGGAAAGCCGGCCGTCGGTATGCACGTAAAACTGAAAAAGGACGTGGCAAGGCGGTAGCGCCATGCGCGGAATATCGGAAACGTTCCAGGCGCTCACGATATGACGGCGAGAGAAGGGATTCTTCTTCAAATCCTCCACGAGCTGCGACATCTGATCGATGATGCTGACACCCGGGCGCGCCTTCGGACCGCCCTCTTTGCCCGACGCCCAATCCGCGCCCCACTTGCGCCACTGAAATCCGTAGATGGGCCCGAGATCGCCCGCTTCGTCCGCCCACTCGTCCCAGATAGAGACTTTGTTGGTGTGGAGGTATTCGAGATTGGTGTTTCCCTGAAGGAACCAGAGCAGCTCGTGCAAGATGGAGCGCACGTGGCACTTCTTCGTCGTGACGAGCGGAAAACCACGGCCCAAATCAAAGCGCATCTGGTAGCCGAACGTGCTGAGCGTTCCGGTGCCAGTGCGATCCTGCCGTTTTTCTCCGTTTTCCAGGACGTGCTGTAGAAGGCCAAGGTATTGCTGCAAAGTTCCTCCCTTGGGGGGTTACTCTAGAAGCGATCGTCCGCGCCTTCAAGATCGGCTTTCGCCGTCGGACAGGGGCGGTCACGGGTTGCTGGTACGAGGAAAGCTATTAGATCTCCCCCTCCCGGACCATCCGTTAACGTCTATTTGTAGTCGGTGTACTTGGCGTGGCTGCCTTTGGCCTTATCCACGGGATACTTCGCGGCATTGAGCTTCATCTTTTCCCAGAAGGCGGCTTCGACATCGACTCCTAAAACGTCGGCGAGGCGTATCAGATAAAAGAATACGTCGGCGATTTCGTGCCGCACCGCTTCTGCCGATTTGGGATCTTTCATTACCTGACTGGCCTTGGCTTCGGACAGCCATTGAAAGATTTCAATGAGCTCTCCCACCTCTCCGCTGAGAGCCATGGCGAGGTTCTTGGGCGTGTGGAACTGATCCCACTCTCGCGCGGTCACAAACTCTCTTTGATGGGCGGTGATTTTAGGCAGATCCATGAAATCGACGCTATCCGCCGGAAACGCGCGTTTCAAGTTTTGGCTGCACTGCGCCGATAAGTCGCTGAAGTGCCATCCCATGTTCAAAAAAAATCGGGCTCGACGCCTCCCACCTGGGAAACGAACGCCATTCGGTGGACGCCGAGCGAGGACACTTTTCCGATGTCCTACCGCGAGCGCACCAACCGGTGGACCGCGGCGCTTTGGACCGCGATCGGGCTCGTCGCCATCGCGCTTCCGCTCCACGCTCTTTTGAACGATCTCAGAACGGTGGGTTGGCTTTGGAGCTCGGTCCTGCTCCGGCTTCCCTTTCTCGCCGTGGGCGTGGGCTTTTTCGTCTATGGCGCGAGCCGTTTTTATTCACACCGGCACTTCACCCTGCGCAAAGAAGAAGTGGAATGCGACGCCATCACCATGGGAAACCGGGTGCATTGGAAAGAGTCCGCCCGCAAGTACGAAGGCCTGCTAAAGCAAATCAAGTATTACTCCGGCGGACGCGCGGGACGTTCCAAGCTTTACTACGAAGTGATCCTAAAACACGCCGATCCCTCCAAATCCGTGGTGCTCTTCCGATCTTATTCTTGGCGGACGCTCGATGAAACCTGGCGCCGCTTCTCGAAATCTTTCGGAGTTCCGGCTCTGCAAAAGACGACGAAGGGACTCATCAAGCTTCCTTCCCGCGAAGTCGATGCGAAATTATCTCTGACCGATCTCGCGGCGTGGGTAGATCCCGTGAACTTTCAGTTCTCTAACAAAGTAAAAGTTGTCGCCGAGCCGGGAGTGTACGAGCTGAAATTCCGGGATCGGTTGGGCGCTCTTCCTCACGCTCTCGGGTGCTTTGGTTTCGCGACCATCGCGTACTGGACCGTCTTTCGTTTCGGTCCTCTTTGGGCCGCGGCTCTCGTCCTACTGACGTTGCGAGCGGCTCAGCGCGCGGCGGAGCGAGCGTTCGGCTGGGAAGTCATTCGCCTGTCGCCGTCGGGCGTGGAGCACAACCGCGAGACGGCTTGGGGAGTGCACCCGGTCGATCAGCTTCCCGCGGAGCTCATCACGAACTGCCTCTTGCGACAGCGGCGCGGATGGCAGAAAACCACCGTGGTGATCGAGGCGGGAGGAAACCACATCGGCTTCGGATACCACCTGCCGCTCGCCGACCAAAAGCGCATCCGCGATCTCACCATCCTCGTCCTCAGCCAGGGGCCTTCGCGCCTCGATATGGCGTCGTAACTCCGGCAATTGCCTGACCCTGCCCCCCGTGAGATATTTCCTCCGCTTAAAGCGATGGAAACCAACGACTGGAAAAAGTGTAGCTCTTGCAAGAAGCCGATCCCTTTCGGCGGCAAGTATTGGGTCTGCAACGTCAGCACCTGCAATACGAAGCGTCTGGGACTCGCCTTTTGTAGCGTGCCTTGCTGGGACGGCCACGTCCCCATGGTGCGCCACCGAGATTCCTGGTCCATCGAGAAAATCGCCCCGACCCGCGAGCTGTGGGAGCGGGACCAGGCGGGTCAAGATACGGAAGAAAGCGAGCCGGGCATGGAATCGAAAGACCTCGAAAAGGAAATTCTCATCGTCGCTTCGAAGTTGAAGGCCTACATCAAGACCAAATCGGGAGGCATGAGCACTTCCGCCGAGGTGATGGATACTCTGAGCGACAAGCTCCGCCGGGCTTGTGATGAAGCCATTCAGGCGGCCCGCCAGGACGGACGCAAAACGGTAATGTCGCGAGACTTCCAATAACATATCGTAGTTACAGCATTTTTTACCCTATTCCCTCTTATTTAGGATTTTATAGCACCTCGCGTTGACCGCGACGCATCAATAAGGGTAACAATCCCTAGTTCGTAATCACTAGGGGGGTACTAATGATTCGATTTGTAGGGTTGGCGTTTGCGTTTTTCAGCGTGGTCTCTCAGGCTCAGGCTCCTTGCCGAGGCTGTGAAAAGACCGTGGCCTCGCTGCGGACTGAGCTCCGCGAGGTAAACCAGAAGATTAATCAAATCGAAAAGGGCGCGCCCAGCCGGCGCGCGGAATCGGAGCAGTTCGCCTTCTTCTCGGCCGACCCCGAGCCGACCCCTCCCCCCGAAGGCTTGCTCTTCTTCCAAAGACTCGAGGCCTACGATAACTGGAAATCCAGCCAGACCCGTCTCGACACTATCGAAATCGAGCTGCAAAAGCTCGAAAACGAGATCGCGGCCGACAAAGCGGCGGGACGCAACTCGGTCGATCAAGATCGCATCGACCGGCTCTCCCGATCGCAGCGGCTAGTGGTCGCCGAGCTCAAAGCGCAGCTCGATCAGATTTATCGCAAGTTCAAGACGCTCGACGCACAAATCGCGGCGCACGAGCAGAGTATCGACGCGGTCAAGGGCGGCTTGGCGAGCGTCAGCGCCCAGTTTAAGGACATCGCTTCCGGCTTGAAATCCCACCTCGTCGCGAGCTCTAGCTCCAGTTACGAATCGGTGTTCGAGGCGAAGAAACTTTTCACCAAAGATCTCGATCTGGGAGAAGTCTGGGTTTTCCCCCGCGCGGAGCTCAGTTACGACGCGTTCGACAACATCGCGACTCAAGTCACGGTGTCGGCCGAGGGCAATCTCTTTAGCATCATCAAAGGCGAGGCGAAGGCGGGTCTCATTTTCGATTCGCGCTACACGACTTCGGCTTATGCGCTGTCTCCGGGAACGGAGCCCATCCTCACTTCCACGGGCGTCGCCGCCCGGGACGCGGCGATGTACTGTGTCGTCGCCAAAACCGTCACTTACCGCGGCTTCGGATCGGTCGGCGCCTCGGCGGGACTCGATCTTAAGGTAGTGAAGTTCGGCACGAACACGTCGGTCGAAATCGGCGAGACGATGGCCATCGGAGCCAAGCGCTACGGCGCCCTTCTGCAGTTCAGACAAGGCGAGGCTTTCGAGTCGAAGCTCGACGTCTGCCGCGCTTACGCCAAGCAAGTCCGGGAGACCGACGCTCTCGCTCAGGAAGTTTCCGGCATGATCCGGGTCCTGCAAATCCCGGAGAGTCCCTGCTACAAAGATTACGACTGCCGCAATGAAGTGAAGCTCGGTCTTCTCGCGGGCTCGGTGGTTTCCAACTGCGTGGCCAATAAGAACCGCGAGCGCGCTGTTTGCCAATTGCGCTACGCCGATACGGAAGGCGCGACCTGCAGCAAGCCGAATGAGTCCGTTTATAATTTCCGTTTTCACTGCGCGAACGGCTTCACTTGCAACAGGAAGACTCGCAAATGCGACCCGACGAAAACCGGCGAACAATGGCTGAAAGAATCCGGCATCGCGAAAGCCAAACCCATGGGTCTCTCGGTGAGCTACTCGGCTGTTCGTCCGCCCATCGACGATACGAACGGCGCGAAGTTCTGTGAAGCCCAAGGCTTGAAAGGCTGGAAGCTTCCCACGGGCGATCAGCTCAAAGCGACGGCGGAATGGTACCGGGCCTGGGGCCGGGCTCAGTTACGCCAACGTAATCCGCGGGCCGAAGCTCAAAAATGGTTCTACGCGGAGGACCTCTACACCCGCATGCTCTGGTCGGACGGGTCGGCTGTGTATCTTCTCAATAACGACTCGGGAGGCCGCTACAATCCGGAGAATCCGCAGAACGACGTGCTCTTTCGCGATCCCAAAACCGGGGAAACCATCACGACGGGCGTCGCTATCTGCGTTCGGCCGATTAAGTGAGGGTGGCTTGCCCATTCCCACGGATCGCCCTACACTGGCCTCGATGAAAGTGCTCCTCGCGAACCCCCGCGGCTTCTGCGCCGGGGTCAACATGGCCATCGAAAGCCTCAATCAGGCGCTCGAAATTTTCGGGGCGCCCGTCTACGTCTATCACGAGATCGTCCATAACCGGACGGTGGTCGAGCGCTTCACCAAGCGCGGCGTGAAATTCGTGGACTCCGTCGAGGAAGTGCCCGAGGGAGCGCCTTTGCTTTTCAGCGCGCATGGCATCGCGCCCGAAATCCGCCGGCTCTCCAAAGAGAGAAACTTACGCTCGGTGGACGCAACTTGCCCTCTAGTGACCAAGGTTCATCTCGAGGCTTTGCGCTTCGTGAAAATGGGCTACCGCATTTTGCTCATCGGGCACGCCGGTCACGACGAGGTTTTGGGAACCATGGGAGAAGTGCCGGGCAACATCGAGCTCATCGAAACGATCGAAGACGTCGAGAAGCTCCCCTTCCCGCGCGACACGAAGCTCGCTTTTCTGACCCAGACCACGCTTAGTGTCGACGATGCGGGCGCGATCATCCGCGCGCTCAAAGCCCGTTATCCGGGCATCATTGGTCCCGCGAAAGACGACATCTGTTACGCCACTCAAAATCGGCAGGAGGCCGTGCGGCTACTCGCCGCAGAAGCCGACGTCGTACTCGTTTTGGGTAGCCAGAACAGCTCCAACAGCCTTCGGCTGGCGGAAATCGCGCGCAACTTGGGAAAGCCCTCGTACCTCATCGATCATGTGGGCGAAGTGAAAGAAGAATGGTTTGCCGGCAAAGAGCGCGTCTTGATCACGGCGGGTGCGAGCGCTCCCGAAGACGTCGTTCAGGAATGCGTCGACTACTTCCAAAAGCGCTTCGGCGCCGAAGTCGATTCCCGCCTCGTACGCGAGGAAAACGTCACCTTTCCCGCCCCCAAAGAGCTCCGCAGCGGCTCCTACCTCCCCGCCTGAAAC